>JAMLGZ010000002.1:351205-702410 GCA_023957385.1 Brumimicrobium sp. | reverse complement strand
TATTATATAATCAACTAATAATCAATAAGATTATTTTTATCAATCTATAGAGAATGCCAAGTATTTGCTAATATTTATAATCTCTTAGAGATTCGTAATCTAAAATAGTGATAAGTGATCCTTTCGTTTTGATATATCCATCCTTTTTAAATTCACTCAAGATTCGAATGACTGATTCCGTAGCTGTACCTACCATACTCGCTAATTCATCGCGCGTAACAACTACCTCAACTCTATCTGCTAAGCCTTTTTTATATTGTGTGTATAATTTAGCAAGCGAATTTGCAACTCTTTTTCTCACCGTATTATAAGCTAAACTAACTAATTCATTTTCCTTATCCACGATGCTGCCAGCCAATAATTTTATGAAATTAACTGACACATCCTTGTCTGATAGAATTAATTTTTCAAATTCATCTTTTTCAACAATAGATACTTTAGCTCCCTCGATTGCAATAGCCGATTCATTATACTTTCCAGGGGACAACAAATCGATATATCCAAAAAATTCTCCAGGTCCATAAATTCCAGTAACCAATTCTTTATCATCTTTAGTTGCTTTAAAACTACGGACATGTCCTTCTTTTATATAATATAAGAAACGAGGTGTGTCTTTCTCCATATATATAGTTTCTCTTCTACCAAACGATTTAATTGACGCTCGTTCTCTTAACTCGTCCAATCCCGTTAAATCGTGCACCGTATCCTTAAAACTCTTCCATTTATCGTCGGCCTCCATAACTGAGTGGAAACGTTGCCTCTTTTTCAAACGAGAGTTAATTGCTTCTATTAATTCCTTTTCTTCAAATGGCTTCGTGATATAATCATCTGCCCCTAAATTCATCCCTTTCCGAAAATCAGAGCGTTCAGATTTAGCAGATAAGAAAATAAAGGGTATTCCACGTGTTTCGGGGAACATACTTAACTGATATAAGACTTCATAGCCATCCAATTCCGGCATCATGATATCACATATAATCAAATCTGGAAGCTCTTTCTTAACAAGCTCCACTCCTTCCCTACCATTAGATGCCTCTACAACACCATATCCTGCCAACTCAAGCATCTCAATGATATTCTCTCTCATCTCGTAGTTATCTTCGATAACCGCAATTTTATTCATCTATTCGTTTTAAATTTTTGATAAAGTTATATAAAAAGTTGTTCCCTCACCTTCTTCAGATTTAAAATTAATTTCACCGTTTAACAAATCCAAATATCGCCGCACTATAATTAATCCTAAACCTGTTCCTTCTATATTAGTAACATTCTCTGCTCTAAAAAATCGTGAGAACAAATTCTTTTGATCTTTAACAGGAATTCCTAGCCCAAAATCCTGAATCGATATTTTAATATCATCTTCATCCCCAATTAGTGTCACGATGATTTCTCCATCTTCTTTTGAATACTTTATCGCATTAGAAAGGAGATTAAGCATTGTATTCTTTAAAAGTTGCCCATCTGTAAAAAAGAGTAGATTATTAGGTCCATTATACTTAATAACCTGATTCACTTTCATGACTGTTGACATTTCATCAAATGTTTCCATTAATATTTCAGCTATATCACAATCACCCATTAGAACGTTTACTTTATCAGCTTCTAACTTTTCAAAGGATAAGAAATCATTTAAGATTGATGTTAGATTATGTACAGAATTTTGAATCTTATCAACATGCTTATCAATTTTTTCGTACCATCCTTTCTCAAGATATTTACGAATTAAACTAGCAGAAGAGTTAATTGTAGTTAAAGGTGTTCTAAATTCATGAGAAGCCATAGATACAAATCGAGACTTCATATCTGCTAATTCTCTTTCTTGATTTAAATTATCTTCTAATTTTTTGGCAACCTCTATCTGTGCAGTGATATTTTTTTCAACTACTAATATCTTATCTATATTTTTAGTATCTTCTGAGAGTGGTACAGCATTTAATAAATAAGTCTGACCACCTACAGTAACCTCAAAATCATTAGAATCACCTTGAAAAACTTTATCCAACTCTTCCTTTACCTGATCTCTGGCACGTTCATCAATCCTACTCAAATAATCTAACCCTATAAGATCTGATGTTTCAATCCCCAATTCATATAATGCCTGTCCCTCAGCAAATAAATATTTATATGAGCTATCGAAGATACTAATTACACCACTTGGGAAATTTCGAGCAATGGATTTATACAATTGCTCACTTTCTCTTAATTTTTTAGTTCTATCTCTTACTTGCTGTTCGAGTGACTCCCTAAGCTTATAGAGATTTTCTTCATTCTCTCTCCTTTCGGTAATATCAGAAATAAGCGTTATTATAAAATTCTTGCCTTCCTCATTTTTCAGTGGAGTTAAACTAATTTGCACAGGGAATTGAGATTTATCTTTCTTTACGCCATCCAATTTAATATTAGCCCCCATTGGTCGAGCTTTAGGCTGATTATTATACATATTCCTGTATTCCTCATGAGCCTTTTTTGCCCCATCAGGGACAAGGACTTCAATGCATTTCCCTATCAATTCTCCTTCTTCATAACCAAACATAGCAGCACTCATCTTATTTGATTCTATGATAATCCCTCTATCATCTACCAATAATAATCCTTCACTAATTGCCTCAAACAACACCTCATATAAATTCCCTTCAAACCCCATCTTATTTTATATTTTGATATTCTGTTATTATTTTAATAGTTTCACGAGCCTCTTTTACGTCATGCACACGTATGATGGAGGTGTTATTTAACAAGGCTATTGTATTGAGCACAGTTGTTCCATTCAATGCAGTTTCCGGGGAACATTCTAAAAATTTATACACCATAGACTTTCTAGATATCCCAACTAATAAAGGACAGTTCAACAATTCTAAATACGAAAGACCTCTCATTAATTCATAGTTTTGTTCTAAATTTTTCGCAAACCCAAAACCTGGATCAATAATTACATCCTTAACACCTAATTCACGAAGGTTTTTTATTGCCTTACTAAGCTCTAAAATAACATCCTGAACAACATCCTCATAATAACATAATGATTGCATATTAGAAGCGTCCCCTCGAGAGTGCATCAGAATATATGGAACATTTAATTCAGCAACAACTTCAAACATCTTACTGTCCATCCTTCCACCATACACATCATTAATTATATGTGCACCACATTCTACAGCCTGCTTTGCCACAGACGAACGGAACGTATCTATGCTTACTAACAAATTTGGGTATTTCTGACGTATTTCCTGAATGACAGGAAGTATTCGTTCTAACTCTTCTTTTTCAGTCATTAAATCTGCACCAGAACGTGTGGAAATTCCACCTACATCAATAATATCAACCCCCTGATCTACCATTATCTTGACACGATTCAGAACAGTATTTACACTATCATTGCGACTTCCTTTATAAAAAGAATCAGGCGTAACATTAATCACTCCCATAACTAATGGAAAAGACAGATCTATTAAATTATCTTTGCAAATAATCTGCTTATTTAATCGATATTTTGTATCTTTCCCCTCCATAATTTATTTATGACAAAAATATGTCAAAAACGGTTGAACAATATACAAAAGTTATTTCCATGTGTCGTGAAATTTTTCAAAAGAAAACGAAAGATTATGGAACTGCATGGCGAATACTAAGAACTAGCTCTCTTACTGATCAAATATTTATCAAGGCTCAACGCATTCGTACGATTCAAGAAACAGGAGAAAACAAAGTGGGGGAAGACATTGAAAATGAGTTTGTTGGTATCATAAATTATTGTGTGATGGCACTTATTCAATTCGAAAATGGCAGTCAGCTTCCTTTAGAAATTGATAGTGAAGTTGTGTTAGATTTCTACAATCAATATACGGATAATGCTTTACAACTCATGGAAAGCAAAAATCATGATTATGGAGAAGCTTGGAGAGATATGCGTGTAACTTCTCTTACCGATCTTATCTTAATGAAACTATTACGAATTAAGCAAATTGAAGACAATCAAGGGAAAACAATTATCAGTGAAGGTATTGACGCCAACTATTATGACATATTAAATTATGCCGTCTTCTCGCTCATTCATTTAACTACAAAACGTACAGAAAATGTCTAGATATAACCGTCCTTCTTTAGCAGGGAAATCTTTAATAATAAATTGTATAGTTATTGCTTTAAATATACTAGGTCTTACTTTCTTGGTCATGGGATATCACCCATCCTTTGTAGAAAGTGCAACTACATATAAATTATTGGGATATGGCTTGATGGGGCTTTCATTAATAACTATTCATTTATTAGAAGGATGGTTTTTATTTGCTCAAATATCCCGCATAATTGTAGGAGGATTGTTTATTGTGTCTGGTTTGATAAAAGCCAATGATCCTATTGGGTTTTCATACAAATTAGAAGAATACTTCGAAGATGGGGCCTTGGCTTATCGTATTAAAGAATGGTTTCATTGGGATACTTTTTCATTAGAATTTCTCATTCAGCATGCGCTTGGACTTAGCGTTATCATTTGTATTTTTGAAATAGTATTAGGGGCATTAATTTTATTAGGTGCTAAATTCAAAACCTCTACTTGGTTAATGCTCTTTATGATGTTGTTTTTCACATTTTTAACTTGGCACACAAAAGAATGTGATCCTACAGCAACATTCACTGATAGAGATACATACGCTTTAAGTGAGCCCATTGCGCAAATTAAAATAGAACAAGCAGCTCATAACGAAAATATTAAAATCGTTTCCAAAACAGCGAATAAGGTAACTATTGAAGAGATAAAGAAAACACAATGTGTAGATGATTGTGGGTGTTTTGGTGATGCCATGAAAGGATCTATTGGTCGTTCACTTACTCCAGCCGAAAGTTATTGGAAAGATATCGTACTACTTTATTTAGTAATTATCTTATTTATTTCTAGAAGAAAAATAGAATTGAACACCCAGAATCAGAATATTATTATGATTGTGTTTGGGCTACTATTCATTAGCTTTTTCTCTTATATTTTCTCTTGGTTTTTCCCTATACTTTTTGGAGGAGTTATATTGCTTGTGGGTGTATGGATAAAACAAGCAGGCGGGAAATATTTTGGGAATGCCTATGGTATCATTCTGAGTTCTACAGCATTGTGCGCTATATTTGTTTCGTATGTTTTATTATATTCTCCGTTGAAAGATTATCGCCCATATCATGTGGGTAGTAATTTGATTGAACGCATGAACGATGGTCGTGAAGGAGTTTATGAAAATTTAATGGTGTACACAAATGTTGAAACAAATAAAGATACAACCATTTCAGCATTAGATGAAAGCACAAAATTTATTTGGGGTGATGCAGAAAAGTGGAAATTCTCTAAACGAGAAACTAAAACCATTATACCTGCTATCCTACCTTCTATTCAACAGTTTGATCCTGCAATTAGTGTAAGTGAATTGAGCGAAACAGAAAGGGAATTTGAACCAATTGCTGAAATATTAGCTAATCATCAAGTTCAATACATTGATCTAATTGAGCGCAGTTCTAATAATCATTATCCAATGTTATTGGAAGATTTTTATTTACCAGATATTGATACAGCTATATATACTGTTGGAGATACTATTTTACAACTCAGTGAAGAGATTGCTGATATTAGCTTAAAAGATTATATTCTTAGTCAAGATCAAATACTGATTGTATTTTGTCGTAATTTCTCCTCTGCCAATTTTGGGCGTATTGATAAACTAAAAGAAATTGCCCAAAAAGCGAAAGAAAATAACATCCCTATGGTAATGATTTCAACAGAATCAATGGATGCCGTAAATGATTTTAGAAAAAGAACAGAGCTGATAATACCGACACTGCAAAATGATGAGACAGAAATCAAAGCCATTACACGTTCTAATCCAACTCTTATGGTTTTAAATAATGGTGTGGTAAAAGGAAAATTCCCATTCAGGTCAACACCTTCTTGGGAATGGTTGATTCAGAATATGTTAAAAATAGAGAAATAGAATGAGAAAGAAGATTGTAGCTGGAAATTGGAAAATGAATCTTACACACGAAGAAGCAATAGAACTTCATTCTGCTATTGAAGCCTCATTATCCAATATCACCTGCGAAGTGTATCATTTTGTACCTTCCATTTACTTAAAATCTATTATCGATCAAAAAAAACAGGTTCAAGTTGGGGCACAAAATGCACATCCACAACCCAAAGGTGCTTTTACGGGTGAGGTGAGCATGCAGCAAATTAAAACACTAGGTAGCAGTGCAGTATTAATAGGTCATTCTGAACGGAGACTTCTTTTTAATGAAACAGATATCTTTCTAAAGGAAAAAGTAGATGCGGCATTACAAAATCAGCTAACTGTATTCTTTTGCTGTGGGGAATCTTTACAACAACGCGAACAAGACGCACATGAAGAAGTCATAGCTCATCAATTAAATAATTCTTTGTTTCATCTATCAGAATCTGATTTTAAAAATATTATCATAGCCTACGAACCTATCTGGGCAATTGGCACAGGGAAAACTGCCACTAGTGAACAAGCTAATGCAATGCATAAACACATTCGAAATCTTATTCAACATAAATATTCTCTAGAAACAGCTGAGGCCACTACTATCTTGTATGGTGGTAGCTGTAATCCTACAAATGCACAAGAGCTTTTTTCAAAATCAGACATTGATGGTGGTTTAATTGGTGGAGCATCTCTTAAATCAACTGACTTTCTTTCGATTATTTCAGTTTACAATGACTAATGGATTACATTCAAGTAAATTTAGATATTAAACCTTTTTCCCCTTGGGCTGAAATCCTTACTCAGGAGTTAGCTGATATTGGTTTTGACAGTTTTATGGAAGAAAATGGGCAGCTTCAAGCATTTATACCCAAAGGGGATTTCAACAAGCGCAAATTAGATGAGTTACTCCACCCGTATTCAAGGAAAGAGATTGAGATTCATTACGAAACTATTGAAATACCTCATCAAAATTGGAATGCAACGTGGGAGGCAGATTATACTCCTATTAAAATTTCAAATGAATTATTAATTAGAGCTCCTTTCCATTCTCAAGATAATTCTTTTAAAATTTCTTTAGAAATACAACCTCAAATGTCATTTGGGACAGGACATCACCCTACCACTTATTTGCTTTGTCAAACACTTTTAGAAATTGACTTTAAAGGAAAATCAGTAGCTGACATAGGTACTGGTACAGGCATTTTAGGGATTTTGGCATCGAAATTGGGTGCAAGAAATGTATTTGGGAATGACATTGATGATTACGCTGTTGAAAATGCAATAGAAAATTGTGAACGTAACAATATTCAGAATTTCAAATTAAAAAAAGGAAGTATTGATGTTGTACCAAACGAAAAATTTGACGTTATAATCGCAAATATTAATCGAAACGTTTTAATGCAACAAATGGAAAATTATTCAAGGTTATGTATAGAGCATGGCACTCTTATCTTGAGTGGCTTCTATGAAGTTGACTGTATCTCACTTATGACTGAGGCTGAGAAAAATGGATTTAGAGCTTCTCAAATCCGTACTTTAGATACTTGGGCCATTTTAAAACTAGAAAAACTTATTTAGATGAAGAGATATGTCTTAATTACTACTGCTTTACTCTTAATTCTTTCTATGAATACTGCATGGGGGCAAATAAAAAGAGATAAATTTTTAAATAATTATATCAAATTAATTAGTGGAGCAACATCAGATAGAGTCCCACTTGAATTTGTAGAAAAAGAATTAGGACCTCTTTTAATGGTGGGAAATCAATTCCCCGAAGATGTATTCCAAAGAATGTCACAGAATATAGATTTACTCATTGAAAACCATCATAAGGTATATCCCGACACATATAATTATGTTACAGCAGTTTATTCCTTTATCAAAAAAGGAAAATTAGATAATAATTATACTACATGGCATGCTTTTGTTGATGATTTAATGAAAAACAGGAATCCTAAAAAGATTGAAACTTTTCTTAGTGAAACAAGTGATTTCCTTTTCCGAAATATTATTATAAATGATCAAAATTTTAAATGGTTTTGTATCGGAGGTGATTTTGAATTAATCAATAAAAAGAATGAACCTTTTATCAACTTCACAAATACCACGCTTATTTGTAAAACAATAAATAGAGGTACATCTAAAAATAAGGAACCTTATTCCGATTCAATAAAAGTCACTCAAACGAATGGAGAGTTGGACATGGGAAAAAGAAAATGGAAAGGAAACAATGGTACTATTAATTGGGAGAAGGTTGGTCTGCCTAAGGATCAAACTTATGCCACTTTTATCAATTACCAAATTTCTTTACGTTCTACTAACCTTACAGCAGATAGTGTAACATTAACCACATCTTTTGTTAATAAAAAAATGTATGGTAAACTCACAGACAGAGCAGTAAAAGGAGCCGTAGGAAAGGAAGGTGACCTTCCTTATCCTCAATTTTTTTCCTATGAGGCTAATTTTGAAATTAAGAATATTGTCCAGGATATTGACTACCGAGGCGGATTTTCATTAGAGGGAAGTGATTTTGTGGGAATTGGAAATAGTAAAACTCCTGCCCAATTAACATACATGAGAAAAGGGGCACCTTTTATTAAAACTAAGTCAGATAGAGTTATCATAAATCCTAAGAAAATATTAACTCCAATGGCTAGCTTTGTTTTATATTTTGGAAATGGTGATTCTATCACACATACGGGACTTAATATTTCCTATGAAAAAGAAAGCGACAAAGTTCTTTTCTCTCGAGGAAGTTCTACCTTATCTCAATCTCCATTTGTGGACTCCTATCATAAGATGGATTTATATGTAGATGAAATAGCTTGGTCAAGAAACTCATCTGAACTTATTCTAGCGTATGACAAAGCGGGTTCTGATCAAAAAAGAAAGGCACGTTTTGAATCTTTTAATTATTATGATGAGCAATTATATCAACGTTTGCAAGGAATGGAATCAATAAATCCATTAAATGCACTTTATAATTATGCATACAAATATGACAAATTTGATATGACAGAAGGAGTTGCTGCTACAGCTTTAAACAGAACTATAGAGCAGGCAAAATCTTTATTAATTGAGCTTTCTACACTAGGGTTCATTACCTACAATTCAGAAAAAGGTATCGTAACCATCTTGGATAAAACCGAACATTTTGTTAAATCTAGATCTAACAAATCAGATTATGATAATATTTCTTTCACATCTAATTTATCCCCTACCCGTATCGACGCTCAAGCTATGAGTACACAAGAACAACAAAATGCTCAAAAGAAAAATCAAGAAAGAACTAAAATCAATGAGTATGGTAAAATAGACTTAAGTTCATTAGACATGAGCGTCAGTGCTGTAGATTTTATCAATATATCAACGAGCAAAAACACTACTATTTTCCCTAATAATTATGAGGTGACTATCAAAAAGAATAGGAATATTGTATTCACTGGATGGATTAACAGTGGAAAATGGGAAATAAAAATCAGTCAAGGAAATTACAGTTATGAGGATAATAAATTCAATATTTTTGACTCTGACATTGCACTCTTCACTGTAAATCCATTTCGTAAAGAAGATGGAGATCAGAAAATTCCTTTACAATCTTCCATAACAGGTCTTAAAGGAGAGTTAAAAATAGATGATGTACTGAATCGTTCTGGAAACAAAAAAGAATTCTATAACTATCCCATACTGGTCTCTAAAGAAAAAACAAAAGTATTCTATGACCAGAAACAATTGTACTTAGGTGCTTATGATAAAGAAAGATTCTATTTTGAGATAGCCCCTTTCACAGTGGATAGTTTAAATTCATTTAGTGAAAAAGCAATCCGTTTTTCTGGAGAATTGGTTTCGGCTGGTATTTTTCCCAAAATTAAAGATGATTTAAAAATAATGGCAGATTATTCCTTAGGTTTCTCAAGAGAATCTCCAAAGGAAGGATACCAATTTTATGGAACAGATGCCAAATATGATAATAAAATATTGTTATCAAATAATGGATTACAAGGGGCTGGTACTATTAATTTCCTAAACTCAACATCTACTTCCAAACGACTTTTTACTTTTTTACCTGACTCTACGGTGGGGATAGCCTCTTTTATAAACAGACCACAAGAAAGTGGGATTCAATATCCCGATGCAGAGGGAGCAGATGTTTTAATTAGTTACAATCCTAGAAAAAAGACATTAAAAGCGCGTTCTGCTGGAGAGCCAATAGTATTCTATAATAAAGAAACTAAATTTACCGGAACAGCTATCATCCGTGAAACAGGAATGAAAGGTCAAGGGATTTTAGCTCTTCAAGGTGCTGAAATGTCTTCAGACAATTTTAAATTCAGTCGTTGGAAAGCTTCTGCTGATACCTCTAATTTTATTCTGAGAAATTCGTATATAAATGAAGAGGAGAAAGAAGATCCACTGGCCTTCAAATCTACAAATCTCAACGGTAATATAGATTTTAAAGAAAGAAAAGGTGTGTTCAAATCAAACGCAGGTGAATCAACGGTAGAATTTCCTGTAAACAAGTATATCTGTAAAATTGATCAATTTACTTGGCTAATGGATAGGGATGAACTTACTTTAGAGAGCAAGAAACATGCACAAGATATAAATATAGAAGGGGATTTAGATTTAGTTGGACCTAACTTCTTTTCTATTCACCCAAAACAAGATTCACTTCAATTCAGATCTGCCAAAGCCAACTATTCTTTAAAAGAAAAAACTATCTATTGTAATCAGGTAGAATTTATTGAAGTAGCAGATGCGCGGATTTATCCTGATAGTCAAAAGGTAGTTATCCATAAAAATGCCCAGATGGAATCTTTTAGTAATGCAAACATTGTTGCTAATTTCATCACTAAATACCACTCAATCACAAACGTAAATGCCACAATAACCGCACGAAGAGCATACAAAGCTTCTGGTGATTATCTCTATGGAACAGAAGACAGCGAGAAACAGCTCATTCATCTAACAGAAATTCGACCAGATTCTTCTTACCAAACAGTTGCTAAAGGAACGATAGAGAAAGATGAAAACTTTAAATTAAGTAAACATTTCGACTTTTATGGCAAGATTTCACTGAAAGCGGCAAACCCATTCTTAGTATTTAATGGAGCCACTAAAGTCAATCATGAATGTGATAAGTTTGAACGAAACTGGATGTCATTCAAAACAGAAATAGATCCAAATAATATTCAAATACCTGTGGCAGAAAAATTATCAGATTTAGAAGGGAATCCTATCTCAGTTGGTATTCTTTGGAGAGAATCTAGAAATACAGATAGTGTAAGCTTATATCCAACATTCTTGAGTTCTGTAAACGGGATCAAAGATCCTGTTGTTATTACTGCAAGTGGCTTTTTGCAATACAATGAATCTGCAGAGGAATATCAAATTGGTAGTAAAGAAAAATTAATAAACCGTGCTGAAAAAGGTAATTTTATTGCTTTACACACACCTACCTGTTCTATGAATGGAGATGGTAAAATTAGCCTAGGTATGGATCTAGATCAATTTCAAACTGAAGCTGTCGGTGTAATTAATTACAACCATTCAACAGATCAAACTGATATGAATATTACCCTAGCTATCAAAGCTCCACTAGACGATAAAACATTTAAAGATTTAGCTGTAAAAATTAAGAATGTAGATGGCTTGAAGGATGCTGATTTTGCTTCTACTACGTTGGAGCAAGCAATTGCGACCTGGATTGACCAGAAAACAGCAGATAAAATCAAATCAGATTACACACTGAAAAAAGAATTTAAAACAGTTCCTAAAGAATTTAAAGATGAGATTATTTTCACAGGAGTAAAACTCCGTTCATTTACGAAATCCGGCGAACAAACTCGGGGATTGATTTCTACTGATTCTGAAATTGCTATTGTAAATATCTTTGGAGAACCTGTCATGAAATATATCCCTATGAAAATATTTACAGAACAACGTTCTAATTTTGGGGATAGATTTGGCATGTTATGGGATGTACCTGGCTTACATTCCTATTTCTATGATTATGATTATAGAAAAGACGGCATTATGAGTATCTTTACAGACGATTCTGAATTTAACGAAGTTGTAATTAATTTAAAACCTTCTCTCAAGAAGACTAATAGATTTATTTATGACATAACAACAAGTTCAGCAGGAAAGATTCATTTTCTACGCGTTTTTAATTAAAATTTGATATGGATTTTATATTATTTGGAATACTGGCTTATTTAATTGGCTCTATCCCTACAGCTGTTTGGATAGGACGTCTAAAATATGGTGTGGATATACGTGAACAAGGCAGCAAAAATGCTGGGGCCACCAATACCTTCCGTGTATTAGGGAAAAAAGCTGGGATTTTTGTGCTAAGTATTGATATTCTTAAAGGATTAGTTGCTGTTTTGCTTCCTTTCATTTTCAATTCGTACGCTTGGAATAATGATCATCTTATTCATCTAAAAATTGTGGCAGGAATCATGGCCGTTGTGGGCCATATATTCCCAATTTATGTTGGCTTTAAAGGTGGAAAAGGGGTGGCTACTTCATTAGGAATAATTATTGGAATACATCCATTAGCCGCTATAGTAATTGCAATGGTTTTTTTGATTGTTTTCATTACTTCAAACTATGTTTCTCTCAGTTCGATATGCGCTGCAACTACCTTTCCTATTGCTGTAAATCTTCTTTTTCACAATGAAAATATGATCCTAGCTATTTTTAGTATTGTAATTGCTTTAACCGTGGTTTCTTTACACCATCAAAATATTAAAAGACTTTTACAAGGAAATGAGAGTAAGATGAACCTTTTTAAGAAAAAATCGTAAACAAATTAAATAAAATGCTACCTGCATAGCAATGCAACTTATACGACATATCATCCTAATTACGATTCTAATTGGAATCTCAATAGGATATACGCAAGAAACTAAGGATGATATTGAAAAGAAAGCACAGGATTATTTTTTAAAAGAACAATATTTAGAGGCTACTCCACTCTTTTTAAGATTATTATCGCTTGAACCAAGGAGTCCTAATTACAATTACAAGTATGGTACTTGTTTGCTATTTAATTCTAATAAAAAGAAAGATGCATTTAAGTATTTGAATTTTGCTGTTCAAAAAGGAAATGATGTAGAAAATGAAGCATATTACTTCCTAGGTAAAGCATACCATTTAACCTATCAATTTGATAAAGCCATTAAAAATTATGAAATCTACAAAAAGAATGCTGGAAGTAAAGCTTTAAAAAAATTACAGGTTGACCACCAAATACAAATGTGTCGAAATGGAAAAGCATTGATGGATAAAGTCAATAATATGGTTATCCTCTCAAAATCTAAAATAGATAAAGATAATTTTTTTAGAATTTATGATCTCAAAAATATTGGAGGAGAATTAATAGTCACCAAAGACTTTCAAACCAAACAAGATGTAAAATATAATCATATCCCTCTCATTCATTTTCCTGCTAAATCAAATGTTGTTTATTATTCAAGTTATGGGGAAAATGGGGATCAAAAGGATATCTATGAACGAAGAAGACTTCCTGGTGGTACTTGGTCTCAACCTCAAAAGATAATGGGAAATGTAAACTCAGAATTCAATGAAGATTTCCCATATATGGATCCTAATCAACGTTATTTATATTTTTCCTCAGAAGGACATACTAGCATGGGAGGTTACGATATTTTTCGCAGTCCATACAATGCTGAAACCAATCTTTTTGGGGAGCCAGAAAATCTTGATTTTCCAATTTCCTCAACTGATAATGATTTTTTTTATATCGTTGATTCACTCTATAAATATGCATATTTCGCTTCTCAACGAGAAACAGAATATAACAAGGTCAATGTTTACAATGTACGTGTTGAACGTTTCCCTATCCAGATCGTAATTTTAAAAGGACAATTTATCTCTGAAATCAATCCCGAAGAAAAGAAATTATCTATAACTGTAAAAGATAATGGCGGTAAAGTAATGGGTGAATTTACGACCTCTGATAAAGGTGATTATTTAATTAATATTCCAAAAGGAGGAAAGTATGAATTCATTATAAAAGTGGGAAACAAGGAACAAATCTATACACAATTCATTGATCTTCCATTCTTAAGCGAATTCAGACCTCTGAAGCAGAGCATCATTGAAACAAAGAAAGATGGAAAAGAAATCATAATTATCAAAAATGAATTTGATGTTGTGCTTGAAAATGCTGCTGAAATCATAGCAGAAGCTATGGATCAAATGTCGAAAATGGATGTGAATAAAGCACAATTTGACTTAGATTCGTTGGATAGATTGCAAGAACAACGTAAAGCACTTGAAAAAACAAATCTATCCGCATTTTCAAACGTAGAAATTCTTGACCTCATTGACACAAAATATAATGATATTAAGCTACGTATCGAAAATACCGAGAAGTTACTTAATCTTACAATGATTGAACTCGATAAAAACAAGACGCTACTCCAAAAAGCAATTACTAAAGCTGATTCTTTACAAAAACTAGCAGACAAGGAAACTGATTTTTCTAAAAAAGAATATTATACACTTCTTGCGCAACAAAGTATAAAAGAAGCAAACGAAATTGAAACAAAAATCAATGCAGGAAAAGAAATTCTAACATACTTAATCCAAATTCAGGAAGATGACACAAAGTTATTGAACACAATTACTCCCATCAATGAACAAGCAAAGAATATAGACCCAAAAAATAATCAATCACTTATGCAATTAGTGGAGAATAATATAAATTTTTTCACCAAAGAACTGCTACAAGAAACTCGTTTAGATGTCTCTACTGAATTAGCAAGCAAAATTGATAAGAATATAGCTGAAAATAGGCAAAAGGATACTGAGATTAAAAAATTAGTTGCTCAACAAAAAGCATTAGAAGAAAAAATAGCTCAGCTAGAAAAAGAATTAGCACGAGCTTCGGGAAAAAATAAAAAGAACTTAGAAATAGAATTAAGTAAGCATTCAAGTCAACTTGAAAATGTGAAAGATGAACTAGCATATCAAGAGAGAAACAATCCAACGACATCATACAGTGAGCAAAAAGAATTTCTAGATGATATACAATCTTCCCAAAGCATGAGTCAAAATACCACTACTCCATCAAAGCTACTCACGGAATTAAATCAACTCACGCAAGAAAAAGAACAAGTTACATCTCGAAATGAAAATACTGCCAAAGCTTTGGGTGTTGATTTAACTACGGAAGTTCCAACAGACATAACTGACAATACTTCAAAGACAGATGTTTCCGAGGACATCATTACTCCAGAAGATATCCTAGAATTTATTGATCCAAATTATTATAATGATATTGATAAATTAGACAAGAATGGAGAAGGTAATATTAAAACTACTCAGGAACTTATTGCTCGAAAACGTAAAACAATTATAAAAATTGAAGATGCTATCATCATTGCAAAACAGAAAAATGAATCACAAAATAAATTAAATGCACTTAATGAATTAAAACAAAATATAGAACAGGAAATTGTCCAACTCGAAACACAAATACAACAACTTCAAGAAACTGCTGCCAATCAAGATAATAAACAGCAAATCATACAAGATAATTTTACTCCTGAATCAATCTTAAAAGAGGTAGATCCTGCATATACTTCAGATATTAAGAAATTAGAAAAAGAAGCTAAAAATGATATCACATCCAAAAACAAATTGATTGAGCGAAAAAGAAAGGCACTTATTGAAATTGGAGATGCTAAAACAGAAGCTATACAGGAGAATGCTTCTCAAAATAAAATCGATGCATTCGACGCTCTTGAAAATAAAATCCAGCAGGAAATTATCCAACTCGAAATTCAAATACAAAAACTTCAAGAAATTGCTGACAATCAAGATAATAGACAGCAAATCATACAAGATAATTTTACTCCTGAATCTATCTTAAAAGAGGTAGATCCAGCATATACTTCAGATATTAAGCAGTTAGAAGAAGAGACTAAAAATGACATCTCGTCTATAAATAATTTGATTGAAAGGAAAAGAAAGGCACTTATTGAAATTGGGGATGCTAAAACAGAAGCTATACAGGAGAATGCTTCTCAAAGTAAGATTGATGCATTCGACGCTCTTGAAAATAAAATCCAGCAGGAAATTATCCAACTTGAAATACAAATACAACAACTTCAAGAAATTGCTGACAATCAGGATGAAAAAGAAGTCAACAAGCAAAATAATAGTCATGACACCAAAGAGTCTATCACTTCTTCAAATGATAAAATCAATCAATTAACTGCCGAGAAAGAAGCAATAGAGAAGCAACAACAGACAAATCCAACTCCAAAAGCAGAGAAAGAAATTCAGAAAATTGAGCAAAAAATTGCTGTAGAGGAAGTAAAAGAAATACTACCTAATATTGCAGATAAGGAGAAAGAATTGAGAGAGCTTAAAGAAGAGATACCAAGTAATTCTTCTGTCCAACCTTTCATCCAACAATCAGATATCGCTATTAATCAATTAGAATATAAGGCGGAAAAAGAAAAAGACCCCATTAAAAAGCGAGATATTCTAAAGGAAATTCAACAAGAACAAGAAAAAGCAATCATCCGTGCTAAGGAAGCTCAACAACAAAATTATATTGAAGAAATTCTAACTGAATCTATTCATGAAAATCACCTTACACAACTAGATCCGGAAACAGTACTCGACAATAAGAATTCGATACGCGAAGAGCAAAAAAATATAGGAATTCATCTACTTGAAATTAACGATCAGATTGATGAAACAGATGCTCTTATTGCGCAAGCAAACAAAAAAGATAAAACTGCATTAGAACAGCAAAAGAATAAATTAATTGAAATAAAGAAAGATCTCAAACAACAATATGACTCAAAAACTGAACAACTCTTAGTCATTGAAGAAAAGGAAGCTAAAGACAAAAACAAAGGAATAGCTGAAGAAGCAATTCAAAATCCAATTACATATAAAGAAGAAGTAGGAATTGCTCTAACTGAAACGTATAAGCAGCTTCTAAAGGAAAACAATAAGCTTACTCAACTCCAATATGAGTTAAAAATAAAAAAAGAAGAATTAAGTAATACACAGGAAGAATTAAAACAAGTAACCGAAATATTAGATAATCAAGCTCTTCCAACAAAAGAAACCAAAGAATCGATACGCAAGTACTTAATTACCATTGGAGATTTAGAAGAAGATATAGAACAACTACGCAAAGAGATAGGCTTACAACAACAAAGAGTCGCTGATATCCTAAATGAACAGATTACAGAAGAAGAAAACAAAAATAAATACGAAAATATGATTGCCCGAGATGTTTTGCCTATTGCAGAAGCTCCAAGCTTACCAACAATTGCAATGGGACTCATCTTAAATGAAAAAGGGAATAGCAGCTACACTGACACAAACCCTATTCCAATTGATTTAGAAAAGCCTAAAGGACTTATTTTCAGGGTGCAGATAGGTGCATTTAATAAACCTGTAGCAAACGAAACTTTTAAAGAATTCTCCCCTATTTCAGCAGAAACAGCACGTCCGGGGTTATTACGCTATATGGCAGGTTACTTTAATTCAAAAAGTAGTGCTGAGCAAGCCAGAGATAAAATTAGAGTAATGGGTTATTCAGATGCATTTATAGTTGCCTATTGTGATGGAGAACGCATCCCTGTTTGGCGTGCTATGGAATTATTACAGGCTGGAGCATGTGTTCCTTCAATTTCTGCCCCAGAGAATATAATAGTAGAAACGAATAATCAACAAACTACAGGAAATGCTGTGTCTTTCACAAAAGAACTAGATGAAATGGCATACAACAAGGCTCCTGGTGCAGCTCCTGCCGATGTCGCCGAATCAAAAATGGGACTTTATTTTACTGTCCAAGTAGGTGTTTACAACCGACCCGTACCTGCTGCACAATTATTTAATATAACACCACTTATAACTATGAGACTAGAAAATGGCCAAATCCGCTATTCTTCAGGTATATACAATTCGTTCGAAGAAGCCAGACCTCATCAGCAGGAAGTAATTCAAAAAGGTATTGACGATGCCTTCATTACTGCCTATTATCAAGGAAAACGTATCTCTGTTCAACAGGCTAGAGAGTTATTGAAAGAAAAAGGAGAAAGCATCTTAGAACTTAATAATCCAACCATAATGGAACGTAATGAGATTGTTAATAAACCTACTCCAGATCCTACTATTCAGGAAGAGAAAACTCCATTCTTAGCCAATAAGAATACACAAATCATCTGGAAATCTATACAAGAATATAGCTCCTTTCCTACTCAAATTTTGAATCGTTATAATGCAGATGAAGAACTATTTTATTATGATTCAATCACAAAACATGTGTATAGTCTAATACGAACAGCAGAAATGAAAGCGCCTCTTTATAAAGAAGAATTTGAACCGATTGAACTCTATAAAAATATATATACCGTAACTAATAAGAATGGTATTCTTCCAAAGGATGCTATCTCATCATCAGATAAAAATGGTTTACTACTAAATATTCAAATCCCATCAGAGAATTTAAACTCAGACATCATTGAAACCATAATTAATGCGCCATTCTATAAGAGTATTACTATTTCTCAAAATCAGATAGCCATTAATTTCTTTGCCCTAGAAACTGGAAATAATAAGAGTGCATTACATCACCTTGCTTACTATTTACAAAAACTAGGAGTAGAAACCGTTACCTTTAGTACAATAAATGGGAAATAAACTATTTCTTAGTAGTTTTTGAAATATTCTCAAAGATGCGACTAACTGCAGGACAGACACGGGTATTTCGTACAGTTAAATCCATAATCTGATACATCTTTTTACGATTTGTATGTGGATATTCCCTACAAGCCAATGGTCTATCTTCATAAACACTGCACTTATTATCTGCTTGTAGAAAGGGACATGGAGATGATTGAAGTACATAATCATTATCCTCATCAATTCTCAAGTATTTCTCAATAAAGGCTGCAGGTTTTGTATGTAATCTCTTAGATAAACGTTGAATATCTATGTCTCGAAAGATAGGGCTAGTTGTTTTACAACAATTTGCGCATGCTAAGCAATCTATTTCTTGAAATACCGATTCATGCTGTTCATGGAAAAGATTATCCAAGTCCTTTTCCTTCATACGTTTTAATTGGTTACCCAATTTTTTATATGCATTTTTATTAGATTTAGCTCTATCTATATCCTTTTGATATTCCATAATACAAAAGTAATTTTTTTCATTAACTTATCTACTAGACCGTTTATCATCTTTCTAACCTGTGAATTACTCTGTCAATAACATTTTTCATATATCTAAACTTAGATACTATCTAAATAGGTATTTTTGTTTTCGTGCGTAAAAACTATAGTCCCTTTCATATTATCTTATTTATCACAATCTGTCTGAGTATCTTAGGAGGAATCTCTCTGCTCGTGCCTTCTGGAAAACTGAAAATAGCAGGATATGATTTTCGCTTTATCTCTCAAAACAAATTACATAAGATAGATACTAGGAAAAAAGTTGATCTGAAAGATATTGTAGTAGATATTGATACTACCATCATAGACAATACTGATTCCATCGATACAACTATTAAAGTTCTCAACTTTAATATAAATGTTTCTCAACATTTGGAATACAACAATACGGCTAAAGAAACTTTTAAAACCTTTTTTACACAACTTCATTTAGCTAATAGCAAAAAAGTAAGGATTCTCCATTACGGAGATTCACAAATTGAAGGAGACAGATTTACTTCATTTCTTCGGCAACGCTTACAAGAACAATTTGGAGGTTATGGTCCTGGGTTTATTCCTGCAGTCAACACTATCAATTCTATGAGTTTTACGCAAACTTATTCTCCTAATTTTATTCGCTATACAAACTATGGAGGAGGAGCTCTAAAACAATCGAGCAACTATGGAATTTTAAATACAGTCGGAAGATTCACTCCAGAAGATACCATTAAATCTGTTGTTAAAAATGATTCTATAAAATCATTACCTCCATCAAAAGCATGGGTCGAAATCATTCCTGGAAAAGTAGCTTTTGGAAGATCTAAGGTATTTACAAATATTTACATGCACTATACAGATGCCTATACAAAGTGCCTAGTTAAGGTATTTGTAAATGGAGAAAATATACGAAATGATTCACTCATTAGCGATGGCAAATACCATATTTATACCTTAAACTTAGCTACAACACCTGAAAATGTTCGCTTTGAATTTGAAGCAGTTACTAGCCCAACTTTCTTAGGATATTCCCTAGAGGGAGGAAATGGAATCCTAGTGGATAATATTGCGATGCGGGGTTCTAGCGGTACTTTCTTTGGAAAAATTAATCAAGGATTAGCCAAACGAATATATGATGAGCAGAATGTAGATTTGTTTATTATGCAATTTGGCGGGAATTCAGTTCCATACATTAAAGACTCTACAGATGCCGCCAACATGGCCAGTTTCTTTAAAGGTCAATTGCAAGTTATTAAACGTTTAAGACCCAATGCCGCTATTATTGTAATTGGCCCTAGCGATATGTCAACTCTCGTCGAAGGTGAATACACTACTTATCCTATACTTCCTTATTACATTGAATGTATGAAAAAAAGGACTAAAGAGGTAGGTGGCGCGTATTTTGATTTATATGAAGCTATGGGAGGAAAGGATGCTATGGTTGCTTGGGTAGAAAATGACTTAGCTGCAAATGATTATATCCACTTCTCTGTAAAAGGAGCTAAAATCGCAGCGCAAAAGTTTTACGATGCCTTTATGGCTGCCTATACTAAAATAATGAATGACAAATAAGCCAATGAAATACTTTATACTATACATATTATGCATACTGATTCATACCACTTCCACTTGGAGTCAAGATACAATTCGGGTAGATAAGACAGATTCTATCACCTATTACCATATTCAGAATTACCAAGCTTTAGACAAATACATAAATGATACTTTTTTTGGCATATTAGATTCTTCCAAATACAGTAAGCTCAATTTTATTCAATTTGGGAATAATCATTTTCAGTTCTACACACCAAATAGCCCCAGTTTTGAACGACTCTTCTTCGAATTACGCCAAATGGTTAAAAATAATGACCGAAAACTCAATTTTTACCATATTGGAGGCTCACATGTTCAAGCAGATATATACACAAATGATGTTCGGAATTATCTACAAACATATTGGGCAAAATTACCAGGCGAAAGAAATTGGGTATTCCCATATAATTTAGCTAAGACAAACAATCCATCTAGCTATACATTCACCTCTGACAATAACTGGGAAGGGCATCGAAGTGTTATCCGAAAAGACACCACTAAATACGGTCTTATGGGGATGGCAATTCACAGTAACGACACGCTTATAAAAATGGACTTTAGATATCGTAAAACAGAGAGCCAACCTCCTATTCAACATGTTCGGATTTATCACAATAAAGGAGTGCTACCATATAATATAAAACTAGAGAGTGAAGGAATATCCATACTCAATCAAATCAGAGACGAGTCTTTGGGAACAACAGATTTATACTTATCAGGAGAAACTAACACCTTCCATTTAGAATTTTCTCGAATCATCGATTCAACATCCTATAAAACAGATACTATCCGAACTGCTGAAGATACAACTTTTGTTTGTGAACTAATTCCAAACCCTCTTTACCTATATGGATTTCAATTACTTAACAATAGACCTGGTATTTCATATAATACAATTGGAGTAAATGGAGCTGGTTTATACAATTATTTGGACAATGTTTATTTAGATGAACAACTCAAACAAAGCCCCCCTGATTTATTTGTTTTCTCTGTAGGAACCAATGATGCCAACGTAACCTACGATCAATTTAAACCTGAGACTTACAAATCAAACCTAAAAAAAATGATGCAAAAGGTGCTCGCTGCCAATCCAAATTGCGCTATTCTTTTGACAGTTCCCAATGATGCTTATTATTATAGAAAATATCCAAATAAAAATGTAGCTAGGGAACGAACTGTAATTATTGAATTGGCAAAGGAATATCAAATTCCTGTGTGGGATTTATATGGAATTATGGGTGAACTTGGTGCTTCTAAAACATGGAGACTAAATGGTCTAATGAAATCTGATTATATTCATTTTACGAGTGAAGGGTATCATTTAAAAGGAAATATGCTGATAGAATCTTTCTTAAAATGGATACACCAAATGGAAGAATATCAGGATAATTCAATATTAAAACAAAACTAAGAATGCAACGACTACTAGATGTATTTTCATTTGCACGAATAGACTTAACTTTTTCAAAGTTAGACTTCTGGCTATTCTTTCTAGTGGTCATGATATTTTTTTCCATTTTGCATAAAAACAAGGTGGTAAGGAGTATTTATCTCATTCTGATAAGTTTATTCTTTTATTACAAATCATCTGGATTATCTGTATTCATCCTGATTTTTACTTTACTATCGAATTATAAGATAGGATTATATATTGCAAACGCAGAAAGAGTCAAGGTAAAAAAAATATTTCTAACTATTGGAGTAGTCTTAAATATATTAGTTCTTTCTTATTTTAAATATGCCTATTTCTTTACAAATTCATTTAACGAATTATTTCATACTAAATATGAAGTGTTTAATTTGTTCGCATATTTCCAAAATGGATTTAGCACAACAGGAAGTCATAGCATATTTGAACGTATTTTGTTGCCAGCAGGTGTGTCTTTTTTTACTTTTAGTTCAACAGCATATCTGATAGATGTATATCGAAAAACAGTACCTCCGGTTAAAAACTTATTTACCTATTCCTTTTTTATTTCCTTCTTTCCCCATCTCATTTTAGGACCAATTGTTCGTGCAAAAGATTTTATCCCACAAATAGACAGACCTTATTATCTTGATAAAGATGGTTTTGGCTGGGCTATTTTTCAGATTCTTAAAGGGATGTTCAAGAAATTGATTCTAGCAGACTATGTGGCGGTTCATTTTATCGATAAGATTATTGATTCTCCAGATGCCTACCCTGGATTTGTCGGATATTTTGCCATGATAGGATATTCCGTACAGATATATGGAGATTTTGCAGGATATACTGATATGGCAACGGGTATCGCAAAATTAATGGGGTTTGATTTAAAAATGAATTTTAACAGGCCGTACAAATCACTCAATAACGCAGAATTCTGGCGGAGATGGCATGTCTCGTTAGGTTCATGGTGGAAAGATTATTTATATATTCCATTAGGTGGAAATAGATCTGGAGGTTTTGCTACTGTATTCACTTTTACCATTATATTTATTTTCTTATTTTTTATTACCCGATGGTATGCACTTTTTTTTGTTTACTCTGCTCTTTTGAGCTTATATTTTATTATTCAACTAGCCTTTCCTAATTATAAAAACACGATATATCGTGATATGAACTTATTGATTACAATGGTCATAGGTGGTTTGTGGCATAATCCCAATCAAAATTTTGTAATTTGGGGAGCATTAAATGGAATTGGACTTGTATTCTATAATCATTGGAAAAAAATCTCACCTTATGAGAATTCTAATCATGTAATAGTAAGAATATGGAAGATATTATCCACTTTCTTTTTCTTTACCACCACACGAATTTGGTTCCGTGTAGAAGGAGAAAATGAACCCAATGCATATTTTATGCATATTATTAATCAATTTAACTTCAGTTGGGATGCGTTCTGGTTAATGTGTACGAGTTTCACCATTCCATTACTGCTCACAGGTTTCGGGCTATTTTTACATTGGCTACCTGATTCAGTGGAGGATAAAACCATACGCGTTTTCTCAAAACAACATTTTATAGTACAAGCCATCATCAGTTGCGTATTCGTAATTCTTATTTATCAACTGATGGCAGATACGTCCAAACACTTTGTATATTTTGCATTCTAGAAGCAGAAAACAATACAAATAAAAAGATTTCTTTATCTTCGTTTCGTGAAGGCTATTTGGATAAATCAAAAAAATATTGACCGAAAAAAATGGGATGCTATGGTAGAAAATACACCCTGTGCACTCGTTAGTTCTCTTTCTTTCTATTGGGATGCCACTGCACAAGACTGGGATGCTTATCTCGCAGAAGATTATTCATACGGGATACCTGTCGGAGTAACAACTAAAGGAGGGATTAGGCGGCTTTATTATCCATTGTTTCAAAAGTTTCATGAACCTCTTGGAAATAAAGGAGATATAGATTGGATAGATTTTGAAAATTCCTTGCTTGAACGATTTAAAAAGGGAGAACTAATCGTCAACAACACGGTTCCACTCCGGATTAAAAAAGAACAATTACTCACACAAATTCTCACAAAAGAACAATACAATCTCAAAACACAAGCGAAAAGGATGCTCAAAAAATTTGAGCAATCCCAATTAGAAATAAATGACAAAGACGTTAAGCTTGATAAGCTATTGAGGGTTATTATAACTGAGCTTTCTAAGAAATTAAATGTTTTTAATCCAAAAGAATCTCAAACATTATACACCTTATTTAATGAAGCAGAGAAATTAGGACTACTTTATAAAGTAGGATTGTATGAAAAGGGAGAATTAATTGGAGGATTAATTGGAACGCAATACAAAAATCAACTTCTCTACATTAAAGGAACAGCAACAGAAGAATCACAAAAAAATGGATCCATGTATGCGCTCATGAACCATCTTATATCACATGGTTTTGAGCATAATTGCCTGATTGATTTTGGTGGATCTAATGCAGAGGGAGTACGTTATTTCAATACAAGATTTGGAGCAGAAGATGTTTATTATTTCCATTATTCTTGGGATAATTCACCTTGGTGGTTTAAAATATTTTATGGGATGTATCAAAAGATAAAAGGTAGATGAATACATATATAACATACGATTATGAAATTTTCTTTGGCCACAATCACGGAACCATTGAAAAATCCTTACTATACCCTACTGAACAAATTCTAGCAATTGCTGAAAAACATCAGGCAAAATTTACCTTTTTTATTGACTGTGGATTCATTATTAAACTAAGGGAGTACAAAGACCAATTTCAAGAATTAGAAAGACAATATCAATTAGTTACAGAACAAATTAAAAAGATAAAAAATCAAGGACACGATTGCCAATTACATATACATCCACATTGGGAAAAAACTATTTATAATGGCGAACGTTGGGAGTTTAATTATGATTATTACAAATTATCCGATTTCAATCAAGAAGAAATCATAGATATCTTTAGAAGATATACAGAAGAATTGAAAAACATCACCAATGAAAGCCCCACTGCATTTCGTGCCGGAGGGTGGTGCATACAGCCCTTTGATCAAATCAAACCTGCCTTTTTAGAATTGGGTATCAAATTAGATTCATCTGTTTTTAGTGGAGGAAAAAATATTATTTCACCATATTATTATGATTACACCACTGCTCCATCAAAAGATTTCTGGAAATTTGAAAATGACGTATGTAAAGCTGAAGAAAAAGGTAGTTTCATCGAAGTTCCAATTTCTTCTTATCACTATTCCCCACTATTCTTTTGGAGATTATTTATTCTAGGAAATACCCTACCAAAATCTCACAAACCAATTGGAGATGGAAAACCTATGCCTTCAAGTATAACTCGTAAGAAGATGCTTACACAAACACACTTCATGTCGGCATCTGTTGATGGATATTTTATTTCAAAAGCGGAGGAAATACTAAAACGTAACCAAAAACAAAATGATAAACACACCGTATTATTAGGACATCCTAAAGCGGCGACACATTATTCTCTCCACCAATTAGACAAACTCATTCAAAGAAATAAATCCTGGTGCAATTTTATTTCTTTTTCAATGTTTAAAGAATCATAAATCATGCTAACAATAGATGAACATATTACCTTTGAGGAACTTCCCTTCCATTTAGGCTTATTATCTGACAGTGTTGTTTTTATTAGTTCTGATTTAAAAGAGATTGCCTACCAAGCAAAACAAGAGAAAAGAAATATTGATATTAATTTATTTATCAAAAATTTACAACTCACTGTTAAAGATGGTACTATCGTTATCCCAGCATATACAGATTATTTAAAGGATGGTGACACCTTCGATTATACAAAATCTAAACCTTCCACAGGAGCAATCTCTAATAGAGTAATTAAAAATAAAGATTTTACTCGAACTAAAGACCCACTACACTCCGTACTTATTTGGGGAAGAGATAGAGATGAAATTATGGCTTTACATGACAATAGTACATTTGGAGAGAATTCTATTTATGGGTACTTACATCAGAAGAATTGTATTTTTATCTTTATAGATGTTCATATTATCAATAGTTTTACCTTCATTCACTTTGTCGAAGAACAATTAAAAGTACCTTATCGAAAATATAGAAATCTAAAAATAAATGTTGTGGAAGGGCAAGATTCAAGTATTCAACACGTTCTATTTCACACTAAAAAATGGGGAGTTCTAAATAATTTTGATCTATTAAATGAACGACTTATACAAAATAAAAGGATGACTCGTTATACCTATCGAGGCATATTCATAGATACAGTTTTAGCGCAAGATGCCTATACAGAGGTTAAACATTGTATTCAACGAAAAGAATACTTGTACAATTTTAGTTGGAAGGAATATGTGAAGTCATTTATAAAAAAGATACTTGGTAAATAGTTTCTCAATATAAAAATCACCTTACATTCTTAAAAAGTAAATTATATCCATAATTAAATGTATTTTTGAATCAAATTATACCTTTACCAGATAAAGTACATATATATGAATGATAAAAGCAAATTAATTTTTCGAATAATTTTAGGAGCCATCATAATTGGAGGATCATATTATCTCTCATTTAAATATTTATTTAAATCTCCACCATTTATTAAAGTGTTAGTACTAATAGCATTAGCTTCTATTACTTATCTTACTATTAATATGATTCTTAAAAAGAGAAAAAAGGACTGGTACGGTAATAAATAATACTTTAAAAATAGAATTATGGAAACGCACAAGATTATAAGATACGTTGCTATAGGAGCAATTGGATTAATTGTATTAATTATCATACTCAATTCATGGGTAACTATTAAACCTGGAGAACGTGGATTTGTTTTCCGTCCCTTTAGCGGAGCAAGTATTAATACAGATGAGATTTATGGAGAAGGAACTTACTTCATTCTTCCATGGAATGATATGATTACGTATGAAGTGGTTAATAAAACAAACCAATACAATCAAGAGGTAATGGATATCAATGGTACTGATGTAAACGTTCTTGTTTCAGTAAACTATAATATAATACCAACAGAGGTAGCTCGAATACATCTAAGACACCGTGAAAATTACAAAACATTTATTGATGACAAATCCAGAGGAGCCATAAAAGATGTTATTGGACGATATACTTATGAGCAAGTTTATTCTTCTAAGAGAGAAATCTTAGAGAGTGAAATTGAAGCTATCTTAAATAAAGATTTTGAGAATAACTTCTTACGCTTAAATTATGTTGAAATTTCTGATGTAAATCTTCCTGATAATATCGCACTCCAAATTGAAGAAAAAGAAACACAAAAACAAAGAAACCTAACTGCTAAAGAAAAACAAAAAGAAGAGGAATACCTCGCTAATGCTAAAATCGCAAAAGCAAGAGGTGACTCCGCCCTAATTGTTTCTGCCAAATACAAAGCAGAAGCTATCAGATTAGAGGCTGAACAAATTGCCAGAAATCCCCAGTATATTGAATTAAAGAAATGGGAAAAATGGGATGGTCAAGGTTCACCATACGGAACAAATAATGTTTTTGGAGATAAAGCTATTTCTATCCTAAAGAGTAACTAAACAAAGAAGGCTATCCCAATCGATAGCCTTCTTCTTTTTGTATATAACTACTAACCTATTAAATAAATTGTGTTTCTATATCAAAATTCACATCCTTAGATACCAAAACTCCTCCCGCCTCTAATGCAGAGTTCCATTTCATATCCCAATCGTGACGATCTACCTTCCCTGTCATAACCAATGCAATTCTATCATTTCCCCATGGATCTTTCATTACTCCGCTGTATTCTGCATTTAATGAAACAGGATTTGTAATACCATTCATTGTTAAATCACCTTCTACTATGAAATCATTACCTCCTTTAGCCGTAATTTTAGTTGATTTAAAATTCACCGTTGGATTTTTCTCTGCATTGAAGAAATCTTGACTCTTTAAATGTCCATCTCTATCAGCATTATTTGTATTGATTGAATCAGACTTAGCTTCAAAATTCAATTGTGCCGTTTCAAAATCTCCGTTTGCCATATCAATAGTTGCTACATAGGCATCAAATTTTCCATTTACCTTAGAAAACATCATGTGTTTTACATTAAATCCAATTGTCGTGTGCGATGTGTCCGCATTCCATGTTTTTGTACTCATATTTTTATGTTTTTATATATTAATTCATAACTATAGTGCAAATATAGAGAGACAAAAAGCCTTGTGCATTGATGTATGTTAAGAAATAAAAAAAGCATTAAACCAAATGGTTTAATGCTTACATTTTAAAATCAGAAAGAACCTATCCTTTGATTAATAAGGTTTTCAAATTAACTTTCGCATCAATGATATTGTGTAAATCACTGATTGCAACACGTTCTTGAGTCATTGCATCCCTATCGCGAATAGTAACCGTATTATCTTCCAATGTCTGATGATCTACTGTTACATGGAATGGTGTACCAATAGCATCTTGACGACGATAACGTTTTCCAATGGAATCTTTTTCATCGTATTGACATGTAAAGTCAAATTTAAGTTCATCTATTATTTCTCGTGCCTTTTCAGGAAGACCATCTTTTTTAGTTAAAGGCATTATCGCAACTTTATATGGAGCAATAGCAGGAGGTAATGATAACACTGTTCTTTCAGAACCATCTTCCAAAGTTTCTGTTTTTAAAGAAGAGCTTATAACTGCTAGAAACAAACGGTCTAATCCAACTGATGTTTCTACAACATAAGGAACATAGCTTTTATTCAATTCTGGGTCAAAGAATTGTAATTTCTTTCCGGAATATTCCTCATGTCTCTTCAAATCAAAATCAGTTCTTGAGTGAATTCCCTCTAATTCTTTGAATCCCATTGGGAATTCAAATTCAATATCTGTAGCAGCATTTGCATAGTGTGCTAATTTGATATGATCATGAAATCTATAATGTTCTTCACCTAAACCAAGCGCTTTGTGCCATTTAAATCGTTTCTCCTTCCACTCCTCATACCATTTTATTTCCTCGCCAGGGCGAACAAAGTATTGCATTTCCATCTGTTCAAACTCACGCATTCTGAAGATAAACTGACGTGCTACTATCTCATTTCTAAAGGCTTTACCAATCTGAGCAATACCAAATGGTATTTTCATCCGAGAGGATTTCTGCACATTTAAAAAATTCACAAAAATACCTTGTGCTGTTTCAGGTCTCAAAAATATCTTAGAAGCGTCTCCAGCAACAGAACCCAATTCAGTCGAAAACATTAAGTTAAACTGTCTAACTTCTGTCCAATTTTTAGAACCTGATATTGGACAAACAATTCCTAATTCATCTATTAAGTTTTTAAGGGCGGTTAAATCGTCATCTGCAAATATTTTTTCTAGGCGACTCTCTAATTCATCGATTTTTTCTTGATTGCGTAAAACATTAGGATTCGTAGCCAGAAATTGAGTTTCATCAAAGTTTTCTCCAAATCTAGCTTTTCCTTTTTCTACTTCTTTAGCTATTTTTTCACGATATTTTTCAATATAATCTTCCACTAAAACATCGGCACGATAGCGTTTCTTAGAATCCTTGTTATCAATCATTGGGTCATTGAAAGCTTGCGTATGTCCGGAAGCATCCCATGTTCTTGGATGCATAAAAATAGCCGCATCAATACCAACAATTTCTTCATGCATCTGCACCATCGCTGCCCACCAATATTTTTTGATATTGTTTTTTAATTCAACCCCCAGTGGGCCATAATCATAGATAGCAGATAGTCCATCATAAATATCAGACGAAGGAAATACATAACCATATTCTTTGGCATGTGCTATCACTTCTTTTAGAAAATCATCACTCTTTGTATTCATAGCGGCAAATTTATATAATAAATATATATGCTTGCCATGGGATTCAAATTAAAATTATTAATCTGCATTATAAATTCTTGCCTTAATAAGATATTTTAATAAATTTGCTTCTGACGCAACTTTTTAAATCAAAATTTCGTCCTCATTCTATATTAATAAATAACAAAAATGAAAAATTGGCTTAAACTGTTAGTTGGATTATTGATCCTTAATTTCATAAACTCTAATTCTTTTGGACAAAATATCCAATTAATTAATCCCACAATGACGCCTGCACAGGCTGTTCAAAATGTATTATTAGGACAAGGTGTTACTGTTTCTAACATTAAATATAATGGATCAACAGCAAACGCAAATGTCGTTCAACAGTCAGTTAAAGAATTCTCTTACACTGGATCAGTATTTCCATTAAACTCTGGGGTATTCTTAAGAACTCAAACAGCACCTAGCATTAGTGACCCAGATCTAACAGCAATTGCTGGAAGTCCAACTAATGGTACTATCATAGAATTTGATTTCATTCCTGATGGAGACACCTTATCTTTTAGCTACATCTTCGCTTCTTCAGAATATTCTGGCTACACATGTTCCAGCTTTAATGATGCATTTGGTTTTTTCCTTTCAGGCCCTGGTATCAGTGGTCCTTTCCAAAATGGTGCTGTGAATTTGGCGACTATACCTAATTCCAATACTCCAGTTGGTATTAATTCAGTGAACTCTGGAGTTCCTTCCGGATTTAATTCACCAGCTTCTTGTTTAGCAGCAAACCCTAATTTTGTAGCTGATGCCATTTATTTTACAACATCATACAATTCTCTCTTTACATCTTCTGGAACAGACGGGTTTAATGGTGCAACTGTTAAATTATCCGCTAATTCAAATTTAGTATGTGGTCAAACATACCATATTAAGATGGCTATTTGTAACAATACAGATATAGCTTTAGACTCAGGTGTATTTCTAGAAGCTGGTTCATTCTCTTCTGCAGGTGTAGAGATTTCTATTGAAGCTGACGTTGCAACATCTGCTGGAAATATTGCAGACACAATGTTAGTTGAAGGATGTTCTCAAGGTACTATTTATTTCACAAGACCTTCTAATCAAACAGGTGATAGTTTAGTAGTACATTTCACTACTGGTGGAACTTCTACGCAAGGTGTAGATTATCCTCCACTAGCACCTGGTGATAGTATTATTTTCTTACCTGGTCAAGATACAGTTACACTCGTAATAGCTCCTACACAAGATGGTTTAACTGAGGGTGCTGAAAGCATAATTATCTCAACATACACTCTCAATGCCTGCGGCGATACAATATATGCGGAAGGAACAATATGGATTATTGACGAACCCTATTCAACCGTCCATTCTTTAGACACTTTAATACTCTGTGCCAACGATAGTGTTCCACTGTGGGCATATACAACGGGAGGATTTGAACCTTACACCTATACTTGGGATAATGGAAGTGTAGGAGATACAGGTTATGTTTCCATCCTTCAAAATGGTACATACGATTTTATTGTAACCTCTACTGATGCTTGTGGATTCCAATATACAGATACATCAACAGTTGTCATGAATCAAACACTTGCTATTGATACAATGCTTACATATATTGCCACTTGTGGCAAAAGCGATGGCGCAGTGAGCGGAATAGGCTCTGGATTTACGGGAACTCCTAAATATACATGGACCGGACCAGGAAATGATAGCTTAGCTAACTCGATTAGCGCTTCTGTATATCAAAATATCCCTTCAGGATGGTATTATTTTACTATTAAAGATAATGTATGTGAGGTTAATGATAGTATCTTCTTAGACCAAACTCCACCACCAAATGCATCCTTTACTGCAGATCCAAATATGGGTGGTTCTCCATTGAACACAACTTTCACCAACACATCTGATTACGGTACAGGCTATACATATAATTGGGATTTTGGAAATGGACAAACCAATAACGTAAATGATTTAAGTAGTCAATACTCAACTTATATTGATGAAGGCACTTATACAGTTACATTAGTAGTTAGTGATGGAGCTTGCTCTAACACAGCTTCTCAGGAAGTAATCGTATTCCTTCCACTTATTTATGACACTCCAAACGTATTTACTCCGAATGGAGATGGAAATAATGATTATTTTACATTAAATCTTGAAAATGTAGAGCGAGTTGAGGTAGTTATTCTTAATAGATGGGGGAATGTAGTCTTTGAAAGCGATGATGTTAACTTCAAATGGAATGGAAAAGTAAATAACACTGGTACTGCTTGCTCAGAAGGAACTTACTTCTACAAAGCGATGTTATACGGAAAAGGTAAAAACGGAAAAGAAGTAGAAGTACATGGTTTTGTTGAATTATTAGGAAGATAAAAACTAATTAGAGATATATCAAAAAGCTCTCATGGACGCATGAGAGCTTTTTTATTCCTAATATTCATGTTTTAAACAGGTTTCTGCTTTAATCTCCGTAACCCTATTCTTTTGCGAGCTACATCTATTTCAGAAACAGCAACTCTAACATGTTCATGCAATTTAATATAATCAGTTGGATTCTCAACGAACACTCCTGCCGCTAAATTAGATTTATGTATTAACCCATTCTCTTTTATACCAATATTAACAAAAGCACCAAAATTAGTGATATTTGTTACGATACCATTCAATTCCATTCCTATCTTTAAATCATCAATTGTTCGAATAGAACTATCAAATTCAAGAACCTGAATCTTACTTCTAGGGTCCCTCCCTGGTTTCTTTAACTCCTTAATAATATCCTTAAAAGTATATGCATCAATATAAGCAAATTGTTGTGGCTTAAGTTCATTTAATACAGCCTCATTTCCAATTAGATCACCTAATGAAATATTTAATTGCTTTGCCATCTTTTGAATTGAAGCATACGATTCAGGATGGACGGCCGAGTTATCTAGAGGGTTTTTGCCATCTCGGATACGTAAGAATCCTGCACATTGTTCAAAAGCCTTATCACCTAAACGAGGTACTTTCTTCAACTCATCTCGTGAAGTAAACCCACCATTTTTTCTACGATATTCAATAATATTCTCGGCTAATTGAGGGCCTAAACCTGAAACATAGCTCAACAAATAAGGTGAAGCTGTATTCAAATCTACTCCCACTTCATTTACACAGGAGACAACTACATCATCTAAGCTTTCTTTTAAGAGTTTCTGATCTACTTCATGCTGATATTGTCCTACCCCAATAGACTTTGGGTCTATTTTTACTAACTCTGATAATGGGTCAACTAACCTTCTACCAATTGAAACTGAACCTCTCACTGTAACATCATAAGTTGGAAATTCTTTACGAGCAATGTCACTTGCACTATATACAGAAGCACCATCCTCAGAAACAACAAACACAGTAATATCTGTTTTGAAGTGAATTCGTTTTACTAAAGAGGTTGTTTCTCTACTCGCAGTACCATCTCCGATGGCAATAGCTTCAATCTTATAAATCTCAACCAACTGTGCCAACTTATTCATCGCTTGAGAAGATTCATTTTGTGGAGGATGAGGAAAAATTGTTGTATTTTCTAATAAATCTCCATTTTCATTTAGACACACTACTTTACAACCTGTGCGGTATCCAGGGTCTATAGCTAATATTCTTTTCTTTCCTAAAGGAGGCGATAGTAGAAGTTGACGCAAATTTTTAGAAAATACTTTTATCGCATCCACATCAGCTTCTTGTTTCATTTCACGCAACACCTCATTTTCTAAAGCAGGATGCAATAAACGTTTATACGCATCTGTATAAGCCTCTTCTATTTGTTCATTACATGGAGATAAACCTTTAACATAAAATCTATGAAGAAAATCTAATATATTATCCGTGTTCACTTGAATCTTTACGGTTAAAAGTCCTTCATTAGCAGCTCGATGCATAGCTAAAAAACGATAGGAAGGACAATCTTTCAGATTGGAAGAATAATCGAAATAATCTCGATAATTTTCTGCCTCTACCGCTTTTGCCTTAATCACCTTGGATACAATCTGACTATAATTTCTATAAGAATTACGAAGACGATTGCGAATAATACTATTTTCATTTACCCATTCCGCAATAATATCACGTGCTCCAGCTAATGCTGCATCAATATCATCCACCTTATCGCTTAGAAATTTCTCTGCTAGCTCCTCAGGTGAAGTTCTGCCCTGTAACATAATTTGGCGAGCTAGACCTTCAAGTCCTAATTCTCGCGCCATATCAGCACGAGTTTTACGCTTTTTCTTATAAGGTAAATACAAATCTTCTAATACATCCAAATCAAAACATGTTACTATCTGCTTTTTCAATTCTGCCGTTAACTTGTTCTGTTCTTCAATAGCCTTAATAATGGTATCATGACGTGCAATAATCTGCTCATATCTTTCAGATGCATCTCTAACCCTAGCGATTTCCACCTCATCTAAACCTCTCGTCCTTTCTTTTCTATATCTAGCAATAAACGGAATAGTAGCTCCTTCTGCTAATAATTTCACAACCGCATCAACACTAACTTCAACTATTCCTGTTAGATTATGTATATAACTTAATTTTGACATTTTTAATTCTTCAATTCTCAGGTAAAATTAATAATTTAGATGTTTGGTAAATGGATATCTTCAAAGATAAATAGAATAAAAATATGACCTCTCACATAGAAATTTTTAAAGAACTCAATGTCATCGATTTAACAACGGTACTTGCTGGACCTTCCGTGGGAACCTTTCTTGCCGAATTAGGGGCTCATGTTTTAAAAATCGAGAATCCTAATCAACCTGACATTACACGCTCTTGGAAATTACCTACAGAGAACAAAAATAGCCCTGTATCTGCCTACTTTGCTAGTATCAATTATAAAAAAGAATATCGCTTGCTTGACTTAACTAATCCGGTTGATCTTCAGAGTTTGTTTGAATTAATTCCTCATACGGATATTCTTTTAATGAATTTTAAAAAGGGAGATCAAGAAAAATTAGGCATAACTGATAAGATACTACGTACAAAAAACTCCAAACTTATAATAGGAAAAATAACTGGTTTTGGAGTTGATAATGATCGTGTTGCTTATGATCTAATTCTACAAGCAGAAACTGGATTTATGTCTATGAACGGAACTCCGGATAGTGGGCCTATTAAAATGCCGGTAGCACTCATTGATGTACTAACAGCTCATCACTTAAAAGAAGCTATTTTGATTGAGTTATGGCAACGTGAAAAGGTCGCAAATTATGTAGGAAAAACAGTAACTGTATCACTTTATGAAGCAGCCGTTAGTTCGCTCATCAATCAAGCATCAAATTATTTAATGACTGACTTTGTTCCACAACACATAGGTTCACTGCATCCTAATATTGCACCGTATGGAGAACTATTTAAAACAGCGGATAAGAAAACTATCACCTTTGCCATTGGAACCAATAAACATTTCCATCTGCTATGTGATTACCTTAAAAAAGATGAATTAGTAAATGATGAGCGTTTTAAAAATGTACAAGACAGAGTCAAAAACAGAGAATCTTTATACATAATATTACAAAATGAAATTAAAAAATATACTAGTAAAGACCTCTTTCAATTTATGCATACTCATTATGTTCCGTGTGGTGAAATCAAAGATTTACAATCAGTTTTTACAAATGAATTAGCACAAAATTTAATTCGAGAGGAGAATATAGATGGTCATGTAACTAAACGTGTAAGTTCTGTTGCATGGAAAATTGAAGAATAAGTTTTTTATATTTACAGATAGAATACGCGTATATGGACATTCATTTCTCCCAAGTTATACCCTCTCCTCTAGTCGATCAACCAAGACAGGATGCTAGCTTATGGGGAAAGGATTTTACATTAAAACACGGTGAAAATATATGTCTCAGTGCCCAAAGTGGTAAAGGAAAAACAAGTTTTGTACATATACTGCTAGGTATTAGAAAAGATTATACAGGAAAAGTAAGTATAGGGGGGAAAGATATACGTGATTTTACATATTCAGATTGGATAAATCTTCGGAAAAATCAAATCAGTTGTATATTTCAAGATTTACAGCTATTTCCCAAGCTAACAGTTGCAGAAAATCTACTTCTAAAAAACGAACTCACACATACCTTCTCAATGGATGAAATTAAACAGATGGTTTCCGAATTGGGAATTGAAAATAAGTGGGATTCAATATGTGAGCAACTCTCATTCGGTCAACAACAACGAGTAGCCATTATACGTGCTTTATGCCAACCTTTTGAATGGTTAATTCTAGACGAACCCTTTAGTCATTTAGATACAGAAAACATTCTAAAAGCTAGTTCTCTTATTAAAAAAGTAGTAGAGGCGCAACAAGCTGGAATTATTTTGACTTCTTTAGGAGATCTCCATGATTTTCATTCCGATAAAACAATCTATTTATAAGTATGCTTAAAAAGATATTATTCCAACATAAGAATCAAAGCCAGTTATACATTGCTATACTCGGAACGCTACTTGGATTTATCTTTTTAGTAACATCCATCCATTACTTCATCCAAATCCAACATTATGGAGAATCTTCTGAAATGGTTGGAGATAACACCTATATTATTCAAAAAAAGGTGACGGATTTGAGTATGCTGCAGCTTTCTCAAAATATCTATAATCAGGAAGACATTGAGGATATTAAAAAACAAACTTTTACCCAAGAAATTAAACCTGTAAAAAGCAATAATTTTGATATTACTATCCAAACAGATAGTGAAATTGTACCTTACTTCCGTTCCGATATATTTATACAATCTGTCGATTATGAATTTATACAATCTAATTCCCTATTTTGGGATTGGAATGTCAACAGTGAATATGTACCTGTTGTTTTACCGAGAGAGTTTTTAGTAATGCTCAATACTTTTGCTAGTGCAAAAGGTCTTCCACAGGTTTCTGAAAATCTTGCGAAATCTATTGGTTTTAAGTTTACATTATATGACCGAGAGCATAAGGAACAGTTTAAAGTTCAAATTATAGGATTTACATCCAAAATTTCATCCATCCTAGTTCCTCCCTCTTTTATGGAATATGGAAGCAAACATTTTAGTTCAGAAATAAGCGATAAAACTACCCAAATAATGGTGTCCGTAGTAGATGGAGAATTTGGAACCTTTGAGAGTTATCTAACTAAACACCAAATGGAAGCTAGTGAAAATGCTATGACTATCGGAAAATTCAAAAGTGTTGCAGGTGTTTTGTTTTCTATCCTTATAGGTGTAGGTATTCTTACCGTTCTTTTATCAGGGCTTGTTATTCTCCAATATATTCAGATTATCATCTTTGGAAATCAATACGAAATACAAACTCTTTTACGCATAGGATATTCTCCAAGACAAATTTTAAATGTTTTTATTCTATTCTTTATAAAAATTAATCTACTTCTTATGCTAATAAGCTTTCTCATTTTTGCTGCTTTAAAATACTTTATTGATCAGTTACTCTTCAAAAACGGCTTATTCATTGATAATGGATTAACATTAACAAGCGTTATAGCATTACTGCTTACAACATTTTTCCTAATACTTATCAATTATACAAGCACAAGGAAAAGTATTTATAAGTTTCATACCTAAATAATATTTCATTCTATTTTGAATCATTCAAAAAGTTAGTAGTTTTACTTATCAAATAAATGACTATATGAACTTGCATAATGAAATTTACATAGGGGCAGAAGGAAGAGAGTCTTTAGTCGATTTCGATGAACCTTTTGACGAGAATTACAATGATATCATTGTATTTATTCATGGATACAAAGGATTCAAAGATTGGGGAGCGTGGAATCTTATGAAACGTTATTTTTTATCATGTAACATCGCTTTTTGTAAATTTAATTTGAGTCACAACGGCGGAACAACTGAGCAAGCCATTGATTTTCCAGATTTAAAAGCTTTTTCAGACAATAGATATAGTTTTTGTTTAACTGACATTAAAGCAATTATAGATTGGATTCAAAGCAAAATAGATATTTCAAAGAAAGCTATACATTTAGTTGGGCATAGTCGTGGTGGAGGATTATCCATTCTTGCTGCATCTGACCCTCGTGTTAAATCAGTGATTACGCTTGCCTCTATCGCAAGTATTGAGAGTCAATTCCCAAAAGGAGAGGCTTTGGACAAATGGAAGGAGGATGGTTATTTTACGGTACAAAATAGTCGTACCCAGCAGGAAATGCCTATACGCTATTCCATCTATGAAGATTGGGAATCCAATAAAGATTTGTTAAACATAGAAGAGACAGCAAAAAAATTAAATTTACCTGCTTTGCATATCCATGGAGATATAGATGAAAGTGTCTATATAACAGAATCTGAAAAATTAAGTACGTGGACACAAGGTAAATTAATTATTATCTCTAATGCAAATCATACTTTTAATAGCTATCATCCATACGAAAAAGAAGATATGCCTAGTAAATTATATGAAACATGTATTTTGATTTCACAATTTATAGAATCTCTTTAGTTAGCATTTTCCTTCTTTAAAACCGAGAGTAGCTTTTCGTACAGAGCCATATTTTAAAAGAAGTGCTTTTCCTTCTTCATAACTCACATGACAAGCTTCAGCAACCATTTTGGCGCCTCTATCTACTAATTTGTTATTACTTAATTGCATATCAACCATGCGATTTCCTTCAACATGACCTAAACCTATCATCAAAGAGGTAGAAATCATATTGAGTATAAGTTTTTGCGCCGTTCCTGATTTTAGTCGTGTACTTCCTGTAACAAATTCAGGTCCTACAACCACAACCAACGGATGCTGTGCTATTTTACTCAAAGGGCTCTCGGGATTGCATGTTATCCCCGCAGTTAATAAGCCATATTCATTTGCTTTTTCTATAGCCCCTAATACGTATGGAGTTGTCCCTGAAGCGGCAATACCTATCACAACATCTTCTGGCTTAACATCTAATTTTTGGATTTCTTGCCAACCCAATTCCGTATCGTCTTCTGCATTCTCAACAGCCACTCTAATAGCTGCATCTCCACCTGCAATGAGCCCTACAACCACGCCCTGTTCTACACCAAAAGTTGGTGGGCATTCAGATGCATCTAAGATTCCTAATCTCCCACTCGTTCCTGCCCCCAAGTAAAACAATCTTCCGCCGTTTTTCATGTTAACAAGTGCCTTCTCCACAAAGGCTGTAATTTGAGGAATTATCTTTTCTACAGCCAAGGGAACACTTTGATCTTCTTGATTCATTGCCGTCAGAATTTCCTTCATAGACATCAATTCAAGATGATTGTAATTGCTGGATTGTTCTGTGACTTTTTTCATTTTATTGAAATCTTATAGAAAGTAAATGTATAGTTTAAAATGAAAAAGCCAATAGGTAATCCCATTGGCTTTTGAACATATTTCCTAACAATTTAAAGGATAAATACTATCATTATCTATTCATCAGCTTTACATTTCTCTTCTGGTTTTGCTCCACACAAACCACATACAGCTCCTTTCTCTTGTAAAACAGGATTGTTACTGGCACATGTTCCAGAAAATTTACCATCCTTTTTAATTAATATTTTTACTGCTATTCCAGCGAATGCGACTGCCAATAATGCGATTGCAATTAATACTACTGCCATACTTTTATGTTTTAATCTTTAGATTAAACACAAAATTACAATAAATGTTTTAGTTTCCTATATAAATTAAGTTTCCCTTTCCTGACTTTGATACAGATTTGTTGACAGGGTGACCAATGTAGTTTATATTTCCCTTCGAGTTAATCGAAACGTCTAAGAAATCAGTGTTTGCATTAATATACATATCCCCAACAGAATTAGAATTCACTATCAATTTGTTTTTGGCTGTAAAATTTCGTGCATCTCCATATGAATTGCTCCTACAATTAAGAAAACCAATAAGAGTTGATCCTGCCAACTTAAAATCAGCATACTCATTAGCAATTACCATACTCATATAACCATTTTTTACTTTCAAATCTAAACTTCCTGAACAATCTTTTACAATAACTCTTAGCTCATACGATCTGATTGTATCCTGACTCTTCAGATATTGAGAACCTCCAAATTCTATATATCGGATAGAGTCTATATAAATATTAGCCTTTACTTTATCTTTATAAGAACGGAGAAATTCACACTTATTATCATCCCGAATAGTAATGCCATGATTATCCTCATCAACATCAATTAAAGAAACTAAATTCTTTCCACCAACCAATACAACTTTTGAATAAGATGATGGAATAATGGTATATTCTATATTTCCAAATAAGAATAAGGAATCAATTTTTGATGTCAGGACAACTTCCTTTGCAACTCCTTCCCCGGTTGATTTGAAACATCTTCGCTCAAAAGGCTTTTTACAAGAAAAAAAGAAAAATATCAATATTATAATCCAATATACTCTATTCATTACCATCTAAAAGTTAAACCATATTCAAAATAATCAGCCTTTGCCCAATGCGATTTAATGGTGACATTACCCCACAAACGATCAATAATTCGAAAACGAGCGCCAAACTTTAAATACACCCATCCATTTGGAGGTAATGGTTTATACACATACCCTCCCATTCCCAAGAGAATATGAAATCTATGAATTGGTAGTACATAAGCTCCATATATACCCAAACGCATATTCTTATGGAAAGAATATGTTACATCATTATAGGGAACAATAGATTGATTATAAATAAAATCAACTCCTGTCTCTACAATTGATTTTTTAGAAAATCTATATTGTGCAAAATTGGTCAACCCAAAAATACCATATAAATGCCCTCCTGTAGGATAAATTTGTTTAGCCGACAAGATTAATTGTGTATAAAAATTCCATTTTTTAATCGAAGGACCTTCAATTTCACCATTTGCTTCACCTGTCATATCAATAGGCTTGAAATAATATGAATAACTAAGTTTCACTGTAGGAAGATTTACTCCAAGATTTGGCAAAACAATAGCACCATTAGATAGATGTGTCATATTTATTTCAAAACCAATGGCATGTTGTTTCCATATTTTTTCCACTAAGAGTCCTGCACTTACCATGCAATTCAAATTTGAACCGATAGCATTGTTCTTTGGATTTCGTTTAACATCATATTTTTTAGTTATAAACCCTATTCCTCCATTAAAATTAGCTCCAAAACGAAAACCTTTCTCCTGGAAAAAGGGTAAATTAAGTCCACCAAGAACACCAATAACTTCTCCTAAGATTTTATTATTACCTAAATTACTATAGACTATGCCTAAGGTAATCTTCGGGAAATTATAATCGTGATGCCATTGTTTAGTACCGTTTGTTAAAATGCTTCCTTGTAATTCTACTCCATAAGCATATTGTGAAAGCAAGTGTTTCATGGTTGCTCGATGAGCTATTAAATATCCCATTCGAGGCTGTACACCTATCCCATAATTTTTGCTCTGACTAAATACATGTATCTGGCCAGTCAAACACAGAACGAGACTAAATTGGATTAATATGAGAGTTTTTTTGAAGATCAAGCTATAGTGTGAAAAACGCGTCCAAATATCGTATTTTTTATTTTCTCTTCAAAATTTAATTGTAATAGAATGATTTTAACCCGTTGTGCATTTGCAAAAATAAATAAGATCAATAATTTCTACTGTATATGAATTATATTTAATTTGTAAAGTTATAAGAAATAGGAATTATTTAAAAAGATAGACCCCGAGCACCAAGGTTCTCGGGGTGACAATTGTGAGGGGAGACAATCGGTCGGCAAAGCCGACCGCCTAACCTTCTCTAAGGATTGTCACCCCGACGGACGAAGGAATGTCGGGGTCTAATATTATTTATATTTTATTCTAAATGCACACCGAGTTGATTTTACTGTTATTTTAGCATGAAAAACGAGTATTATGGTTGAAAGTTTATTGGCATTTGAGCGTTTGCTCAAAATTATGGATGATTTAAGGGAAAAATGCCCCTGGGATAAAAAGCAAACATTGGAAACCCTTCGTCCACTCACAATAGAGGAAACATACGAGTTGACTGATGCTATCCTCAACAAGGATATGAACGAACTTAAAGGTGAAATTGGCGACCTTATGATGCACATGGTTTTTTACAGTAAAATAGCCGACGAACAAAATGCTTTTAATATAGCAGACGTGCTCAACGCTATTTGTGACAAATTAATCTATCGTCATCCACACATCTATGGAGACACAATAGCTGAAGATGAAGAAACAGTGAAAAAAAATTGGGAAAAACTCAAATTAGATAAAGGAAGAAAATCAGTTTTAGAAGGAGTTCCAAGCTCTCTCCCCTCTCTCGTTAAAGCCATTCGTATTCAAGAAAAAGCAAGTGGCATAGGCTTCGATTGGGATAATCCAAAAGATGTTATTGCTAAAATTCATGAAGAGGTAGATGAATTAGTAGCTGAAGTAAACAACAATACTTCTGATATAGAACAAGAATTAGGTGATGTACTATTTTCTATCGTAAACTATGCACGATTCATTGGTATAAATCCCGATACGGCATTAGAGAAAACAAACAAAAAATTTATCACACGGTTTCAACACATGGAACACTCCATACAGGGAGACAATAAGAATCTAAAAGAAATGTCTTTAGAAGAAATGGATAAATATTGGGTACAAGCTAAAAAAATTAAAGGCTAGCCTGCTTATTCATAGGTATTTTTAAATTTTAACTTTTTAAATACAACAAAAAAGTTAAAAAATTAGTAATTATGCAACTTCAATTCTAAAAACGGCATATTTTGAAAACTTTAATTTACATCTTACTAATCTCCTGCTTTACTACATTTGCGCTTGGACAAGGGAATTTCACTATTCGAGGTTTTGTATATGACAATGTAAGTGGAGAAGCTGCAAGTTATGTTAAAGTACTACTCAAATCAGTTGAAACAGGAGCACAAATCGGTGCCACCACAGACCTAGACGGTATCTTTCAGTTTTCTAAATTGAACGAAGGAAGTTACGAGATTAACATCCGTAGTATGGAACATAACGAAATAAATGAAGTTATAAAAGTTGGTGCTTCAAAAGTATTAACCCTAAGATATACCCTTGAAAAAGCAGATGATGTGAAAGAAATAGAAGGGGTATCTGTCTATGGACAAGATCAATCCAAGCAAACAAAAATCGACATTTCTGTAAACAAGTTGAAACAAGAAGATTTAGAAAGATTGCCGAGTTTTGGTGCTGAAAATGATATTATTGCCGCATTTTCAATCACTCCTGGAGTAATCACTACGGGTGACCAAGGAGGTCAAATGTATGTGCGAGGTGGTACGCCAATTCAAAATAAGATTATCCTAGATGGAATGACTATATACAACCCATTCCACTCTATCGGGTTCTTCTCAGTGTTTGAAACAGAATTAATTAAAAATACGGACATTTATACTGGAGGCTTTGCTTCTAACTATGGTGGACGAATTTCTTCTATCATGGATATTACATACAGAGATGGTGACTTGAATAGACACGGAGGGATGGTTTCTTTATCTCCTTTTATGGCGAAAGCAGTTGTTGAAGGGCCTTTATATAAAACAAAAGATGCTGTAGGTAGTGGTGGTTCCTATATTTTGGCTGCAAAACATTCTTTACTAAACTACGTTTCTAAATCTATCTATCCTTATACCAACAATGGAGATGGGCTTCCATTCTCTTTTACAGATATTTTTGGGAAATTTACTATCAAAACACCTGATGGAAGTAAATTCAACGCATTTGGTTTCTACAATACAGATAAAGTAAATTATGCCACACTTGCAGATTTACATTGGAATGCTTATGGCGGAGGATTAAATTTCACGGTAGTACCTCAAAACAATCCTGTTATTATCAAAGGTCACCTAAGCTCTTCAGGATATGATATTCTATTCCAAGAACAAAATGGACAAGCACCTAGATATAGTAAAATCATTGGTTTTGATTTAGGTTTTGACTTTACCTATTTCTTAAAAAATCAATCTGAATTAACCTACGGTATCAATGTAGGAGGATTCACAACGAAATTCCTAACATACAATCAATTAGATAGAGAAATAAAAATTGAAAATTTTAATACCGAATTAAGCGCTTACCTAAATTACCGCTTGATAATTGGTAGATGGGTTGTAAATCCTGGAGTTCGTTTACAAGTTTATCCAGGACTTTCTGCTGTTATACCAGAGCCACGTTTAGGAGTAAAAGTTAATGCTACGGAGAAATTAAGATTCAAATTATCAGGAGGATATTATTCTCAGAACTATACTTCGGCTTCCTCAGATCAAGATGTTGTAACTCTTTTCTATGGATTCTTAGCAGCACCAAATAACGTTCAAACAAAATTCACTACGCCAACAGGTAAAGAAAAGCTTACAAAAAATGGTATTCAAACTTCTTGGCATGGAATCTTTGGTGTAGAATATGATTTAACGAAATCATTATCACTCAATGTAGAAGGATATTATAAATATTTCCCTAAATTATCCAATATCAATACAACCAAGTTATACGATGATACCCCAGAGTTTAATGACAAGCCAGATGTATTTAAAAAAGATTTCATTCTGGAATCTGGTTATTCATACGGAGTTGATGTGCTTCTACAATTTAAGAAAGACCGAATTTTCTTATGGGGAGGATATTCTTATGGAAATTCAGATAGGTGGAATGGGTTTGACCATTATGTTCCTGTATTTGACAGAAAGCACAATGTAAATCTTGTTGCAACTTATGCCTTCCTAAAGAATAAAACCTTAGAAGTGAGTGTGCGATGGAATTTTGGTTCTGGACTTCCATTCACTCCAACTTCAGGATATTATCAAGGAGAGGAATTTAACAACGGTCTAACAACAGACTATACTACCTCCAATACACAAGATTTAAGTATTTTATTAGGGGACATGAACTCTGCTAGACTTCCTTCTTACCATCGTTTAGATATAACAATTAAAAAACGATTCCCTTTCAAAAACAAAACAGAACTTGAACTTAAAGCCGGGGTAACCAACATGTACAATAGAGATAATATCTTCTATGTAAACCGTGTTTCCAATGAAAAGATTTATCAGTTACCGATTCTTCCTAGTTTCGGTGTGAGTTATAAATTTTAGAAGACATTAAATAGAGATAATGCGGAGTATATAAAAAATACTCCGCATTTTTATTATCAGTAAAATCTATTCAGATCTAAAGTTAAAATTGGGAAGGTAGATACAAGAACCCTACTCATCTCGGATAGTAGATTCTCTCTTTTCAATCTATCTGTTAATAAGCGTGTTGATAAACTGATTTTACATGAGTTTTTATGCTTTAATTCCTTTCTAACTTTGTTGCGAACGATTTAATTACTGCTCCATGTTGGATACATTATTTAAGAAACGACTTTCAGACGAAGTATTAGCAAAATATTTTGTTAATGGAATCCTTAATACGATAGAACAAGGATTCAATGAAATTAAATCATTTTTAGAAGAAGACCCTGCCTTTGTTACACCACCTGATTTAAAAGATGCACGCAATGGCCATTTTGCTATGATTGTAATTGCAGGCAACATAGGAGAACTTTCTAATACTTTTTCTCCTTCACAACAAAAATCATTAATGCCTGTAATCTTTAATATGTTAGCAGATTCACTTGGAATGGAAGAAAAAGATTTCAAAGAATTATACAATGATTACGCTGCCTTTATGAAACGTGTAAACTATCCTTCTAAAGTCACGCTATACAGCATGTCAAAAGGTATGTTTCACAAATATGGTCTCAACGAATACCAAGAAAATTATTTTAAAAGCCTCAACACTCCCAACCCACTATTCATAAAAAGGATGGATGAAATTATGAAAAACTTTTTATGGAACTGGGATGCTTTCTTTAAACGATATAAAGTTTATTAGTAGAAGGGGGTTTACAAAATATTTAGTTGGAAAATTTTATATCTAACATTCATTTAAATCCAATTTATAGGATTGTTTGACAAATACCCGTAGGGACATACGGCCGTACGTCCCTATGGGTATTTGTCAAACAATATTTATCGAACAATCCTTTATATCTCACGCCTCGTTGAATCGAAGGTTTTTATTCGATTATATTTTCGTTGTTCAGTTAGCTTTGTCTCGCTATGGTTGTCTCGGAAGTAGCGACTTTATCTTACAAAGCCATCCTAGATAAACACAATATATTTACGGTATGTGGTAAATATGAGATTATTCAGAATTTCTTTACTATTTCCCCGATTCTCTCTGGAAATCTCCATTTTTCCATGATTGAATAAATTTGCTCCAAGCAACTGGATTCAACAGATTGTTAATAGGGGTTTGTCCTTTGGTATATAACATTGTCCGCGTTTGTTGAGCTTGCCAATTATATGCCAGTTTGCCATCTGTGGGAAGTCGTGCGGCTATGGCGGCTAAATTCTCTCCCGACAACTGTCGGTGTGCTCGACGAATAGCATCATCATACGGATCCATTTCAATAAAAGCTTTAGCAAAAGCTTCCTTAGAAGGCCAAGGATAAATATCTACCTGAGGTAAAATCAACGTATCAGGTATCATGATATGGATGATAGAATAACGATATTCAGACAAGGTGTCTGGAACAATGTATGACCCAGTTTTAAATCCAAAAGCATTGAAAATAATGGTGTCTCCAGGACGAGTAACAAAACTAAAATAACCGTAATAGTCTGAAATTGTCCCATTATGGGTGGTTTTATTCATGATAGAGGCATAGGAGACTTGGTCCAAACTATCTGCAGAAACTAATACTCCGGATAATTGAATTAATTTTTCAGATTTCTTATTCTGTGAATAGCTAAAGCCGAAAATAAATAAAGAAAGTGCTAGTAAAAAATATCTCATAATTATTGTTTTCAATGAATATACAAAAAAGATTCCAGTTTTAGTTCATATTAAAACATGCGTTGGAAATCATCTTTTAAAATCTTAATAGCAATCTCAGTTGGTAATTCTTCTAACTCCCCTGCTATTTCAAATATCTTATTTGCTAAATCAATAGAAGTAGCATGTTCATCCAATTGTCCTGCAGCAGTATTGATAATTTTAATCGTTTCTTCTTTACTTTTTTTTACATAATCCCAAATATTGATAGGAATAAATAACTGTTGCGCTACATTGTGATCAAATTCAGTACGAATATTATTCAACAAATCCTGCTGAAACAAGGACGCTGCTTTATTCGAATGATGCAAACGCATAATTAAGTTATGAGGAGTGATACGCTCTAGCAATAGAATAATGCGTTGATATGCTTCCATTCTAGGCTCAACAAATAATTTTTGTCTATCTCCTTTCAATTGTAACGAAAGATGACTTAATTCCTTGTCTTTATTTTCTCTTTGAACAATATAAACAGCAATGATAACTGCCAAAGCAGGCACCAATCCAACAACAATATATGCTAAATACTCCATCTTCTTAAGTTTTCTTCAAAAATAACATCCTTTACCAAATAAATGAGTCTGGTAACAAAAATTAACGTGAAAAAGAAAAGGAAATTTTATAACAAGACATCGTTTGTCTCTTTCTTATACATGCATATTTAAAAAAAATAATAGTAGATTTACACTTCAATAAAACATCATGAGTAGTAAATTCGAAAAATGGTTAAACAAGGAGTATAGTTTTACAACTGCTTTTGTTTATCTTCTTTCATTTACGTTGTTATTTATCCTTTTTACATTTATTGGTAAAATTTCTTTAACCAACTTCACCTCATCTTTGTTACAATGGGATGCTAATTGGTATCACTCCATTGTTACTGAAGGTTATTCATTTCAGGAAAAAGTACAAAGCAACTCGGGTTTTTTTCCAGGATTCCCCTATTTATGGAAAATACTCCACCTTAATCCCTTAGGTATAAGCATAATTAATTTTTTAATCTTCTTAGTCTCCTTCTCTTGGCTCGCTTCATACCTAAAAGCTTCTAATCTGAAAGCGCTCCTTATACTCACACTTCCCAGCATATTTTTCTTCTATGTTCCTTATTCAGAGTCTTTGTTTTATGGATTAACGATATGGGCTATTATCAATTGGAAGAAAGAAAAATGGAAATGGGTTTTTATATCATTTGTATTGCTTTCTCTCGTTAGACCTTCCGTATTTTTTCTGATTCCTGCGATATCTGCTCTTCTTTTGTTCAATCACAAAAAGCATCATTTTTTACAAATCTTGCTATTATTATCTGCACTTATCTTAGGAACATTATTAGGTTTTTACATTATTGGAAATGCTACAGGAAATATTTTTGCCTATTCCGAATCCCAATCAAACAATTGGAATCACCTATTCTCACTCCCCTCTTTTCCTTTAACCACTTGGCGCGGATATCGGATTCTTTGGCTAGATGCTTGGGCTTTCTATAGCGCATTAATTATTGCTTTCTATAGCCTTATATGGGGCATTTCATATTTCCAAAAAAAGATTAAACACATAAATGATGAAATTCTTTTTATAAGTTTCATATATATATCCATGATACTGTTATATGTACTCTTCTTCCATTTAAAGGAGGATAATAGCACTTCCATTTTAAGTATGAATCGCTATCTATTCTGCAATCCTTTTTTGCATTACATATTATTTAAACATCTTTTCAACGTAGAAGTAAACCAAAAAAACATACGCATTCTATCTGCTATACTTGTAATAACCTTAATCGTATTCGGATTTCCATATAGCAATGTAGTCGAACTCAATTATATTCAATCTATGTTTTTCTTTGCAGGTTTTATTGGGTTCATACTATTGCAAACAATTCCTCTACTCAAAAGAAAATACACGATACTATATTTACTGATTCTAGCCACCAATATTATTCTTCAACTCTATCTCTTTCAGGGATATCTCAAAGGAAACTGGATAGGATAATATCTAAAATCTATTTATCTTACATTTTAAAATCAAAACAAATTCAAACTTGTTATAAAATATATCTTATATTTCATTATTTTCGTACTGTCCAATGTTAAGACTTATACAATTTATATGAAACTCAAAAGAATTTTATTTTACATAAGTGTCTTGCTGTTTTTACTAACAATCAGTATAAGTTGTCGAAAAGAGAAAGCAAATTGGACTTCTGATTGGGTTATACCGCTTGTAAACGACTCATTAGTTATTAGTGATTATGTTAATGATTCAACTTTTGCTATAAATACCGATCATTCTATTCAAGTAATTTTAAAACGAAGACTAGTTGATTTAAATCTAAGTAAACTTGTAAAGATTCCAGATACTACTATCAAGCAATCCTTTATAAGTTCTTTAAATGCCATTAACGTCACTCCTGGATTTACATTCATAGATCAGATTCAGGAACATAATTTTGATCTAAAGGATATCGCCCTAAAAGAAATCCGAGTTAAAAAGGGTAAGGCAATCGTAAAACTAGAAAATCCGCTTCCAACAAAAGGTATTTTTACTATTTCTATCCCTGGAGCTTCTAAAAATGGTGTTGAATATTCTCACACAGAAGAAGTTGCCGCTGGTACTCAAGCAAAACCAAGTATAGCAAAACTCACCCTTGACTTAACGGGTTATGACATAGATTTACGAGGAGAACTTGGTAATTCTTATAATCTTTTACAATCTAAAATGAAAGTAAAAACAGATCCACAAGGAAATACCATTACTCTAACTCCTCAAGATATTATAAATTATACTATCTCATTTGAAGATGTTGAGGTGGATTATGCAAAAGGCTACTTTGGTCACACAACCTTTTCAGATACTACCAAAGTAGATTTAACATTCTTCAACAAGATTATGGGAGGAGCTGTAAACATTGATGATATTGATTTGAATTTAACTATCCGAAATGGGATTAAAGTTAGGGCAAAAGGATTGATTCATGGGATTGAAAGTATAAATCAGAAAACTTCTCAAACCGTGACGCTAACTCATCCCTATTTTTCTAACTCTTTATATGTGAATCAAACTCAAGGAGCGTGGGATAACTTAATTCCGTCTGAACTTACATTTCATTTTGATAACTCTACCGGAAACTTAAAACAATTTCTAGAAAACCTAGGTAGCACATATCAACTTCAATATGCCCTAGAGATTAACCCTGATGGAAACGCATCAAGTGGTAATGATATTCTTTATCCAAAAAGCCGTATAGGAATAGATATCGATGCTAATTTTCCACTTCGTGTTGGGATAGATGATTTAATCTTACAAGATACATTTGCTATCGATTTTAAGAATGACAGCAAATTACTGAAGGTTAATCAAGGGAAATTTATCTTAAAAGCGTTAAATACTTTTCCGTATGGGGTAAATGTGGAACTAACTTTATTGGATGAGGATAATAAATCATTAGGACAAATTAAATCACAAGGTCAGATTTTATCTGCTTCTACGGATAATGTGCTAGAAAAACATATTGCAACTGACAATACGGTTGAATTTTATATTAGCAAAGACAATGCAGAGAAATTAGCAACAACCAAGTATATCATGCTAAGAGCTACTTTCAACAGTACACATATCAATAATAACATTGTATATTCAAATGCAGCATTAAAGTTTTTACTTTCTGCACACCTAGAATTGAAATCTAGTTTATGAGAAAGAGAATTATTTACATAATATCTGTTTTGCTGTTGTTTTTTCAAACAATTACAGGATACGCGCAAGAACTCTTACCAACGCTCTATGACACGCTCCCATTTAATAATGAAATTTCATTACACGGAAACATCTTTGAACACAGCACTTCACTTAACAATGAATTTGCACGGAAATTTATGTTTGGCGGAGAAATCAGTAAAGATTTAAGCAAAAAAACATACGAAAAGCAGAAAGATTACAACCGATTTGGCGTAGGAGAATATGTTTCACTAGAGTATCGTTCAGGCAAAAGTATTTTTAAAAAAAATGAGAACTGGAGTTGGATGATTGGTGCTGCTGACAACTTTTATATTTGGGGAGATTATTCTAGTGACCTTTTTGGTTTAGCTTTCTTAGGCAACGAACCTTTTTTAGGAAAGAAATTAGATTTATCTAATACGTATGGACGCTATGAACGTTTTTTAACAGTTGGAGGAGGATTCCATAACCTTAAAACAAAATCTTATATTACACTGCATGCTGTTTTACCAATTAGTTTCTTTGATATAGATGTGGAAAAAGGAGATTTATCCTTTAACCAACAAGGTGACGAAATTAAATGGAATATAGATGCTGAAGTTAATCAAAGTAATCCATACCCATTTTTCAAAGGCATGGGGGCAGCAGTAAATTTTGGGTTTAATTTTAACTTTGGAAAGCCTGATGCTAAATTTAATGGCGTTTTGAATATCACTGGAAGGAACATTGGTTTTTACTATCTGAATGACGCTCAAAAAACAACGATACGCACCAAAGACGTGTTCTCAGGATTTGCACTAGATGATTTATTTAAAGAAAATGTCTTAGAAAATCTAAAAGACACATTTCAAATAGAAACGGTACAGAAAGGACAAACCAAACTTTTACCTGGTTTTATACAAATTGGCAAAGTAGCAACTGTACATTCTTCCAAAAAATTACAATCCATTTTTGGCATTCGAATGTATTTGAACCGCTCCTACAAACCTATGTTATATGCAGGCATTCATTATCAACCATTTGAACAATTTTCATTGGGCGCTCAAGGTACTTTTGGTGGATATGGAAATTTCCGTGTAGGCTTGTACGCTTCCTATCATTTGGAGAATCTTCTAATTAGTATAGGAACCGAAGATATTTTAGGCGCTGTTCTAAGAAGTCAATTGGGTCATTCTATTTTATTAAAAGTAACATGGAGATTCTAAAGAAAATATTAGTTATCCTGCTTGTATTACCATCATTTTACGGAATGACGCAAAATGGTTTTTATAAGAAATATACTGCGGGTTCTTTTGTTAAAGGAAATGGTATTACACAACTTCCCGATTCTTCCTATGCCATTACAGGTGTAGGGGGCGACTTTGATGGCGCTTCGGGTCAGGCTTACTTAATGATTGTTGACAGTTTAGGAAATTATTTATGGTCTCAAAATTATGGCTCTGACACTACAGACGAAGTAGGAGTTAGAGTAATGCATAAAGAAGGAGAAGGTTTCTATATCGCAGGATATTCAAGTGAAACTGACGATGGCAACTTCAATTTCATGCTTTTAAAAACTGATGAGTTGGGAAATCTTCTCTGGCAGAAGAACTATGGGACAGCAAATTGGGAAATTTTACATGATGCTATGCTTCTTGATAATCAGATTATACTCGTTGGAGAAACAGATGGGTTAACGACCCAACAAAAAGATATGTACATGGTCTTCACCGACTTAAACGGAGATACCCTATGGACTAAAACGATTGCTTCTCCAGTAAATGACATTGCTTATGCAGTAGATACTATTTCAAGTTCGGAACTACTGATTGGCGGACAAAAGGGAGATAATAATTTTGAGAAAGGTGTTTTGATTTCTTGTTCGCTTACAGGTTCAATAAATTGGAGCAAATTTGACAACACACGCCTCATTCCATTCATTAAAGATGTGATAGTATATGAGAATGAAATATATGCTTGTGGCGCATATTATAATTCTGATACCACAATTTATGATATCTGGTATGGGCAATATGACTTAAATGGAAATTATTTGGATCATGTTCAAGGAGATTTCGTCTATTCTACCAACACATGGATTCCTGCCATGGCAACAATAGACGATTGGGATTATAGTTTATTCATTGCTGTTGAATTTGATGGTCCAGAAGCAAGTCCTGAACCCTATCCTGGTGGATTGGATGTTCAAATCATACGATTTAGTCGTTTGATGTTTTATTGGGGTCCTTCATATAATTACTCTGCTTACAACGATGATTTTATTAATCAGATGATACCAACCAATGATGGAGGTATTGCTTTTATTGGCACTTCAAGTGATAATGGTAAAGATTTAACTGCAGGAACACGAGGTATGCTTGGAAAGATAGGACGTAATCTAGTTGACCCATACGTAGATGATAATGATATTGAAGAGTTTAGTATTCTTTCTGTGTATAGCGAATCTCCAAAAAAATCATTAAAGATATACCCTAACCCTACCTCAGACATCATTCATCTTCCTTCAGAAGTTATTGGTTTAACTTATGAAATTCACTCCATTCAAGGGGAGATTGTTCTTAAAGGAGAAAGTAAAAACATCCTATCTTTAGAGGGATTGACTCAAGGTGTTTATTTCTTAAAAATAATGGGTAAGGAAAGTGTTTGGACTGCTAAAATCAGTAAACGCTAGAAATTATCACTCTCCTTTAAACCATTTACTCTGCACACGTAAGGTTTGTTCAATTACATCTCGTACTGCATGACGGCCTCCTTGGAAAGGAGACACATAATCAACCAATCGTTTTATTTCCACCGCTGCATCAGAAGGGCATGAAGATACACCCACTTGTTTCATCACTTCATAGTCCGGAATATCATCTCCCATATACAAAATTTCCTGATCAGATAATTTATATTCAGATTTGATTTCTTCGTATTTCTTAAGTTTATTGTGCGTACGCAAAAACACCTCTGTCACTCCTGTTTTCAACAATCTATTTCTTACAGATTCTGAACTTCCTCCGCTAATTACGAAAATAGTATATCCTTGCTTCTTGGCATATTGAAGTGCGAAACCATCACGAGAATTAAGTACGCGAACCACTTGATCTGCTAATAAAAATATGCTTCCATCCGTAAGAACCCCATCAATATCAAAGATAAAGGTACTTACTTGGTTCAACTTTTCTTTATAATTCATCTTTATTAAATTCTTTGATAATTAGCTCACTCATTAATTTATATAGTTCTCTAGTATCAGCATCTGAAATAGATTGTATATGCTGCTCAATAATTTTATTGTCTCCTCGCACTGCAGGACCTGTTTGAGCTTCTCTAGGTGTTAATGTTTGTAATTTTTCGGCAGTCTCCATTATCAACGGTTTTAACACTTTAAAATCAAGTTCATGCTCTTTCAGATGTTTTTCTGCTAAATAATAAAGAAAATTAGTGAAATTATTTACCATCACTGCTCCCACATGAATAAGAAAGCGCTCACGCGAATTTGTCTTTTGAACATTATCGCTCAAAGTTTGGGCTAGCCCTATCAATTCTTGTTCAAAAATTGGATTAGTAGCTTCAATCAAGAAAGGAACTTTAGAAATATCAACTTCTTTTTCCTCACTAAAAGTTTGTAAGGGATAGAATACCCCCAAATTCTCTCTAGCTGGTAAATCTTCTAATTTTATACTTCCAGAAGTATATGCAATTTTTACATGGTTAGGTATAGACGATAAAACTTTGCTTATCGCAATATCACTCACACAAACAATTACAATAGAAGTATTAGATAAATTGAACAAATCAGATATTACCGAAGTATGTAATTTTTTTGACAATTCTGCACATTTCTCTACATCTCTCCCCCATACACCTAATAAATCATGTCCAATCTGATTAAGATAACTACCTAAATGATAGGCGACTTTACCAGTTCCACAAATAACTATTTCTTTTTTATCAGTCAACATCACAAAAAGGTAGATTATAAAACTTGGGTAAAATTAACACTAAAATCATTCTAAATTAACAAAGCTTTTGTAGTTTTGCTACAAATTCAAAAGAAAGATGACAGATAAAATATTAAAAGAGCTCTTCTCTATGAAATTAATGGCCATAGGGATGATAATCTTTGCCATTTCAATCGCCGTTGCCACATTTATAGAATCAGATTATGGAACACCTGCCTCTAAAATTGCTATTTATGATGCTAAATGGTTTGAAATCTTATTGATTTATCTATCTATCAATCTAATTGTCAATATAGTTGCATATCGCATGTGGCAAAAAAGTAAAATTCCAACATTTATTTTTCACTTCTCTTTCTTATTGTGTATTATCGGTGCCGGATTAACAAGATATGTAGGCTATGAAGGGCAAATGATGATAGGAAATGGCGAGACAACTGACATCATTTATAGTAATACTCCTTATTTCACATTAAAAGCGAACGATGGAGTAAATCAATACACCTACCAAGATCCACACTGGCTGTCAGAAGGGGTTGCTAACCCTATTCACCTCAAAATCCAATTACCCAATCAAAAGAAAGTAAAGGTGGACTATGTATCCTACAAAGAAAACATGGTCGAAACTCTGGTAGATGATGCTTCAGAAGGGCGAGATGCTATCGAATTTGTAGTTCAGGGAGAAAGTCAATATATATTTAAAGGAGAAGAAAAAATAATAGGAGGAACAAATGTAATGTTTGAAACTAATGAAGAAACTTTCCCTGGTGTACATATCTATGAAAAAGATGGGCAACTTTTAATTTCTTCCGCTTTCCCATATCAACGGGTTAACATGGCGTCACTTTCTGTAGAAGATAGAATGAATAATAATATTCCCGCAGAAGCCATTTCTCAAATAGCAGAGGACACCCTTATTCCTTTCATCTCCGGAAATTTATATAACTTCGGAAGAGAAAGTACTGTTTTTAAAAGTTTTCACAAATCTGCTGCATTACAGAAAGTAAAATCCCCTGAAAAAGATGGCGGAAATAATTACTTAACTATAAAATTATCTACTGACACAGAATCAAAACTTGTAGATATCCAAGGAAGCGCTAAACACATCATTAAGGATGAATTTGTGCAATTTGCAGGATTAAATTTTCAAATTGGATATGGCGCAAAGCCTATTAAGATTCCATTTTATATTAAAAACAGAAAATTCGAGTTAGATAAATATCCAGGCTCTAACATGGCCAGTTCTTTTGCTTCTGAAGTAACTGTTATTGACTCTGCACATAATGTTTTTAGAGATCAACGTATCTTTATGAACAGAGTGATGGATTATAGAGGATATCGTTTTTTCCAGTCTAGTTATTTTGCAGATCAATCAGGTACTATCTTAAGTGTGAATTATGACTGGTGGGGTACTACTGTTACCTATATTGCATATTTCTTAATGGGATTAGGATTCTTCCTTTCTATATTTAATCCAAAAGGAAGAATCAAAGAACTTAACACGCTGGTTAAGAAATCTCGAGAGAATAGAGCTAAAATGCTGAAAGTATTCGTGTTATTAATTAGTATAGGATTAACTAGTGGAATTCATGCCCAAGTAGATAGCACAGCTTTAAATGAAGAAGTTATAGAAGAGCATCATGATCATGATCATGACCATAACCATGACCATGCAAATGAAGACTCTCAAGAGAACCATACTATCGAAGTTCATTATTTATCAGAAAAAGATGCAGCCAATTTTGATGATTTATTGGTACAGGATTATGATGGAAGAATTATCCCCTTCCATACGCTTGCTGATAAAATACTTAGGAAATTGCGCCGAGAGGATCACTATGATGATAAAACAGCGGTTCAAACACTACTAGCTATGCACTTGTATGGCCCAGATGGATGGAATTCAGAGAAAATACTTTATGTTTCATATAAAATTAGAGATGCACTAAATCTCGAAAAATACGTATCCATTAATGATTTGGAAGCCAAAGACGGTAATTTCAAATGGTATAAGGAATATGAAGAAGCTCACGGAAAGACAGATGCTTCAAAGAGTGAATATGATAAAGAATTAATTAAATTAGGTGAACGCTATCGCATCTTGAAGGAAATTTTCCAATTCCAATATTTACGCATCATTCCTATTCCAGGTGATGATAATGGAACATGGACTTGGCCTTTTGCAAGAGAAATGCAAGATAAAGACCAGACTAATAATGCTATTTCGCTAAATCTTTTACGTTCCGCTTTCTTAGTATCGCAAGGAGATAAGTCGGTAAGCATGGATGATGTAAAAAAGAATCTTCAGTTATTAAAAGATAATCAATGGAAAGAATTAAAAGCATACGAAGCTACACATCCTTCTATTGGCGTGCTTACACACAAACATGTAAATGTGGAGATCATGTATAATAAACTAAAAGCATTTGACAAAATTCAAAGTTCTTACTTCTTCTTTGGTTTTATTTTGATGATTATTTTCTTTATCCGCACCTTAATGACTCCAACACTAAAGAGTGAAAAGATTTTAAGTAGAATTTCGTATGTCTTTTTAACAGGTGTTATTTTAACGTTTCTTTTTCATGCCGTAGGGTTAGGTATGCGCTGGTATATTACAGGCCATGCTCCATGGTCTGATGGATACGAGGCTGTTATTTTTATTTCTTGGGCTACAATTTTGGCGGGACTCTTCTTTGTGAAGAAAAACCCAGCAGTTATTGCAGCTACTACATTGTTTGCAGCTGTGATGTTATTTGTCACTCAACTAAACATGTTAGACCCAGAAATCACGCCTCTAGAGCCTGTTTTAAAATCCTATTGGTTGATGATACACGTAGCTGTAATTACCTCTTCTTACGGTTTCCTTGGGATTTCTGCAGTACTCGGTTTTGTGAATATGATTCTTTATTTAGCTGTCACCAAGAAAAACAGAAAGCGTTTACAGATGAATATTATAGAATTAACCGCTGTATCTGAAATGGTAATGATTGTAGGATTATTCATGCTTACCATGGGTACTTTCTTAGGAGGAGTTTGGGCAAATGAATCTTGGGGGAGATACTGGGGCTGGGATCCAAAAGAAACTTGGGCTTTAGTTTCCATGTTGGTATTTGCTACTATTATCCATTTGAGATGGATTCCAAAACTTAGTAGTCGTTTTCTATTTAACGTGTTAAGTTTATGGGGATATTCTGCTATTCTCTTCACTTTCTTCGGAGTTAACTTTATTTTAGTCGGACTTCATTCGTATGCGCAAGGAGATGGAGTAGCAAAATTACCATTATCCGGTTGGCTAACCATACTATTTTTTACTATATTTACCTTGGTAGTCATAACCAAATATATGGTTGACAACAAGAAAGATAAAGTAAAAGAAAATGACGAATAAAGTAGATATTCTTGCTATTGGAGCGCATCCAGATGATGTAGAACTAAGTGCAGGAGCAACGATAATCAAAAGTGTAGCACAAGGTAAACGTGTTGCCATCGTAGATTTAACTCAAGGAGAATTAGGTTCTCGAGGTACTATTGAAACTCGTTATGAAGAAGCTGCTAATGCTTCAGCAATCATGGGGATAATCGACAGAATGAATTTGAAACTTGCCGATGGGTTTTTTGAACAAAACAAAGAAAGTCTCCTTCAATTAGTGCAAGCTATTCGTTATTATCAACCTGATATTGTATTGGCAAATGCAATCAGTGATCGTCATCCTGACCATGCGAGGGGTAGTGATTTTATATCCAGAGCCTGCTTTCTATCAGGACTTCTTAAAATCGTCAGTAAATGTAATGGGGCTGAACAACTTCATTGGCGCCCAAGAGTAGTTTACCACTTTATCCAAGATAGATATATAAAACCTGATTTCATCGTAGATGTTTCTGATTTTAAAGAGCAAAAATTTCAAGCAATATTGGCTTATAAGACTCAATTTTATCAAGAGGGAATGAGTGGCCCTAAAACTCCCATTTCAGGAAAAGGATTTTTAGACTCACTAGAAGCTCGTATGATACAATTTGGGCGAGATATCAATGTGAAGTATGGAGAAGGATTTACAACTGAAAGAACTGTAGGAATAGATGATTTATCTATATTGCTATAAATCTATTATTCATACCCAATAAATTTTATGTCGTTATAGGAGAGAGCTTTACTTTTAGAATGTCTGGCACTTATAGTCAATCGGAAGATTAACTAAAATAAATAATAGTCATTTAGGTATCCAAATTCAATCGAAAGGTGATAAAATTCTTAATAATGCTTTAGTGTGTTTTGACACAAAGAATTATTCAAAAGAAGAAATCTACCAATTTACAGAACAATTCTCTAAAGAAAGTTTAAAGCAATAATTTGGCGATATTTATAGTAAAATGCTTTAATTTACGTTCTCTTTCAAATAAGAAGAGATCAATTTAAACAATTTATGCTGAAAAAAATAATAGCCTCTATTTTTAGCAAAGGAATCACTGCGATAAGTAATCTTTTGATACTTCTCATCTCAGCAAAATATTTAGGCGCTTATGGAAGAGGAGAAATGGCTATTGTTGTATTAGGCATTTCAATTGTTGGTATCTTCCAAAGTATTTTTTCGGGACCTTCATTATCTTATTTAATTCCGCGCTATTCATTCTTTAGATTAATTCTATCGGCTCTATTATGGAATATACTGATATCTTTAACCCTACCTTTTATTCTAGCTTATTCTGGACTTTTTCCAATAGAGTATCTATACGATTTGTTACTTCTTACCATTTTATTGAGTTCTATTTCTATATTTCAGTATATATTTATTGGAACAGAAAAAATCCACCCATATAATTTGATAGAAATCATTAAAGCAAGTACTACTGCATTTTTCCTATATTGGTTTATTGTTCATCAAGGAAATGCTACTATCCAAGCCGTTATAGAAAGTCTTTATGCAGCCTATATAATTTCTTTCATATTTGCTATCATATTTGCTGTTTGGGTGCTAAGAAAAAAGAAATTCAACACCACTAATGAGAGAGGTCTTTTTTATAAATTTCTTAAAATCGGTTTTCAGATGCAGTTAAACAATATTTCTCAAATGATTAATTACCGTTTTTGCTATTATCTAGTAGAAAAATTTCTAGGATTAGCTAGTCTGGGCGTTTTCTCTGTTGCTACCTCCTTGATAGAGGGAGTGTGGGTAATTTTCAATGGAATTAGTTTAGTTCATTATAGCAAATCAGTTAATCTAAAAAACATACAACTTCAAGTTAAATTGACCCAACATCTTACCAAACTTAGTTTTCTTTTAACTTTACCTGCAATCCTTATCATAATTTTATTGCCGGATAGCTTCTATAATTGGCTTCTAGGAAGTGAATTTGAAGGTTTACGCCCTATTTTTGCCTCCATGAGTTTAGGGGTACTTCTATTAGCTACCTTTGCTATTCTTAACCATCATTTTTCGGCAGTAGAAAAAAATCTTATTAATGTAAAATCTTCTTTCATTGGAAATATTGTTACGATTTCTATAGGGTTATTAACTATTCAGAGTTATGGAATATATGCTGGAGGAATTGCTACTAGTATTGCTTATCTCATCATGTTTTCTTATCTTATCTTCAGATTTAATAAGATGTATCATCTGCAGATAAATTGGATTTTTAACCCAAAAGGAAAATTAAGAGACCTTTTTGATTTTAAGATATATAACTAATAAATTCTTCTACAGAATGGTTTAGATATAAGGATTAGTCTATTATGTATTTAAAAGGCTAACAAATTCATTGATTGTCTATGCATTTGGCTTTACAAGGGTTAAAAAAATGGAAAATAATTTACAAGTAGACCTCAAACAACGGGAATGGCTAGTGAATAGCTTCCGTTCGCTTTGCTCTGGAATCTAACGCCTTTTTTTAACTCTATAATAATATAATTTGTCTGACAGAATGCTCTGAGAAAAACAAGGAGTGCATGTTCTGAAGATACCGAAGGGTATCGAGGTCCAACATCATAATCTACATTTTATTTTAAATGTACGACGAGTTAAAATTATAATTTATTTTTTAGCTATAACTAATTATAAATTTATGCATATCTTTATAGTATTAAAAAAATAGTTATGTCAAACAAAACCAATTTACTTGTACCTATAGACTTTACTGAAGTCACAGAAAATGCATTTACTTTTGCATTAGACATTGCAAAAGATCATCACACTTCTATCATTTTATTACATATTGTATCCTATCCTACTGATAGATTAGAAGCTGAACAGAAGTTAAAAAATCTAATAAGCAAACATGTCAAAGACAATGAAGTTGAAGTAGATTTTCGTGTCGTTATAGGCAAGGTCCTAACTGATATTGGAATTATTGCTGATTCTATTGGAGTTGACCTTATCATTATGGGAACTCACAGTACTTCTATCTGGCAGAAGATCTTTGGAAGCCCCGCTATGTCAGTTGTTTCTAATAGTAGCGTTCCATTCGTTTTAATTCAGAAAAAAACAGATTTTTCAAAAATAAATACCATTGTTATGACATTGGATATGGCTGCAGAAACAACTCAAGTAGTACGCCATGCAGCTAGATTTGCAAAGATATTTCACTCTAAATTATATTTAGTTGCTCGAAATTATACAGATGAACTTTTACGGAAAAATATCAATGTTAATCTAATTATTGTAAACGATTACTTACAAAAGAACAATCTTGAAATGGAGATTAAACTTCTAGATGATAAAGATTATGAAAAAGCACTTGTTGATTTCTGTAAAGAAGTAAATGCCAATTTATTAGCTGCCACTTATTACAAAGAAACATTTCAAATGTTTTCCTCTAACATTGTTCAGGAATTAGCAGAAAATAATTTAGGAATTCCTGTTTTAACATATAATGGGGAAGATTCATCAATTCCTTCAAATTTTGGATTTATTACTACATAACATTATATTAAAATATTTTCTATATTTGCTATGTAAACTATTATAAAATATATAAATATGAAAAGATTATTACTTTTTTTAGGAGTCATACTACTCACTTCTAGTATGAGTTTTTCCCAGATAATTGTATCAGGGATCAGCCCGGCAAGTATCGCTGGGAATTACGCTTTTGAATATGGCGCTACAAATCAGGCTTGGGGAAATTCACATATAGATGATCCAGCTTATGCTATTCAAGATGAATTAGTTTTATTTGTAGAAGCAGACGGTGGAAACTTAGGTTGTACAGCTGCTGCAAATGGTGGAGATATCGCTGGTCATATTGCAATTCTTTTTAGAGGTAATTGTGAATTTGGGAAAAAAGCCCTTGAAGCACAAAACGCCGGAGCAATTGGATGTATCATCATTAACAATGTTCCTGGGGCACCCGTAGGGATGAATGGAGGTGCTTCTGGCGCTACCGTTACAATTCCTGTTGTAATGATTTCTGATATAGATGGAGCTTCTCTATTAGCTGAGATGCAAAACGGACCCGTTGTCATGTTTATTGGTAATAAATTAGGTCTTTTCCCTAATGACTTAACTATCAATCCTAATGCTATTTACCGTCCCCAATTCTCTTCTATTCCTTCTGCAATAGCAGAGGATGGTTCTGATTACACTATTAAATTTGGTGGTACAGTATATAACTTTGGTAGTAATGACCAATCTGATATTTCTTTAAATGCTGTTATTACATTCAATGGAACTGAAGTATATAATGAAACTGTTACTTCCTCTGATTTACTAGAAGCTGGTGATAGCGTTGATATATTCCTTCCTGATTTTGCACCTACATCTTGGGCTGAAGGATATTACCATTTAGAATATACTGCTTCTACTCCTAATACAGATGACGATCCACAAGATAATACAATCACTTCTGATTTTGTAATCAGCCCTTCTGATTTCTCATATGCTTCAATTGATGAGACTACATTTGCACCTAAATCATCTGGAGGTTCAAGACCTATCGATGGTAGCGGAAATCCAATTCCATATTATTCTCAATGTGTAAACTTCATGAGTCCAAAGGCAAGCAAGTTAGCTCCTGTTTCTCTTACTTTCACTGCAATGAAGGGAAGTGCAGCTACAAATACATCTATGGAAGGAGAACCATTAATGATTTCCATGTACAGTTACGATGATCAATTCACCACAATTGAGGATGCAGGATTTGCTAATCCAATTTCTTCATTCTATGAATTATTAAATACAAGTTTCGATGTATTAGAAGATACATCTTCAGTTACTATGACTGCTAATTTTAATCCAAGTGAGATATTTGCTTTAGATGATAATCAACGTTATTTATTCTGTGTTACTACATTTAATACAGAAGTTTATTTCGGAACTGATCCTGATAAAGATTACAACGGAAACCTTGGATTATATTTACAACCTATGTTCCCTGTAGAAGCTGGTCAAGGTTCTTTCAATCCAAATGGATTTGGACCAGAGACTGTACCAGGAATATCTGTTACTTTTATCCCTGCTGAACAAGTAAGTCTTGCAAAAGAAGAAATGAATATCACAATGAAAGCATATCCTTCTCCTGCAAGTGAAGAACTTAACATTAACTTTAACAACTATGATGTAAATAGTGTAGAATTGATTAACACTGTTGGTCAAACAGTATTAACTCAATCTGTTAAAAATAATGCAAATAGTACTGCACTTAATGTTTCAGGACTTGATAATGGAATGTATATCGTTCGCGTTAGCTTAACTAACGGAATGAAACACACTATGTCAGTAGTTGTGAATCATTAATATATTGATGAAAATCATCTTAAAGGCAGTCTCACGACTGCCTTTTTTTTATCTCTATTTATACATATATCTAAAATATCAGAACAAAAACATGTTGATTAAATGATTTTAAATACTTTTAATCTCTCATGGCAAAATTAAATTCGGAATACTGCTTTTTAGATTTTTCAGATTACGGTCGAATTCCTGGTAGAAAAATAGCTTTCCTCTTTAAAAATACCTTTGTATCCCCTATCCACCTCACTAGTTCGTTTATCATTGTAGGGACTCTTGCTATTATCTTCCTTCTTTTAGATTACTCTATTTTAGCGGGTTTATTACTTATTCTTAAATCAATTATAGATGCTTCAGATGGAGCCTTGGCTCGAATACGGAATAACCCTTCTTATGTCGGAAGGTATTACGATTCTATTGCTGATTTTATACTCAATTTCCTATTCTTATTAGCTATATGCATAAAAACTGAATCACCCATTTGGATCATGTTAATTGCATTCTTCTGCATGGAGCTACAAGGAACCTTATATAATTTTTATTATGTGATTCAACGACATAAAACAAATGGAGATGAGACAAGTCAACTGATAGAGAAGTCACCTCCTAAATCATTTTCGTATGAAAATCAAAAAACTGTAAATGTGCTGTTTTTTATTTATAAATTAAGTTATGGGACTTTTGATAGAATGATATATTCCATTGACATTAAAGCTATAGAAGGAAAACCATTCCCAAATTGGTTCATGAGTATTCTTTCCTTTTATGGATTAGGATTTCAACTACTCATAATGGCCCTTCTTTTAAGTCTTAATCTACATTTCTATATTATACCTTTTTTTATTTTCTACTCTATCTTTATTCCTATTTTTGTCTTCATTCGAAAACTATGGCTTTAATATGGAATTAGTTGAAACATCATTTAGACAGGCTGCAATTCAAGATATCCCTACTATCTGGAAAATACTTCAAGATGCTATCTTAAGAAGAAAAGAAGAAGGGAGTAATCAATGGCAAGATGGCTACCCAAATCTAGATACTGTAGAAAACGATATACAGAGAGAACTTGGATATGTATTAGTTTACGAAAACGATATTATTGGATATACCGCCATTCTAATTAATGAGGAGCCCGCCTATCAACACATACAAGGACAATGGCTAACAGAAGATGATTTTGTTGTATTTCATCGTGTCGCAATCGCTGAAAAATATGTAGGGAAAGGATTTGCCAAAATCATATTAGATAACATTGAGCAATTAGCTCTATCTAAACAAATCTATAGCATTAAGGCTGATACTAATTTCGACAACCTAAGTATGCTTCATCTTTTTGAAAAGATGGGATATTCTTATTGTGGAGAAGTAATGATGCGTAATAGTTCTCGAAAAGCTTTTGAGAAAGTTTTAAGATAGACTTTGACTACTTATATACGCAATAGATCTCTATACTGTCGGAGTTAATCTGTGTTTCAGAGTAACAACTGTTTGAATAGAATTACTAATCAAACACGCTTTCTCTGATTTCTCTAAAATACGAATGGCTCGATCATTATCTTTTTCTGGATGAACTAAATCAACTTTGGGCTCAACCACTGCTTCTGAAATCATAAATTTCCCTTCTACTACTTCAAGCTTACAGATTGTTTTACAAGAAAAACTCGTAAATTCTAAATTTGAATTCTCCGCTATTGCTAAAAAGGTTGTCATATAACAACTATTGATAGCTCCTGCATATAAGTGCTCAGGAGACCAAATACCTGCAACTCCTTTAGGAAATTCTGGTGGAGTAGCTACTTCAAACGTATCATTTAAATCAGGGGAAGATATCTCTCCTATTCGATCTCTCTTCCATTCTACATTCACTTCATAAAAATGTGGTTCTGCCATAATTCTATTATTTATATTTCAAATATTAATATAAATATGTTTACTGACAGTGACTTTAGTTACAAATCATTAAATATATAACCGCAAAATACGCTAAGATTTTTTACACAAAGTGTTCAGAGCCTAGCGACCTTCGAGTTAACTTCGTGACCTTTGCGGTTAATCTTTAAACACATCATTCTCTTTCAACCACCAACTTTCTGCTCACCTTCAACTCTCCGTTGTTATAAATGGCAATAATATACACCCCCTGTTTGAATCCTCTAGTGTCTATCACCTCTTCACCTTGATTGGATGAAAGTTTACCTTGTAGTTGCTCCCTACCACTTAAATCCACTACGCTATATCCAGCATCTTTTAAGTTGTCGTAGATATCCCACGATATACTTGTGTAGGAACTTGCTGGATTAGGATAAACTTTTACATTATACAAGATGTTGTTTAATTCTGCTGTGTTTGACGTAAATGATGTAGGTTTTTGTTGTGACGTGTTTGGTAAGAGATTCTTCTCATAGCAGATGCCGTAGAAGAAACAGAGAATGTTTTGAGCATAACCTGCCACTCTTCCTTCCTCGCCTGCTAGAATTTGTAGATAATCAATTTCGGAAACGGTGAGTTGTGCTAGATTTCTGCTGCCAAGGCTTGCTCTAAAGGTGATGTAATTATCCATCTGATTGATAAATGAAGTATTATCTTTCCATCTTTTATCTGTTTTTACAGTTTGTAAGACAGAGTCTGCCTTTTCGAATTCCAGATTTTCAATAAAGAAGTCCATAAGTGCTGTCTTTTGTGATAAATTGTTTCCCATTGAAGCTGTTTCCAAACGTTCCTGATAACTGTATGTTTCTGCTAAGTTTCGAATGTTTTTTACAAAATTTCTCGTACTTACCAATTGAGTATAAATGGAGGCTATTTGGCCTTCTAGTTGGGTGCGTAGAGTGAGTGCATCATAGTTATTCCTTACATAATCTTTCATATAAGCAGGAAATGTATTATGTGTAGATTCATCAAGTTCTTGTAAGAATCGTTCGCCTTTTGTAGCATCTGGATTGGCAAGTAATATTTCCAGTAGCATGCCATTGGGAAGAACTCCGAGTGAAGCTGCATCCAATAACGCTTCCCTAGAAAGATAAGGCGATTATTCCAGTAAATTTCCTCGCAATGTCCAAGCATCCGAAGACCAATAATTTTCGATATACTCTTTTAATTCTTCTGTGTTACCATCGTCAATAAGCGTATGTAACGTATAATTCAAGTTATTGTATGCTAAGGTGTAGTTCTCCAAGGCACTTGCTAAACTGTCTAAACCATTACCGGAAGATTTCATACCCACACTTCCTCCAAAACTGGTGAGGCAAGTGTGTGCAAACGTAGCTTCTTCCACTGTAATTGGCCCTGAATTATTAATAGGTTCTGCATTTGCTCCTTTATAAAAATACCGAATTGCACTTGTATAATTCTCAATATCCATCGTGTTATTGATAAAAGTGTTACCCGCTGAACTCGTAATGTACAAAGGATAGTAAAGACTAACGAAATCTCCCTGATTGTAACGTATGCCGTCATCATTTTGTGTGGTAAATCCGATATATATTGCTTTTCCGTTCTCTTCAAAATTGTTACACAGAAATTGAAGTCCTTTACTATAACCTGTATTATGGTTTACGCCTGTAGCTAAATTTCCATATTCATAGCCGTTTATGCTGTTTTTATATACACGGTTATCGTCCTCTCCACTGTTGCTAATAAAAATTCCAAAATCCACAGGATTAGAAAAATTAGTGGTAAGTGTATTCTCTTCCACGATATACCCGGTAGAAGCATCGATAACAATTCCTGCACCTGTGTTTGAGCCAGTAAGCGTATATCCTGCATCAGCTACTTCAATTTCATTACGGTTAATAGACACATTGTCCATTTCCTCTATCAATATATTCCACAAATTATCGGAAAACTCAGATTGCTCCACCCTAACCGTGTAAGATGTACTTGCTCCGGAAGCCTCCATTGCCATATTAAATCCCGAAAAACTGGATTTTAGTAAATCCTCACTTGGGCAAGGCTGCCCCACTGGCAAAAAAGGGTAATCACATCCTGCTTCTACTTTATATCCTGCGTTAATACTATAAATCCCTCTCATTGGAGCTGTGCTATTGTCTTTGTCTGTGGTGACATTATTTGCAAAATGGCAATTCATAAAACTAATACCATCAACATTCCACATAGTGACATGAGCATCTCTTTGTGGAAAGCCTTCTATATAATCATTATCCGAAAAGAACTCTGTATTTCTAAAAAAGGAATGATTACCTACTTTTATATAAGATTTGGAGGGAGCAAAGTTTTGGTAAGTTGCAAAACCTACATCCACTCGGTTATTTCTAAAGATAGCATCTGTAGCTTGAATAACACCGCCAATTGCATCATAATCATTTGGCTTCCAATTAGTAGCTCCCGCGTGCGCATTTTCGATAGTCCCACCATTTCTAACAATTAATATGCCTTGATAGGTTGGCGATCCTTGTGGGTATTGGTTTTTGGTAGATGTACCCCAGACTTCAATGCCTTGCCAGTAGGAGTTATACTCATTCGTTAATGTTCCACCATCAATAATTAATTTTCCTCCTTGTTTAATAATTACTTTCGCATCTGGAGAGAAATGAACTTTACATTTAATTGTTAAGCTAGCTCCATCTTCGATAATGAGATTAGAACCGATGATTTCATGTTTTTCCCAAACGGTGTTAGATTCAGTAATAATTACATCATTGTTTGTTGTATTTCTTGTCTCAACTATTCGTTGTCTCAATTTCGATGTAGAATTTATTGATTTTCTAATATAGGCTATTTGTAAAGGGGATAAATAGTTTCTACAATCATTGTACCCCATAATATTATTTGAAATCGTTGAACTATTACATGTTCCGTCATAATCATCTGGTGTATAAAAATCTGGTGGAAATTGTAGTGGCGTGCGAAATGTATGGTGTAGCCCCAGAGTATGCCCTATTTCATGTGCAAGTAAACCAATTCCATCTTCTAGAGGTCCAGATGTATGAATTTCATTTTCACCAGGCACCATTATAGATAATACATTCGAACCTACATAAGCAACGCCAAATCCGCTTGTGTAATATTGACTAATATTACGTAGCAAATATACGTGGACAGCTGAGTAATCTGTAGAATGTTCTGGATGGGCAAAATAATATTTAAAATACTGTGATTGTCTGTATATCAAATTAATTACACCAGATAAATCGTTAACATCTGCCAAATAGTTTCCATCTAGTTGAATCCTAGTCGTTTGTGTATTAGCGTCATAAGTGATTGTGGATTTTGAAAATTTATATATACCATTATTGTTATTTGATGACTCTATTTTAAGTCTTGTTACAGATGTAGTTCCTGTACCACTTAATGTATTTTTCCAATTTCCATTAACTTCAATAGTGGAGGCGTTAATAATATTTGCAATCGTAATATTTTTAATATATAAACTGTCAAAAGTACCTGCATAGTATCTTTCATGCTGGATGTAATCGACTGATTCTACTTTTATACGTATTCTACTATCTGTTTCCTCATCTTCAGCTGGAATTACAGGAATTGTTGGCGAATCTAATTCTTTAAATCTATATGAAATATTCTCAATGCCATCTATAATATCCTGCGTACTACTAGTTGTGTAATTTCTAGGATCATTAATACTATGCTGTATTACATGTACTTTGACATTTACAGTATATATAGGGGACTGATCATACTTGTTTGCCCCTCTCTTATCTAATAGGTAATTAGACAGATAATCATCATCATTACAATATTGGTATGATTTTTCTTCTATAAAAGAACTATCTCCAGAAAGACACTCCCAATTACCTTGAGAATACAAATTCACTGAATTAAATGTAAATACCCAAAAAAGAAAAAAGATAGATATATAATGTGTTTTCATCTTTTAATTGTTTTAACTGTATAAAATTTTCCATTTGCAGTAAATGAAACAAAGTAAATACCTCTTGCGGTAGTTGATGGAGTTATACTATTTCCTGTTTGTTGATAATAAATATCATTACCCAATACATCATGTATCTTAAGATTATTGAGACCTTCCATCTCCTCAATATAAAATGATTCATCAAAAGGTATTGGGTATACAAGATAAGAATTCTCATTTAAAAAAATTTTATCAATATCCATGGTAGGATATAAGTATTGGTCATAAAATAGAAACCATAAGGTATGTATGGTTTGTCCATCGTCATCCTGATAATGACAGTAAGTAAAATCATAATCTGAAGTTGGTAAAAAATAATAATCCCCTGGGGGTTCAGCCTTGTCAATAAATATTTCACCAGAAGAAAAATCCTTAACATTACTATAATACCCACCAAGAATATCCCATAGCATATCTGGCTCTGTGGTTTCTATAATACTACCTCTTACACATTCATTTTGCATAAATGCATCATAATCAAAATTAATTTTAACGGGAAAGACGGCATTTTTGAAATCTATAAAAATAGTACTCCAGAGAGCCCAACTTTCGCCACAGTGTTTTTCTATAATTTGCTTTTTAGTTCTATATGTTGCGTTACCATTTATAGAAGCAAAATAACCATCAGTTATCATCACTTGAAAGTCATCGGAACTCCATGGTTCTTCTATTGTGTTAATCTCTCCGAAAATTGTATCAATTCCATCCGTTGCTAGACTATCATAACCTAAAGTGATAGTATCCTTATTCCCTTCCGCATCTTCAAAATACAGCTGGAATTCAAATTCAGGGATTTGGGAGAAACCATTTGCCCCTATCAGCATAAACAATAAAAGATATACGTGTTTCATAATAGTCATTTTTAAGGTTATCTGTTACTAATTTACGATAATATATTCAATTAAAAACATATATTTTGGGGTTTTAGCCAATTATTTAATATCTTTAAATAAATATGATTTTATCATATAGTTAAAACACAAAAGCTATGAAAAAAATACTATTACTTACATTATCATGCATTACTATTACATTTGCATCCGCTCAAATAGCAGATTCTTGTAAATTACAATTTGGTACTAACCTCGGGGGACTTAGTGATTACGGAACAGAACAACCCTTTGTGAATCTTATGCGTTCAGCCCGTGTTTGGTACACAAAAGATGTTGGAAACCCTAGTTCCCCGTGGAATTCAGGAAACCCAGATTTACTTACTTATTTAAGTAATGGCTACCCTACACATTGTCCACAAATAATTTCGGGAATCACTTACCCACAAATAGCAGCAACTGTTTGGGGAGATACTGGTGGTTGGGAAGATGGTTCTTACACTGTATTATTTGATGGAACTGGGCAGCTTGACTTTTGGAATGTTTCAAATATTCAGCATCCTACTGCTAATTCATACACCTTTGATTTTTCTTTTAGCTCAAATCAGGTAGTTGAAATGAAAATCTCTATTTCTGATATAAATGACCCCATACAGAACATCCGAATAGTAAAAAATGACTACCTATCCACATACGAAACGCAACCTTACAATCCTCATTGGCTTGAAAAGGTTATCATGTTTAAGTCAGTACGATTTATGGATTGGGGGCATACTAATAATTGGGGACAACCTGATTCTTATGATTGGGATTTCCAAAATGATTCTCAATTTGATTGGGAAGATAGGGCAAAATTTGATTATTATACATGGACTACTCATAAAGGAATTCCGTATGAAATGTTTATTGACTTAATGAATAAATACGATGTAGATGGATGGGTATGTGTGCCTCATAATGCAAGTAATGATTACATCACACAGATGGCAAATTTCTTTCATTCACAATTAAATTCTAGCAGACATTTAACTGTTGAATATTCAAACGAAATATGGAATTGGATGTTTGGTCAAGCTCAATGGTTAAACCAATATGGATGTATTAATCAGAATGTAACTTGGCCTGAAGGTACTGTTCCTTATATTCAAAATTGTATGGATATTTGGACTTCTATTTGGGGTGCGGACGTTAGCAGATTAACGCGTGCTGTGGGTGTTCAAACAGGTTGGTTAGATGTTGCACAACGAACAGCTTTCAATATGACTCCTGGCAGTTTTGATGCGGTTGCAGGTACTTATTACTTTGGATTTGGACAAACTGGTCATAACACTTTGGATCTCTTAGGTGCAAGTGCTACTGTATCAGATATCTCTTTGGCTGTAAGAAATTATTGGAGTCAAGAAAAAGATAGAATGAGTGATATCAAGACTCAACTTACAGATGTTCTAAATCTTCCTTTTATTTTTTATGAAGGTGGGCAGCATTTAACCCCTTCTCCATTTGGTACTATGCCGAGTTACGCACAAGCATTGTTAGATATCCAACGAGACACTTCTATGTATAATCTTTATAATGAATGGTTTGATTTTATGCGCACTCTTCAAGATGGCAATGAGCCATTACAATGTATGAATTTCTCTCTCATTTCAAATCGAAGTGCACAATATGGAAGCTGGGGAATATGGGAAACTATGTTTCAAGATACCACTATAATTCCAGCACCAAAGTTAAAGGCAATAGCTGAAAACATGTATGCTTGTTGGGAGGATGAAACTCTTCAGATACAAGAATCAAATAAAGTGGAAACACTTATTTTATATCCGAATCCAACTGAGGATTATATAATTATCGAATCTCCTAGAGAAACATCTATCTCAATTTATTCGATCTTAGGCGAATTGAAATTATCCACTTCTTTATCTTCAGGTAAAAACAAAATAGATTTATCACCATTTAGTGCAGGAGTGTATATCATTACTTCAAGTTTTGGAGAGCGGATGAAGGTCATTAAAAAATAAAAAAAATACAGGGCTAAAAACTAGCAAATGCCCTGCATTTTTCTGACTTTATTTTACTACATCACCTTTCCACCCTAAAATACCTCCTCCTAAATCATAGACTTTCTCAAACCCGAGAGATTCCATAACTTGTCCTGCCCTTCCACTTCTTGCTCCACTTCTGCAATAGATATATACATCCTTCTTCTTATCTAATTCTTGAATTTGTTTTTCAAAATCCCTCCCATTAAAATCAATATTAATTGCGCCATTGATATGTCCTTGTGCAAATTCTCCAGGAGCTCTAACATCTACCAATATGACTTCTGATTGCTCGATAGCTTGTTCAAATTCTACTGCATTGAGTATCTTATGATGTGCTGTTTCCTGTGCACCACAAGAAGTTAGCAAGAAAAGACCTACTGCTATTACTACTATTAACTTTTTCATACTATATATGTTCATTGATAATTTGTTCTAATGATTGTGCTGATTGTACACCTGATTGACGCCATTTAACCTCTCCTTTTTTAAAGACAATCAGAGTTGGGACACCTCTTACTTGATAAACAGCAGCTGCTTGAGGATTTTTATCTACATCTACTTTAACGATGTTCGCTTTGTCACCTACACGTTCTTTTAAGTCTTCTAAGATAGGTGCCATCATCTTACATGGACCACACCATTCTGCAAAGAAATCAACTAACACCGGTTTGTCTTGATTAATTATTTCATTAAATGTCATATCTCTAATTTTTAATTTATAAATTATTCATTCACTTCATGGAAAGCCTCATCCACTTCATACCAACCACCTCCATTGGTAACACATGAAATACCACTCTGTTCTAAAAACATTTTTGCTTGGCTACTTCTCGCACCGCTTTGGCAAAACACAATGATATTATCCTTATCTCTAAAGTCCTCCACTCGTAATGGCACTGTAAACAAAGGAATATTAACTGCACCGGGTACACTTCCAAACATAAACTCTTCAGGAGTTCTTACGTCCACTAGATAAGCACCTTCTAAAATTAATCTTGCTAAGGGACTGATATTTTCTTTGGTTGGTTTTGTATTCATCACATTTAAATTTTGATTATTCATATTTTATATTGTCATTGCCATCTCCTTTTTTGGCACAACTACTTCTTCCTTGTTATCAACCCATTCTTTCATCCCTCCCATGTAACTCTTTACATTTGAAATTCCAGCCTTTTTCAATAATGAAAATGCTACAGAGGTTCTATCACCTGAATGGCAATACACGATAACTTCTTTATCTTTATTTATTTTCCCTATATTATTCAGTATTTTCCCTACAAAATTATGTTCTGCTCCTTCGATATATCCAGATTTATATTCAGTTAAACCACGAACATCAACTAGCTGAACATTATCCTGACCGATTTTAACTTTCAATTCTTCCCTACTTAACAATTCTGCTGTTTCTAACTGTAAACCAGGGAAGTGTATGTCAGTGATGTATCCCATTATATTATCCAACCCAATTCGCATTAACTTTCTAGTTAAATCTTCCATTTGATTTTCATCTGCTACTAATATGAATTTCTCTTCATAGTTAAGAATCCATCCTGCCCATGTAGACAAAGCATTGTTTCCTTGAATATTAATACTTCCTGGAATAAATTCTTTTGCAAAATCCATCTTATTACGGGTATCAATCACTTTTATTCCATCATTATACGCTTTCAGGAACTCTTCATTATTCAATTTCTTATGTTTAGGAACACTTACTAAAAGAGGTCTATCCACCTTGTTTAGACGCTTCATCATAGCAAAATACGTTGGCGGTTCAGGTTGATCTGCGAGCAGATAATCAATAAATTCTCCTTCTGCATTTTCAAATTTAAAAGCCCAGTTTCTTATTTTCTCATATCCTACTGTAGAATTTGCTACAGCACCTAATGCTTTTCCGCATGCTGATCCGGCACCATGAGCTGGCCAAATCTGAATATGACCCGGTAATTCAGCAAATCGTTGAATAGACTTATACATTTGTTTTGCGCCTACTTCTTTCGTACCAATTAACCCAGCAGCTTCTTCCAATAAATCGGGTCGTCCTATATCTCCTACAAAAACAAAGTCACCTGTAAATACCATCACTGGTTCATCGGTAGCTGGATGATCTGTTAATAGAAAACTAATACTCTCTGGAGTATGTCCTGGGGTATGCATTACTTTCAAACTCAAGTTTCCCACCTTTATAATATCTCCATCTTTTACGCCAATATGATCAAATTCATATTGCCAATCGGAACCTCCTTCATCTGATAAATACATCTTAGCACCGGTTAATGCTGCCAATTCCCTAGAACCACACAAATAATCTGCATGAATATGTGTCTCAGCAATATGTGTAATGCGCAAATTATTTTGTTTAGCAATCTCCAAATAAACATCGACATCTCTCTGTGCGTCAATAACAATTGCCTCACCAGTTGCTTGGCATCCTACTACATAACTGCCTTGAGCTAAACTCTTATTGTAAACGTGCTGAAAAAACATATATCAATTTTTTTAAATTTATGATGCAAATATCAAGAGGATATTTAAGCTACACAGCTACTTTTGTTACAGAGCTAAAATAAATTATAAAAACAGCTCCTTTACAATAATATAAATACCCATCACTAAGGTAAACCATCCAAAAGCTGGTTTTAATTGTTCACCATTCATCTTTTTAGAAAGTAGCGTACCTAGAAAGATTCCTATAACCGCTACCACCGAAATCCCTATCAAGAAATACCAATCGATAGCATATCTACCAATTTCTCCAGTAAAACCAACCAAGGATTTAGTAGCAATAATCAAGAGAGAGGTTCCTACTGCTTCTTTCATTGGTAATTTACTAAAAACTACCAAAGCTGGGATAATCAGGAAGCCTCCTCCTGCACCGACCAAACCTGTTAAAAATCCAACGACAACACCCTCTAACAATATAAGTGGATAGTTAAATACTTGATGAGAATCTTCTTCTTTTGAAATTAGTTTCGGTTTTTTTATCATACTATAAGAGGCTCCAATCATTAATACAGAAAACAGAATCAATAAGAATCTATCTTTAGTAAGAAGAAAATCTCCCCATTGCATAATCTCATCTGGGACACTTGGTATTACAAAAGCTCTAGTTAGATACACTGAAATAAAGGAGGGAACCCCAAATATTATAGCCGTCTTCAAATTGATTAATTTACTCCTAAAATAGGACATGGAGCCAACCAAACTAGTCACACCTACAATAAATAAGGAATATCCAGTTGCTAAAACGGTCTCAACGTGAAAGATATATACTAAAACGGGAACAGTGAGTATGCTTCCTCCCCCTCCTATTAGTCCCAAAGAAATTCCAATTATTACTGCAGCAAATAAGCCTATTATAATCATGTATTTAATCTAGGCTCCAAAATTAATAATAGGATAATTTCTGCTCAGCGACTTTTGTTACAAAGGAGAATCTATTTACTCAAAAGAACAATCTTATTTCTCCCTAATTCAACTTGCCCTTCCTCTTCTAACCTCTTAAGTAAGCGAGAAACTACGACGCGGGCTGTACCTAGTTCATTAGCCAACTGTTCATGGGTAATTTGAATCGTTTTGGAACGTAATACTTCAGCTTTTTTCTCTAATGATTCTAATAAACGCTCATCCATTTTCTTAAATGCTATCGCATTAACAACCTCCAATAATTCTTCAAATCGTTTATGATATAAGCGGAAAATGTAATCCAACCATTGGGGATATTCCTTCATGAAATATGGAAGTTTTTCTATAGGAACTAATAATACCTCTGCTTCTTCCTCAACCTCTGCTCGCACTTTACTCGATTCATTGTGTAAACCTCCCAAAAAAGACATAATACAACTTTCGCCTGGTCGAATGTAATACAACAATATTTCCCGACCATCTTCTTCTGTTCGAACAACTTTCACCACTCCTTTGGTTACAATAGGAATAGAGCGGATATAAGAATTTTCATCCAGTAAGATATCTCCTGATTTAAAATTCTTTGTAATTCCAAATTCTTTCATCTTTTCCATCAATAATGGAGAAGAATTGAAAGGTGAGAGTTGTCGTAAATCTTCCATAAAGCAAAGATAAACTATTTTTGATTGTGAGTATAAACAATATACTATAGGCTCGATTTTTGCGTTCATGAATACACTGTACCTTTAAAACACAATTAGAATAATTATGAAAACATTTTTGCTAGTACTTCTATCCGTTTTAGGAAGTTTTACAACCCTTCAAGCACAACTTCGAGCAGAGGCTATCTTCTTCGATGGTAAAAATAGATTCTATTATATTTATGTTCCAAAAATATATTCCCCTGAGAAAGCGGTTCCCGTGGTTGTATATCTACATGGTGTAGGTTATATGGGAGTAGAAGGTGTTGCTGATCTATACGAGCCCAATCAATTTATACCTATTGCAGATACTGCTAATTTTATTTTGTTAGTTCCCGTAGCAGAAGCATTTGAAAAAACTGGAATGCGGGCGTGGAATTCCGGGGCAGGTATTGGATTTTTAGGTCAAGGATTTTCAATGAATGGAGATATTGATGATAAGGGCTTTATTGAAGCTATGTTAGATAAAGTTGAAGGAACCTATTCTGTCGATAAGAAACGAATCTATTTATGTGGATTTTCCATGGGTGGATTCATGACTCAAAGAATGGCTATAGAAAGGAATTCTCGTTTTGCTGCTTTTGCTTCTGTCAGTGGAACAATCGGAGGATTAATTGGTGATCGTACAATAATTCGTGATATTCCCATTGCTCATTTTCACGGCACCAATGACCCAACTATTTCTTATACAAATCCAAGAATAGGAAAAGGAGCAGAAGAAACTGTGGCTTTTTGGGTAAAACAAAATAAATGCAAAGAGAAGCCTATAAAACATGAAGTTTATAATGATTTTGATCGAAAACTAGACACACTTGTTTCTGTGGATCATTATGTTTATTCTAATGGAAAAACAAATGTTGAGTTTTTCAAAAAGAATGAATCAGTTCACACTTGGTTATCTGACGATAGCAAGCGAATCTGGTTATTTATGAGAAAATATAGATTGGAAGAGGAATAGTAATTATTTAATTACTATCTCTTTCGTTCCACTATTTCCAGCAAAAGCAGGCGCATACAAGCATTGTACAGAAGCTAAACCACTATTAAATTCCCCACTGTGGGTTGCATACACTGTATAGGTGAATTTATAGGTGCCTTTTTCCATACGCTCCACAAAGAAATCCATAGAGGCATCTTTCGGACTCTGGTAATATACCACGCGATAATCCCAATGATATCCACTCGTAGTTTCTGCTGGTTCAAATCCTGCAGGACGTAAATCTTTGATGTAAACATATTCCAAATCTCTATCTACAGTGACCACTAACTCAATTTGTATTTTGTCTCCAATGCTAAATTGAGTAGCTTCAACACCTTCCTCTTTTTTGTCTCCTGGCACTATTCGTTTGTAAGTTTTAGTAATATACATAGCGCTATTTTGACTTGATTTCACCTTGCTTAAATCTTCGGTGTATTGCCAGAATAAACTCAATGCTGCCGGACCTTCACTTTGTTTCTCAATAGTCACATTCCCTAAATCTTTGGTTACATCTCCACCCGTCCAAGCATGCTTCACCTGCCCTAATCCTTCTGTATATTCAACTTGAATTTGATTATCACCTGTCTTATCTTGATATACTAATTCCTGATGACCCACAGTGATCTTTGGTGCGGGTGCTGTCTTTAAATAATCTTTATTGGTTAGTAAAATGGCAGCTATAGCATCCGCAGTTTCTGCACCTGTCTGCCACGCATTAGTTTCTTTGTTCAATATCAACCAAAATCGGGCATCATCTATAATTTCTTCGGAAGCATTTACTTCTTTCATGAACTGAATAATTGCAGCTTGGATGGAAATCTTATTATCAAACCAGTAATATCCAGAATTTTCTACCCAATACATTCCTATATTAGATTTCTTTTTCGCTCTATCTGTTAAAGATGATAAAATCAAGTTTGCTTCTTTATCAAATCCCTCTCGTTTAAAGTAGATTCCAGCTGTAGCTTGTGTATAGATACTAAATTTAGTCCAATCTTTCTTTAACTTACTTTGGTAGTAAGTAATTAACTCTTCAACACGAGAGGTCATCTTCAGTCCCATTAAGCTACGGATATACAACCAATTCACATCATAAATATTTAAACCATACTCAGCGTCTTTATCCTTCTTTAATGATTTCCATTTATTGTAGGCTTCGATTTGTTTATTCTCCACATATCTCTGAGCTCTTGTTGCAATAGCATCTACTTCCGTAGTTGAAACGCCAATTAATTTGAGTTCTGCAATTCTCAACACAATAATTTGAGTAATATATTCACTCGATCTCCCCTCTTTAAACCAAGAGAAACCGCCGTCAGGATTTTGCATTTTTCGCAATTCTGCAAGTAAGTTTCGTTGATTGTCTATCACTTGGTTTAACTCAAATAACACACCGATTCTTCTACGTTGTTCAGTTTCGTCTTGAGCATCAAGTACCCAAGGAGTTTCCTTCAATAAGATGTTCTTTACTTCTTCATTCTTTTCTAATTCACTCCAGAATACATCAGGGGTTTTATTTTTCCATTGATTAAAGATGGTTTGAATCTTTGGATTTTGTTCTATGATATATCGTGAAATAGCATTTGCATAATAGCTATTCATTAAAGAAATAACACTTTGATCTTCGCGCTTATTTAAGGAAGGTAAAGCCAAAATAGCATTCCAAGCAAGATTATCCGTATAATTGATGGTAAATGATTTGTTATCTAATGTGCTAGAGTTTTGGTTAACAAAAGCATCGAATTGAACTTGGGTTTTTCCCTTGTCTCGAATAATGGCGTGTTCTGTTTCTGTCACCAAAACTCGATTACTCAATATAGGAATGAGATTGCGTTCTCCGTCACTGAAGTTTTCATTGGAAGCAGTCAACGTATATTCCATTAAATCGTCTTCTCCTATCGATAAAGACCATTTTACATCTTTAGAAGAGTTAGCAGGAACAGTTAGAATTCTTTTAAAATCATCATCTGTAAACCAATTTAATTCTTTTTCTGTAATTGGATTTCGTAAGGATAAAGTTACTGTTACCACTTGTTCTTGATCGGTTAAATTTACCACTTTGGATGCAAAGTCAATTTTATCACCTCTTCGTAAAAAGCGTGTAGCATTGGCAGTAATCATCAGGTCCTTTTGTGCGACAATCTCTTTTTGAAAACTACCTGTCTGCATTGTTTTTGTGTGAGATAGCAAAAGCAATTTCCATTTTGTTAAAGATTCTGGAAGTGTAAAGTTCAACACATAATCATTAGAAGCATCCTTATAAATAGTCGGATAAAAGAAAGCTGTTTCATTAAAATTGGTTCTCAGTTGAGTTTTTTGCTCCGACCCAGTTGATTGTTCTTGTGGAATTTCAAGAGTGTCTTGTGATTTATCTTGGTCTTCTAGATTTTTGTACTCATTTTCCTCAGTAATAGACTCTAATTTTGCCATTAGGGGTATAGCAGCCATATCCTCACGTACTACAGTTGTAATCCCTCCGTTTCTTTTAGTATAATCACCATAATAGTTGTATCCGTTTAACACACGGTATGCTTGTATATCATAATTCCTTTTCCAATAGTCTGGAGATAAAATTCCAGAATAGCCTCCCCAGTTCATTCCATACAAATTTTTATAAGGATATGAAACGCTCAACTGACTACTCCAATTCTTTGCTATACTATACGAGTAATAAGGCCATAATCCCCAATTATTAGATGAATAGAGTTGGTCCAAAGACGCATCATACATAGCCGCGGCTAATTCGGCATCCACAGCATTTCCATCTTTATCTTTTACTGTAAAAGTCCATTGTTCTTTTGAACCGGGTTGCAGTTTATCTCTAAAAACTTTTGTTTGAATCGTTAATTCTTTATTATCATACGGCACATAAACACCTTCATCTACAAAATAAAACACACCGTTATAAAACAAGATGACATCCAAATTAATTCCTCCTCTATCTTCTTCTGTTACTTTATAAGTAGTTTTATAACGCTCATCTAATTTAACCCACTCCTGACTAAGTATCTTCCCTTTTCGGTGAAGAGTCACTAATGCCTCTGCTCCCTTAAAAGAAGATCCCACCATAAATGTTACTGAGTTCCCGACCTTCACTGTTGAAGCAGTAGTAAAAAGTGACAAAGAATTTTTATATGGCATCTTTTTACTATCTACATAAATAGCATAAGTCGTTGCTTCTGCAGTTAATTCATACTCTTCTTTCGTCTTAACCTTTGCTTTAAAGACGAATTCACCCTCCATTTCTGCTAAAAGCGTTTTCAACTCTAAAGTATCTCCTGATTTAAAATTTAGGGTTTTCACAAGTTGTAATTCTCCAGAATTATCGGCATAATCATCCCATCTGTTATAGGGGTATAGTTCTCCAAATTCTTTTTCTGAGATGCGACAATCTTCTGCATTGCTCCAGATACGATTCATAAATTTTGCAGGTTCAATCTTTTTATAGACTTCTAGTGTTCCCTTGTATTCACTTTGGGTTTTACCTGCCAGATTCACCACGTTAAGACTTACCTTTCCTTCTTCTGTATTTAGCCATCTGGAAGGCACATTCATATCTAATGCCAACCCTATTTCATTTAAAGTCATGGTAAGCGTTTCTTCATGTGTTTCTCCAGTTATATCAGTAACCTTTACACGAATTTCATAATAGTAATAGGCATATCTAAGCGCATTGGGATCTGTAGCCGAAAAGAACGAAATCTCAAATTCTCCATTCCCATCTGTATAAAGTGTATCCTCTTGTAACAAATCTCCTCCTCTATAAGATGGATAGAAATACCTCCAGTAATTACTCCAATTTCGATAAATTGAATACGTAACTTTTGCTCCTGAAATTGGATAACCTGCAAAAGCTTTGGTATTTCCTTTGAAACTAATAGTATCATTCAATCGTGCGGTTTGTTCCGGTTGATTTAATTTCAATTCAAAAGTTGGTCTTTTATATTCTTCTACTCGAACACTTGTATATGCAGAATTAGAACGATTATCATAAGAATATGTGGCTGTAATCTGGAAATTCCCTAATGAGGTTGTTTTAGGTAATTGAAAACTGCCATCAAAACTTCCAAATTCATTTGTTAGATAGGTATTTGTATAAATTTCCTGGTAGGATGCGTCTTTGACTGTCAACTTAATGGAGAGTCCTTTCTCAACCTGAAAATCATTGTCTTTTCCACTGTAAGTTATTCCTTTAAAATAAATCGTTTGTCCAGGTCTGTAGATGGTTCTATCCGTTAAAAGTTTTGTATTTGCTGTTTTAACTGTATTGTAGTTATACGCATACATAGAAGTACCAAGTTGCGAATTAACCGATTTTACAATAACAAAAAAAGAACTATTATTTCCACCTTGATGACAGTATAATCCTTTTGCATCTGTAGTTCCTTTCGTTACCAATTTATACCGTTCATTCCATCGATACACATATTCATAAATCTCTACAGTTGCACCTTTTACAGGTTTTCCTGTCTTTTGATCAACAACCAAAGTTGAGATTACACCATCATTCTTGGAAACTGTTGCACTAATATTGGTTACGTTTAACTTGGAGGACATCATTTGATAGTCTCTCCAAGCCCGATCATCTTTAGATAATTGTTTTAAATCCGTTTCATCTTCGGATAGAATAACGTAATACATCCCAACAGTTGAGATTTTATTTAATAATAACTCTGTAGATCTGGTTTGGAATAAGCCTTTATTTAACAAATCTATTTTCTGACTTGAAACCAACGTCATGTGGTTCCCTTTAAAATAATCTTTCAATGATTTTTCGTCCAAAGGATTAAAGTTATCCATCCGATAGATACGGATATATTGTGTCGAATAATTACGGTGCGAGATAAAAAGAGGAATAGCTTTTTCAGGAGTTGTTATATCTGGAATCTGAATGGAAATTTCTTTGTTTTTAATTACTTCAAGGGATGTTTCAATTTCATATTTAAAATCATTATTCGGATACAGGTTTATTTCTTGGGTTAACAAGTCAAACGCTTCTTTTATCAAGACCTCATTTTTCGGATTTGTTTTAAAATGATACTGTTTACCAAGATTATATTTGATTTTAGCAACTTCAAACAAAAATTTAGAACGTGCTTCACTCTTCTCAAAATAAGTAAATTCCTCCTGCCAGATCTTTTCCGCCCGTTCATCATTCATGGAATTCATAAAAGTATTCATGACATAATGTAGGCGATGGTAAACAGCAGTACTCAAAAATTCAGGATGATATCTATTATTTTTCTCAATTTGTTGATAAAGCTTGAGAATGTTACCCGTTAAATTTCTTTCAAAACTTTGTGTTAAGAAAACATCTGAATTAGCATACCAAGCATCTTCATCTTTCGAAGCATTTTTTAATACACCTTGATCTTTTAGTAAAGAAGTTTGATAAATTTCAACTAATTGGTAATTAAGATAATCCGACAGGGTTCTATAAGTATAGTTATTGTCTTTATCAATACCAAAAATGTCTATGTATGGATGTATATCAACCGTAGTAAAATTAATTGTACGTTTTTCAAGATTCTTAAGACGTTCCAGTACAAAATCATGGCGCACTTGTAAATCCCCTAAATTGAGTGAATCATACATTCTTACTTGTTCTCCATTATATCCAAACCAACTATAAAAACCAATTAATTCTCGAAGCATTACTACCTGAGTAATAGATTTAGCCGGTTCAAACAGTTGATCACTCGTTTTGAGTAACTGCATAAAAAGCTCTGCTTTTTCTTCAGCATCTAGGGGATAAACTATTTTCCCAAAGTAAGTATATGCTTTTGAAACAGTAACAGCATCCTTATTCTTCTGAGATATTGTTAAAATCTGCCATAATTCTTCTTGGGCTGCATTTGGTTGTTGAATTTTAATAAGACTATCTACTTTAGCAAATACATCTACTTTTTTCTGGGTCCATCCCAAAAAAGCAATTCCCATAAAAAGGAAGAAGAGTTTGAGTTTCATATCGATATTTTAATATGTTAAAAATAACAAAGATTATGCCATAGAACTTCAGATTTTATTGAGAATCAGAAAAATAGTTACTCTATAATTAACTTTTGGCTCCCTATGTGTTCTTCATTAACAAAAACAGATACTGAATACACTCCAGCTCTCAATTTTTCAATAGAAATAACATTTTGCGCCTCATTCATTGTCTCTTCTAATACTAATGCTCCTTTGGCATCATATATTTTTATACGATTCTGTTTAGTTTGTTCTGATAATTCAATTCGGATTTTCTTTTTGGCTGGATTTGGATAAATTTTCACTTTCCCTTGCGGCTTTTCCTTTTCTAACCATAAGGGTTTACGAGCGATAGCTAAGGTATATTCACCTTTATGAATTTCTGTTAGATTGATACGTCCACTTCCATCTGTTTTACTTCCTTGTGAAACGACTGTAAAATAATCATAGACACTCCACTCTTCTGATTGATTAGCTCTCCAGAGTACAACCAAACTATCTTCATTATGCATTTGTCCATTAGGTAGTTGTAACAATTCATTATCCAAGTTTCCTCCAGCAGCATCTTTTCCGGAAAAGATAAACTGTCCAGATGCTTTAAAACTATTAGAAAAAATACCGTCTATTTTCCAATAGCGATTTGGCGAAATAAGTAGAGCATCACGGATATATCCTTTTCGGATTGTATCGGGAGCTAATCTATAATGCTCTATGCGCACAAATGATGAATCTGATTCATTTTCAACTTTCAACGTAAAATAAGCATAATTCAAATTTTTGGTCACATTTGATTTTACAATTAATTCTTCGCCAGTTACAGCATTTACTAATTTATCATCTCCATTCAGGTAAACCATTACAGGATGAAAAGGCAGTAGTTGGGTAAAATTTGTATATTCTCCAGAACATACTTTTGTAAATGTTTGCTGATTCCAATTAGCATCCATAAACGTGATTTCAACCGGAACATCGGTAAACATGTGTGGAGCTTGAAATAGTTTTTGCTGAATAGAAACATCTACCTTAAATTGGCCTCCTTGAGGAGTAACTATAAATGAATCAACTTCAAATCCATTAAAACCGGGATTCAAAATATAATCGTCAAAAAAGGCATGCATATCTACTCCAGTAGCAGCTGTTAATGCATCTCTAAATTCTAGCGCATCAATATCTTTGTATTGATATGCATTTAACACCGATTTTAAACCGTTAAAGAAGGCAGCGTCCCCTAGATATGTACGCATATTATGAAACATGGTAGCTCCTTTGCTGTAGGAGTGAGAACCGTAGGTTACATTTTCAGGAACACCTGATAAAGGATAAAATCCTCCATCGTTATAATGCGCCTTTTGAATCACATCTAAATGAGTACTTTTTATATTGGAAATATACTTATCATATCCATATAAATCTTCTAAAAAGAGAGCTTCACTATAAGAGGCAGTTCCTTCATTTATCCACATATCTTCTGCCGTTCTACACGTAACCAAATCTCCCCACCAATGATGAGATAATTCATGTGCCATCATCGTTTCGTAAGTTAAGTTTCCATCAATGGCAAATAAAGGATACATAATATTTGTAGCATGCTCCATCGCACCAGCATTAAAAGGAACTGCGGTATAGCCTACTTTATTCCACAGATAAGGACCAAAACGAGTTTCATAGGTCGCTAAGGCATTGGGAAGATGAATGAATGAATTCTTTAACTTTGTGGTATCCTGTGGTTTGGCTGTTAACATAATAGGAATGATATGGCTGTCTAGCACGCTCATATAACTTTGATTTACATGAGTATATGGTGCAACTCCCACGCATGCTAAATAAGAAGGAATTTCTTCTTCCATTTTCCAAAAGCGGATATTTTCATTTGCAGGACCTACACTATCTTTCACAATAAACCCATTGCAATAGGCTGTATATCCTGTAGGTGAAATAATTTCAAAATCATACGTAGCTCTTTCTACAAAATTATCAAAACATGGATGCCATACACGTCCATAATTATGCGGCACATCTGCAAATCCGACTCCTTCATTATAAGCATAATCACCTTGGAAATAAAAGCCGCCAAAACCAGATGGATCCGTTTCCGGGATTCCATGATATTGAATCGCAATGACTTTTTCATCTCCTATATTCAAGGGATTCACGAAATTAGCTTTCAAAATAGAAGCAACATGCGAAAAAGTTAGAGGATCGCCATCCATTTCTATGGCATCTACAGTTAGTCCTTGCAAATCGAATGTAATACTATTCACATTATTCATTTTGGCTTTGAAGGTAATACTACATTCTCCAAACAGTTTTTGCTGCGACATTTGCAAAAAATCCAGTTTGATAGCATAATTTAAAACGTCAATTGTGTCGCTTCGTTTGTTATAGATCTCACTAGTTGTTTGAGCTAATAATGGATAAACTATCACGTTTATCAGAGCAATTAATATAACTATTTTTCTCACAAAGATTTCTTTTAGGTAATAATACAAAAAAAATAAAAGAAACCCTATTAAGGCAATTAGATTTGATTAGATTTGATTAAATTTCATTATTTTAGGCTTATGAAACGTCTTCATTTACTTTTCTTCTTTATTCTAATTGCACTTGGGTTAAATGCTCAAGGAGATGTTAGCTCTTGGAAAAATGAATTAAAGAAATGGGAAAACAAATCTGGAATTGAAGCTGATACAAACCTAATTAATATATACCATCAACTTGCCGAACAGAGTTTAATAAATAATCCGGATACTGCTCTTGTTTATTATACAAAGAGTCTGTTTTATTCCAATAAACATAACATTAAATCAAAAGAAGCAAAAAATTTAAATGGTATAGGAAAAGCATATTTCTTAAAAAGTGATTTTAATAAATCACTTGACTTTTATTATAAAGCCTTAAAGGTTAATGAAGAAATAGGAGATAAAGAAGGTCAGGCTGCTAATATGGGAAATATTGCTTTAGTACAAAGACAACTTGGAAATAAGAAGGGTACTTTAGAATATCACTTGAAAGCTCTTGAAATATATGAAGAGACAGGAAATAAGTCTGGACAAGCCGCAAATCTTAGTAATATTGGAATCTATTATAGAGATAAGAAAGATTATCTAAAAGCTCTTGAGTATTATTCTCTTTCTTTAAATATCAACGAGGAGATTAATAATATATCTGGGATTGGAACTAACATTGGAAACATTGCTATTATTTATGACTTATTAGGTGATTTCGAAAAATCAGAAGAATATTACAGTAAAGCTTTAGATATTAATCGTCAGACAGGAAATAATAGAGGACTAGCCATTAATTTAACCAACCTAGGTAAACTATACAACAAACAAAAGCTTTACAACAAGGCAGAAGACGTTACTCTACAGGCTTTGGTAATTGCTAAAGATCTTGGAGATAAATTATTAATTAGTAGCGTATATGATAATTTATCAGATACTTATGTGCATCTGAACAAACATAAAGAAGCATATAATGCTTTTCAACAATATATATTGTACACTGACAGTGTTTTAAATGATGAAAATCAGAAAGCAAGTATAGAAAAGGAGATGCAATATGAGTTCGATAAGAAAGAGGCTCTACAGAAGGCTGAACAAGAAAAAAAAGATGCTTTAAATGCTGAAAAATCAGAGAAACAAGTGTTGCAACGTAATAGTTTTATTATTGGATTTGTACTTCTGCTTTTACTAACAATAATTGTATTACGAAGTTATCGAAATAAGATGAAAGATAACGAAATAATTAGTCAACAGAAGAAAGAAGTAGAGATTCAGAAACAATTAGTCGAAGAGAAAAATCACGAAATTACGGACAGTATAACCTATGCTAAAAGAATACAATCTGCTATGCTCCCTCCTCTCCATCTTATCAAAAAAATCTTCCCCTATTCATTTGTTTTATTTAAACCAAAAGATATTGTAGCAGGCGATTTTTATTGGTTTCAAGAGAAAGAGGATAAACTCTTATTTGCTATCGTAGATTGTACAGAACACGGTGTGCCAGGAGCTATGGTTAGCGTTGTATGCAATCATGCATTAAATAGAAGTATTCGAGAATATAATTTAACTGATCCCGGAGAAATCTTAAACAAAATGAACGAACTACTTCTTCAAGAGTTTAAGAAAGATGAAAGTTTAATAAATGAAGGAATCAATATTTCACTTTGTTTACTCCAAAACAATCAATTAACTTGGTCTGGGGCAAATATTCCTCTTTGGATTATTCAGAAGGGGATTCCCCAAATAGAAGAATATGCACCCGCAAAACAAGTTATTGGAAAACATTCCAACTCCTTGCCATTTGAGACACATACCATTCAATTAAAGGAAGGTGATAGTATTTACACTTTTACAAATGGATACACTGGTCAAAAAGGTGGTGATGAAGGGAAAGAATTATCATCAGAACAGTTACGTGAATATCTACTTGATATACAGCATCATGAAATGGAAGTTCAAAAAGAGATACTTTCCAAAAAATTTGAGAAATGGAAAAACATGTATGAACAAACAGATGATGTATGCTTGATAGGAATACGGCTATAAAATTAATTTTAACCCGTTTTGCATGTATAAAAGGCTAATAAATCTAAATAATTATTCATGTATTTATTTGTAAAGTTTTAAAAAAATGAAAAATAATTTACAAATAGACCCCGAGCAACTGAAATCCTCGGGAGTAAAAATGATGAGAGGTTAACTATACTGAATCTCAAAATTCAATATCCCAGTTCTCGTCTAACTCTAAATAAAGTTTGATAGGCTATTTGCTTAGCTTTTTCAGCTCCTTTTCCTAAAATATCATCCACTTCTTCTTTATGTGTAATGAAGTAATTAAAACGTTCTCTTTGGACTTTATATTTCTCCATTATCAGCTCAAACAGAGCTTGTTTTGCATGTCCATACCCAAAATTTCCGGCTCTATATTTTTGAGCTAATTCTTCAATTTGAGTTGTATTTGCAATCAATTTATAAATAGTAAACACATTACATTTCTCTGGATCTTTTGGATCTTCCATGGGAGTGCTATCCGTCTCAATCTTCATTACTTGTTTTCTCAATTCTTTTTCAGGTAAGAAGATGTCTATAAAATTATTCCGTGATTTACTCATCTTTTCACCATCTGTCCCAGGAATAATCTGCACTTCTTGTTGAATAACGGCTTCTGGAAGAACAAATAAGTCTTTACCTATATGTGAGTTAATTTTTTGAGCTACATCCCGTGTCATCTCAAGATGTTGCAATTGATCCTTCCCTACAGGAACTTTTTCAGCATCATACATTAAAATATCAGCAGCCATTAACATCGGATAGGTAAAAAGTCCAGCATTCACATCTTGCATTCTATCTGCTTTATCCTTAAAAGAATGAGCTAGCATCAATCGATTATATTGAAAATAACACATTAAATACCAGGCTAACTCTGTTACCTCGGGCACATCACTTTGTCTATAAAAAACCGTTTTATCAGGGTTCAAACCAAAAGCCAGCCAAGCAGAAGCTACTGCATACGTGTTTTCACGCAATAATACACCGTCTTTAATAGCAGTCAATGAATGTAAATCAGCAATAAACAGGAAAGATTCATTCTCTCCTTTATTTGCCATATCAATAGCGGGAATGATGGCTCCTAATAAATTTCCTAAATGCGGAACACCTGTACTTTGAATTCCTGTTAAAACTCTACTCATAGTTTCTTTTATGATGTGTGTTACAAAAATAATGTTTTGTCAGACACTCAACCAAAGACTTGCATAATTAAAATCATTTTTATCTTAATCACTCAAAAAGAATCACTATTTTTGTTTCAAATACAGAGGACATGGAATTTAATGATGAATTAATCGATCATATATCTCAGTTGGCAAAACTTTCATTTTCAGGAGAGGAAAGAGAAGAAATCAAAGAAAATATGCAACGAATTCTTGATTTTATGGGAAAATTAGAAAAAGTAAACACAGACGATATAGAGCCTTTGATTTACCTATCTAATGAAATTAACATTCTGAGAGACGATGAGCCTAAAACATCTATTTCTCATGAAGAAATCTTGCTGAATGCTCCTAAAAAGGATTCAGATTACATCCGAATTCCTAAGGTTCTTGACAAAAATAGTTAATCTATGAGAAGCATTATTTTACTATCCCTCGTTTTCACCTTATTAGCCTGTAATTCCAATAATGGAAAATCTACAATTTGTGATTGTGTCGAAGCGGGACAGGCTGTGAATCAGTTATCTGAATCTTTCTTTTCACGAGAAGCTACACAAGAAGGAGCTGATAGTTTGCATCTTTTAATTGAGAAAAGGGATTCTGTTTGCAAAACTTTTCAAGAAATGGATGCTATTGAATTGCAAGAAAAAGCTAAAGAATGTGCTTCTTTAGAAATTGAAACAGAAGAAAAATAAGAGAAATCTCTTTTTGGACATGAATATCTGGTTGAGAATACTACGCAATTTTGCCTTCCTTCTTCTTTTTTGGATATTAGTTTTTGACTTTCAACGTATTCTTTTTTCTATTCATAATCTAGATAGACTCTCAGGTACTAGCTTTTGGGAATGGATTCAAGTATTTTTCCAATCTATTCGCTTGGATATTACTACTGGAAGTTTACTCAGTGCTATTCCACTTATTCTAATTACGGTTTACTCGCTATTTCCTAAAAGAATATTAATTTACTTATTTAAGCTCTTCATAATCATTGAATTATTACTTGTTGTATTTATTCATTCCGGAGAAATAAATGCGTATGCAGAGTGGAATTCAAAACTAAGCGCCCGGGTATTTGTGCACCTCATCAATCCTGATGAAGTATTTAGAACAGCTGATTATAGTATGACTATTTGGTTTGTTGTCTATAGTATTTTAGAAATTATTTTTGGAATTAAAATACTTAATTGGCTATTTAAACAAATCCCCGAGCAGCCAAAGATATCTTGGAAGCTAAAGACTGTCATTCTCATACCTATTTTACCTCTATTACTTGGATTTTATTTTCTATTTGCGCGAGGTGGTTGGCAACAGATACCCATTAATATTGATGCAGCCTATTATTCCAAGAATTATGTTCTCAATGATGTCTCGGTAAATTCTCCTTATTTCTTTGGGAAGAGCTTTATACTTTATCGTCGTTCAAATATTGGTGAGTTTTTAAGTAATTATAAGGAAAGTGAAATCGAACAAATACTTCATGATTTTTATACCTATGACAAGACCTCAGAGATAGAAATTTTAAATACGAAAAAGCCAAATATTATTTTTCTAATTCTCGAAAGTTGGACAGCTAAGGTCAGTAACCGAATTACAGGAGAACCCGGAGCTTCTCCCGAATTTGATAGTCTTTCAAAAGAGGGAATCTTATTTACAAATATTTATTCTACATCGACTACATCTGAAGTAGGAAATTCTAGTATTTTCTCAGGTTATCCTGCATTACCAGAAATCTTTATCACCATGCAACCGGCTAAACATCGTAAACTCACTGCCCTAAATCAAACATTAAAACCATTGGGATATACGGCGGGATTTTACTTTAGTGGAGATTTAAAATATGGAAATATTGGCAGCTATTTTAATGACCATGGGTTTGAACGCATTCACGACGAATCTGATTTCCCTACAGGATATAGAAAGGGAAAACTCAATTATTATGATGAAGATTTATTCAAGTTATTCTTACACGAAATCAATCAACAAAAGGAACCATTTTTAGAATGTGCTTTTACGGGAAGTACTCATTCTCCCTATGACTGCCCTGCTCCACGAAAAGCAAAATGGAAAGGGAAAGAGGCAGACTTTATGAATTCTGTTTTATATGCCGATGAATGTATATCTGATTTTATAAAGAATGCCAGTAAAGAACCGTGGTATCAAAATACGTTATTCGTTATTGTAGCTGATCATGGGCATGCCTCTCCGTATGAGACCAACCCAAATAGTTCTGAATTCTACCATATCCCTCTCCTTTTTTATGGACCTGCTTTGAAAGATGAAGTTAAAGGCTTAGTTATTGACAAGATAGGTTCACAATCGGATATCGCTCAAACGCTGCTACAACAACTAAATATTCAAACAGATGATTATCCTTGGAGCAAAAATCTTTTAAGTGCAGAAACACCTCCTTATGCTTTGCATGCCACTACTAGAGGGTTTGGTTGGGTATCTCCTCGGGGTAAATTTACCTTCCATCTTGATTATCAGAAATATTTAACCAATACTTTTGAATCAGAAGAAGCTTTGAGTGAGGAACGCAAAAGATGTGATGCGCTCATGCAATTACTCTATAAACAATACCTAGACTTATAATAAATAGTTAACTTTAGAACAAAATCATTCCATATGAAAATCAATATTCCATCCAATGAGTATCCCGAATATTTCAAACACTATTTGGAATTAGTAGATAGCGATTTACAAGAAGAATTAGAATCGCAATTAGAAAACTATGTTCAATTTGTTAGAAACATCCCAAAAGACAAAGAATTATTCAGCTACGCACCTGGAAAGTGGACAGTGAAAGAAATTATTGGACACAATACTGACACCGAACGTGTCAAGTTAAACTGTGCTTTCCGTATTGCACGCAACGACAAATCTCCTATCCCTGGCTTTGATGAAGACGCTTATGTGCTTGCTACTAATTTCAACGATCGTACAATGGATGACCTTATTGAAGAATTTATTTTGGTAAGAAAAGGAGCCATCGCTCTTTTTAAATCTTTACGGGATGAAGATTTAAAACAAATGGGAATCGCTTCAAATAAGCCTATAAGTTCACGCGCATTGTTTGCCTTTTTAGTAGGACATGTAAGGCATCATGAGATTTTCCTAAAGGAACATTACTTGAAATAAGATAGTGAGGCATTTTATTAAGCTTATGACAAAAAAAATCTCCACTTAAGTGGAGATTTTAATTTTTTAGTTCATAAATAAACGAACGGATTTAGATAATTCCTCTCTCAAATTTTGTCTTTCTACGATATAATCAAGGAAGCCATGTTCTAGTACGAATTCAGAACGTTGGAATCCCATAGGTAAATCATGTCCAATGGTTTCTTTCACAACACGTGGCCCTGCAAAAGCAATTAACGCATCCGGCTCTGCAATATTAATATCTCCAAGCATAGCAAAAGAAGCAGTTACACCTCCCGTTGTTGGATCAGTCAAAAATGAAATATATGGTAGTTTTGCTTCTGATAATTGATTTAGCTTAGCACTCACCTTTGCCATTTGCATTAATGAAAGTCCAGCTTCCATCATTCTAGCGCCTCCTGACTTAGAAATAATCATAAAAGGTGCCTTTAATTTAATTGCTTTATCAATAGCACGAGCAATCTTCTCACCTACCACAGAGCCTAAAGAACCTCCAATAAATTTGAAATCCATGGCAGCAATTACAAACTCTTGCCCATCGATAGTTCCGTGTGCAGTGCGGATTGCATCTTTCAATCCTGTTTTTGCTTGAGTATCTTTGATTCGGTCAACATATTTCTTCGTATCTGAAAAATTTAAAGGATCACCTGAAGTTAGATTCTTATCTAATTCTTTATATTTCCCATCATCAAATAAAATTTGGAAATATTCCTCAGAACCAATTTTCTCATGATAACTACAACGTTCACATGTATAGAGATGAGCTGCATGATCATCAGAAGGAATCACTGTCTGACATTTCGGGCATTTATACCAAAGTCCTTCTGGAGTTTCTTTCTTATCTTTTGTGGAAGTTTGAATTCCCTCATTTTTTCTTTTAAACCAATCGATAGCCATTTTATTCAGTTTTATATTAGAGAAATATTTCTATTTCAATGTATTCACATTATTTAAATCTTCAAAAGACTGAGTTAATCTCTTTACAAAAGTGAGCTCTCCATCTCTCAACCACTTGCGCGGATCATAATATTTTTTATTAGGCTTTTCTTCTCCCTCTGGGTTACCAATCTGAGACCCTAAATAGTCTTTATATTTAGTCATATAGTCACGGACGCCTTCATTAAATGCATATTGAAGATCTGTATCCAAGTTCATTTTTATAACACCATAATCAATTGCCTCACGAATTTCAGCTAATGTAGAACCCGATCCTCCATGAAAAACAAAGTCAACTGGGTTGGAACCAGTATTATATTTATTCTGAATATAGTCTTGTGAATTTTTCAAGATTTTAGGAGAAAGAACTACATTCCCAGGTTTATATACCCCGTGAACATTACCAAAAGCAGCAGCAATCGTAAACTGGTCGCTTACTTTTAATAGTTCCTCATAAGCATAAGCAACTTCTTCTGGTTGCGTATATAATAATTTATTATCAACGTTCGTATTATCAACTCCATCTTCTTCTCCACCAGTAATACCTAATTCAATTTCAAGAGTCATTCCCATTTTACTCATTCTTTCAAGATATCGTTTGCTTATTTCAATATTCTCTTTAAGAGGTTCTTCAGATAAATCAAGCATATGTGAACTAAAAAGAGGTTTTCCAGTTCGTTTAAATTCTTCTTCACTTGCATCTAATAAACCGTCTAACCAAGGCAATAATTTTTTAGCACAGTGATCTGTATGAAGAATTACTGTTGCTCCATACATTTCAGCTAATAGATGTACATGACGAGCCCCAGCAATTGTTCCAGCAATAGCAGCCTTCTCATTAGCATTATCTAAAAATTTCCCAGCATTAAAAACTCCACCTCCATTGGAGAATTGAATAATGATAGGACCATTTACCTTAGCTGCAGTTTCCATAGCTGCATTAATAGTGCAAGAATTCACAACGTTTACAGCAGGTAATGCAAATTTATTTTCCTTTGCATATTTGAATATTGCTTGAACATCTTTTCCTAAAGCAACACCCGGTTTAATTGAATGAGTCATATTCTTTTTAGATTTTGGGAATGCAAAGTTACAAATAAGTTTTATAGGGATGAAATCTGAATGAAGATTTCCTTCAATCTAACATAATTTATAGATTCCATTTAGAATCGGTAAGATAGACTTACAGAATAATTCAATGGTGTTATCCTGTTTACTGTAACCAGTCGATATGATTGATAGCCAATGCTATTTGTAATATTATTCACATTTAAACGTATATTAAACCCTCTCAATATTGGGTTATTTGAATAAACAAAATCATAACCTAAGTTAGCATTTAGAGTGTAATACGCTTTCTGATCCCAAGGTTCTAGACCTGGTACAATACCATGATACTCAGTTTGAGCGTTCGTCCAATCATTATGTGCCATTTTCCCTATATAATAGAAACCTACCCCCATGGACAAACCTTTTAATACAGATTTTGAATTGAATGAATAATTCACATACGCATTAGCCGTATAATCTGGTATATTCTTAACAGAAGATCCATTTGTAAACTTAGTAGATTCTTTATATACACCTTCCATCTTTGCAAAACCTACTGCTAAATACCAGTTTTCTCCAATCTGTCCGATGACATCCACCTCTATTCCTTGGTAAACAGCTAATCCACCTTTAAAATAATAATTCTGTAGCTCAATAACACCGGTATTTTCATTACGAATGGCAGCCTGCATATTCATCCCATTATTAATAGTTCTATAATAAACAGCACTAGCTCGGAGGCGTTTGTTAAACCATGAAGTTTTAATTCCTGTTTCAAACTGCTGAAAAGTTTCTGCCCCAAGAGGTTTATTATTTTCATCTAAGAACTGAGCATTTTGAGGATCTGACGTATTTGTATAATTTCCGAAGAGGCTAATCTCTTTCCATAATCTCACTTTTAAGCCAGCATAGGGATTCAAATAAAAGCCCGTTAAGGTAGTTGCTGCCGTTGGTGTTGAACTTCTACTTGTACCTAATCTTACACCACCCATTATAGTAACTCTATCAGCAATATCAATAATCTCTTGTGCGGAAATACCCGTACTGACGGTAGTAGTAAGCGTTGTGCTTAGTAATGAAAAATCTTTCAAATTTTTAGGCAAATCATTAGTTACTCTCTCCAACACATCTATAGTATCAATCACCATGGAGTTAAACTTTCGCTCTTCTACATTATAAGTTCTAAAATCAAAACCAGCTTGAAATGTGTGTGTTACAATTCCCGTTTGAATATGGTCTCCTACTAAATCAATCTGAGCTACAAAATTTTTATCAGAATGTTCTTTAGATCTTTCAATTGAACGTTTATAAATCGTATTTTGAAATTCATTTACCTTTACATGATTAATTGAATCTATTGCTGATAAAGCAGAAGATGTTCCTCGAGAATCATAATTTGAGTAAATAGCTGTTCCACGAATATATAGTTTAGGCAGCAAATTACGTTTCACACGAAGTGAAGAGGTCAATAGTTTTTGCGTAATATTATTGCCTATAAAGCCTAAAAATTGATCTTGTGGTAGCTCGTACAGTTCATTTCGTTCATTTTGAGGGTCGAGATTCACAGTACCAGGATCAAAGGTCTGAGATATATTATAATAATCCATTTCTAAGATAATATTTGTTTTATTATCAGGTCTAAAAGCTAAAGAAGGGTTGATATAAAAACTCTCCTTCCCTACTCCTTTTATGTTTTGATAATTCCTAGCGTTTTCATAAGCTCCATCTATTCGAAAAGCAGCTTTATTATTTTTCCCAATTAAACCTTCAATATCAAAAGTTGGACGATAGGAGTTAAAAGAGGCATATCTCATGGATACTTTCCCTTGGTTGACAAAACGTGGATTTTTAGTTACAAGATTAATCATACCACCTGCATTTCCGTAACTAGTAGCAGCCCCCATGTTTAGAGAATTTGCTCCTTTTATGACCTGTACTGATTCTATCCCTTCAAAATCAGAGGCAAATCCACGACCTCCCGTATCTTTAGAAATGAGTATCCCATTTTTTAAGAGTGGTACCCCTCTAAAACCTCGAATAGACATGGACTGTCTAACACCACCATGAGTTGCAAAAACTGAAATACCAGAGATATTACGTGTGGCATCTGACACCTGTTGTGCATCTTGCATTGTGAATAACATCTCATCAAGCACATAAGTATTTTGAATTTGATCCGCTGGATTTATAGGAATTCTGGTAATCGCTTCTATATCGTTTTGACGTTTATTTTGATTTCCTATAACTTCCAACTCTCCATAAGTTATAATAGGAATAGTTAAAATATGGTCTACCTTCTTATGATGCGTTTCAATATTAATTTGTACAGAGTCAGGTGCAAATGACTCATGATTAAAAATTAGCATATATTTCCCATAAGAAACTCCTTCTAATTGATACTCTCCATCTTCGTTTGTAGTAGAAGTATAATCTGTGTTTTTTAGGGATACCTTTACATGAGTAATTGGTGCATTCTGTTTATTCGTTATTTTACCTGTAACAGTTCCAGTTTGAGCAAAAGACAAACATCCAATAAGAAATGTTGAAAAAAAGAAAAAAATACGCATTCTAACTTTATTTAGATTAAATACAAATAATTTTTGCAAAAATAGATATGCAATATCGGTAGGACAATACCTCTAAAATGGTATTTTAAATAAAAAAGAGAGGCTAACGAAATCGTTAGCCTTTCCTATAAGAGAAAATAATTTACTTACTCACAATCAATTTACGCGTAGCTCTTGCTCCATCATTTTCAATCTGGATAAAATAAACTCCGCTTTCGAATTTTGTAGTAGAAACTTGCACTGCTTCATTTGTATGACTTAATTGATAAACTACGCTTCCTGTAATATCAACTATTTTTAATGATGAATTCAGTGGGATATTTTCAATATTTACAAATTGTGATGCAGGATTAGGATAGATGGATACATTAAATAGTGTTCCTTCTTTTTCTATGCTAGATGGGGTACTTCCTCCTGTAATTTCATAACGATATAAATGTTGCGTATAATTCTTATTCTCGTCAATAGATGGTGGAAGAGATGCTGCGAATAGATAATCTTTTCCTACGGCAATACTTCCAAATACAGAAGCTCCTAGTGTAACATCTGAAATACAAGTCCATGTCATACAATCATCAGAAGATTCAAATATTCCTCCAAAGATATCTATACAATAAAACTTATTAGTATAAGGATGATAAACCACCTGCTTCTTATTATGAACCATATCATCAAATGGAATAGAAAGTTGAGTGAAATTCTTACCACCGTCTGTAGATTTTACGATAACAGTCATGGGGTGAATATCGTCCTTAGTTTCCATTGTGGTAGTTCGAAGTAATTTTGTGCTACAACACTGTTTAAGCCAAAGAGGGAAATAGCTAAAGCAGCAATAGTTGTATTTATTTTTTTTATAGATATAGATTTAAAATATGATACAATTTTAAATCAAAATTGTATCTTTTTGCAATAAGGCAAATGACTTATTTTGATCATGTGGGATGATAAAGTAATCAACTATTTATCAGAATAATATACAGATATTAGCATTAAATATCGACACTATTCCTCCTCGAAGGATTATACAGCAAAGAAAAGACTTTGATTGTATGATTTAAATCATTGTTTTAACATCACTATCCTGCGATATTTACCAAAAAATATAACGGCATATACAATGAAAATCATAGACCCAGAAACAGGAGAGCGCGTATTTCCAAAAAGACAACCAAAAACTGGTGCATTTGGAGAGGATATGAAAAAAATCAACAAGGAATTAAGAGATGATGATCCTATCATGGTAAACGCCCAAAAGGAAGGAGAAAGTGAAATGTCTCCCATGGATCCACCTGAAGCATACGATAAATCTACAGCTATTGGATTAGATTATGAACATGCGAATCATTTTATACAGAATTTAGTAGATGAACACAAAGAGGTGAAAGAAGAATTAAAGTTATTTGATGAAGCTTTAATTCGTTTCAAAGAAACCCATTATGCTTTCAATAGTGAAGTGGCTGATGCTTTCAATAAATTCTACACTTACTTCGATAACCATATTCTTCCCCATAATGAAAAGGAAGAACATTATTATTTTAGGATTTTACATAAAAGATTAATAGAATCTGGAGAACATGGAAATGGTTCTGAAGAAAGAACAGCAATAGACGTTATGGAGGATGACCATATTAAATTTATTCAATTAGGCTCTTTGTCATTTAATTTATTTGGGCTTGCTCATAGATTACGAGATCCTGAATCACGATTTCTGACATGGGATTTAGCTTATAATACAGCACGTGAATTAGTAGAATTATTACGTTTGCACATCTTCAGAGAAGATGAAACACTCTTTCCTCTATCTCAACAACTTTTAACAGAAGAAGATTTTAGAATAATTAATGAAAATGCCTGAAAAATTTTTGGTAGATAAATTTGGACGAAGACATAATTACCTTCGTATTTCTCTCACAGAACGATGTAATTTACGTTGTTTCTACTGTATGCCTGAAGAAGGCATACAGTTGAGAGATAAGAAAGAATTTATGACAACTGAAGAATTATTACATATCACTCAAACCTTTGTTGATTTAGGTATTACAAAAATTCGACTAACTGGGGGAGAGCCCTTAATTAAGAAAAATATAGAGGAAATTTTATATGAATTAGGAAAACTACCTGTTGAGTTAGCCATTACTACCAACGGAATCTTAATAGATCGCTATATCGATTTATTTAAACAAACAGGGCTTCGAAAAATTAACGTAAGTCTAGACTCTCTACAAGAAGATAGATTTAATGCCATTTCTAGGAGAAATTATTTTACACGAATTAAGGAAAATATTGATTCAATCATAGCTGATTCTTTTTTTGATGTGAAAATTAATGTAGTACTTATTAAAGGGACAAATGATGATGAAATTATAGACTTTATCAATTGGGTTGCCGATAAAAGAGTACGATTACGTTTTATCGAATTCATGCCTTTTGATGGTAACAATTGGGATAAAAGCAAGCAGGTCTCTTTAAAAGAAATTTTAGAAAAAGTTAACACACATTTCGGAGAAGATAATATACTTCGCTTAGAAGACAGCAAGAATGATACGTGCAAAAATTACCAAATAAAAGGAGCAATTGGCTCATTTGGCATTATTAGTTCTGTGACTAACCCTTTTTGTGATTCTTGTAACAGAATACGTCTAACTGCCGATGGAAAAATAAAGAACTGTCTATTTTCTGCTTCAGAGAGTGATTTGCTGAATGCCCTACGAAACCAGCAAGATATCCTGCCTATTATAACTCAAAATATCCTACACAAGGCTAAAGAAAGAGGAGGCTTCTTTAATTCGGATAACACAGTAAAACCTTCGTATCTAAATCGCACCATGACCACAATCGGAGGTTAGCATGATATTAATCATAAACATTCTCTTGTCTATAATCTATCTTTGTTAGTATATTGCGCTTGATAAAATCAAGACAATATGATCTTAGACAAATATTGCACAAAGGAATGGTTAGATTTTGTGAATTTTCATAGCAAAATCATTGATTTGAAACGTAAAGAAATCATCTTCCAATCAGGCGAAGAGACGAAAGGTATTTACCTCATTCTAGAAGGGAAAGTGAAAGTAACCCGACAATCAGGAGCTGGGGGTCAACGCATCATCCGATTGGCAACCAAAGATGATTTCATTGGTCATAGAGGTTTTGGAGGAAACTGGGAATACACGATTACAGCACACTGCCTCACTGATTGTAGCGTACTTTTAATCCCTATGAATATTTTTGAAACTTTAGTAAAAAGCAATCCTGAATTTGCTTATTATATGGTCATGTTTTTTGCAGAAGAATTACGAGTATCCGAAAATTTAGCTACCACTCTCCCTATGAAGAGTCAAGTTGCAGCAGGTGTTCTAAAAAATTTAGAGGCCTTTGGGTTTGATAAAACAGACAAGACGAAAATTAGTCTGACTTTATCACGAAAAGATATGGCTAGTTTAGTTGGAACTCGTTATGAAACTGTAGTAAGGGCTTTAACTGAATTTAAGAATGAAGGAATTATTCAACTAGACGCAAAGAACATTCATATCATAGATCTGAAAAGATTGAATGAATACGCCCAACAATAAGTTTTAAGCAAATCACACTACATTAGCCATTTTTTCCAATTGCATTAGATTTAAAATCTTAATATTTTTTCCAATTAAATCAATCACTTTTTCCTTTTTCAATTGAAGTAAAGAGCGAATGGCAGACTCGGTTGTTGTACCTGACATATCTGCAATTTCAGATCGCGTCATTGTTACATCAATCGTTTTCTTATCGTTGGTAAAACCAAAAGTTTCAATCATTTCCATTAAAGACCTTGCTACTCTTTCTTTTACAGTATTTTGTGCAATATCCACAATATGCTCTTCAGCTGTCTTTAAATCTTTCGAAATAAGACGTAAAAGCTTTAAAGATAAGTCACCATTTGTTCCTAAAGTATTCATAAATTTATCTTTTGAAATCATGCAGATATAGGAATCTTCAAGTGCTGTTGCAGTTGCTTTATAAACTTCTCCATTTAAAAAGGCACGATATCCAATAATTTCTCCTGCATTAGCCAATCGGGTGATTTGCTCTTTCCCTTCCTTTCCTAATTTAGATAATTTAATCTTACCCTTAGAAACACAAAAGACCCCATGTGCAAAGTTACCTTCATTAAAAATAACTTGACCTTTTTTATAATAACCAAATCCTTTACCTTCACTTAGCACGTCTTTTTCAGTATCCGAAAGGCAACAAAACAATCCATTAGAATGAGTACATTCACTACATTTCATTTGTGGTGGCAACTTTTTCATAAGATTTATTTTTTAGTCACAAATTCATGGTAAATGTAGTATAAAAAACAAAAAATCAAACATATATTTATATGATTTATGTCATATTAATACATGTTAAACATTTCTATTTTTACAATAAAAAATATGACATCTCACATTCAAGCCATAGATATTATTGATAAAAATGTCTCAAAAGGAAAAGAAATTCATATAGATATAGAATATGCTTTAAATCACATCTTGAGTAAAGACATATATTCACCTATCTATTTCCCTCCTTTTGCACAATCAGCTATGGATGGCTATGCAATTTCTCATATTTCAGAATCTTTAATTTACTCAATAGCAGGAGAAGTTGCTGCTGGTGATAATGCAGAAGATATTCAAATAGGAGAACGAGATGCAGTGCGAATATTTACGGGTGCAATGTTACCCTCCAACACAATAGCTGTAATCAAACAGGAAGATGTAGAACTTGTTGATGTTAAAACAATTGCTATAAATAAAGTAGTAAAAGCAGAAGAGAATATACGACCTATTGGAGAGCAAACTAAGACAGGGGAGCTTATTTTATCTAAAGGCACTAAACTAACACCCGGCTCAATTGGATACTTAGCTATGCTAGGAATTTCCACAGTATCCGTTTATAAAAAACCTACGATTATAATTATTGCCACAGGAAGCGAACTCCTACCGCAAGGAGAAAAATTAACTCCTGGAAAAATTTACGAGTCAAATACTTACACACTTAAAGCCGCTCTTCAAAGTCAGGGATTTAAAGCTGATGTAAAAATAGTGAAAGACGACCCAGAAAGCACAAATACCATTGCTAAAGAGGCTATTGAGAAATATGACTTTATCATTTTCACAGGGGGGATTTCTGTAGGGGATTACGATTTCGTTCATGATGTTCTCGTTGAGTGTGGAGTTCAAGAATTATTTTATAAAGTAAAACAAAAACCCGGCAAACCACTCTACTTTGGAATGAAAGATAATAAAATTATTTTTGCACTTCCTGGGAATCCAGCAGCTGTTTTAACTTCATTTTATATTTATGTTTTGGAGGCACTCGGCAAATATTTAGGTGATGACAAGCTTAAACTATCCCATTCTCATAGAGTTATAGATGACAATTATGTAAAATCAAAGAATTTAACCTATTTCTTAAAAGGTAAGAAAAGTAAAACTGAAGTAAGTATTTTGAAAGACCAAAGCTCAGCCATGCTTTCTTCATTCGTTCATGCCGACTGTTTAATTATACTTCCAGAAGGAGTAGAAAAAATTGAAAAAGGCGAAAAAGTAGAGATCATTTCTCTTCAATAATTAAAACTATTAACTGAATCAAAATTCATTCGGCATTATGATTTATATCATATTTATTTAAATTGGATAAAACGAAATTTGTGTAGTATATTAGAGAATATAACGTATGTCGAATTTTCAGATAGAATGTAAAATATGGATCAAATCAAATAATGAATCATTCCTAGGTCAAGGAAGAATTGATTTATTAAGAAATATTGAAAAATTTGGATCTATTTCCAAAGCTGCTAAAGAAATGAAAATGTCCTATAAAAAAGCATGGGGATTAGTAAATTCTATGAATTCCAATTTTACAAAACCCTTGGTAATTGGAGAAGCGGGGGGCGTAAATGGTGGTGGTTCTTGTTTAAGTAAAACAGGTAAACATCTCGTTCATATTTACGATTCTATAATTGAGTCTAACAAAAATTTCTTAGACAATGAACTGTCTAAGTTAGCATATGTAAAATGAACGTTACTGGAATCATATTAGCAGGCGGAAAAAGCTCCAGAATGGGAGAAGATAAATGTTTTGTACAACTTTCTAATAAATACTTTATTGATTTTATTATCGAAACTTTCTTGCAGTATGGTATTTGTGATATTATTATAAACACAAATTCTCCTTTTAAATTTTCCCATTACCCATACCCTATTTGTGTTGATGTGATTCCTGAAAAAGGACCATTAGGAGGGATTTATTCTGCGCTAAAGATGTCAAATAACGAAGAGAATATTATTATTCCCTGTGACTCCCCATTTATAACACCTGAACTTATAGATGTTTTAATTCAAACAAATAAGAATCATGAGATCACATTCCCAAAATTAGATGGAATTTATTATCCTCTTATCGGGTGTTATAAAAAAAGTGCTATCCATTTTATTAAATCACTTTTAGATAAGAATGAATTAAAAGCACAGAATCTCATTAATTATCCACAAACATCTATTTTAAATTTTTCAGAAGACAATTATGGAATAGACGACATAGAATTAGTATTCGCTAATATTAACGACAAAAAAAGCCTACAATATTATGAAGAAAATGTGCCTTGTTAATTATTATGGAATGATAGCAGAAGCTATTGGGAAAGACTCCGAAACACTCGAATTGGAAATAAGTGAACAAACTGATGCAAGAACTTTATTTGTATCACTTTACAGTCAATTGGCACATCTCCCATTCCAGGTAGCTATTGATACTGAAATTGTGGAAAGATTTGATTCAAGAAACTTTAGTTCAATCTCTTTATTACCTCCTTTCTCAGGTGGATAAACTATGTTTACAAAAGAAGAAAAGACATATTATAAACGACAATTAGCACTCCATCAATTTGGTGCAGAATCTCAAGTGAAACTTAAATCATCAAGAGTCCTTGTTGTGGGTGCAGGTGGATTGGCAAGTTCTGCTTTACAATATTTAGTTGGGGCGGGGATAGGACATATCGGTATTGCAGATGGAGATAGTATAGAACTGCATAATTTACATAGACAAACGCTCTACGATATCCATTCGGTTGGAAAGAAAAAAGTAGAAGTAGCTAAAGAAAAACTACAACTTATAAATCCTCACTGCACAATCAAAGCATACCCTAGCTTTTTATCTCATGATAATATTTTAGATATCATTACAGATTATGATGTCATAGTAGATTGTACGGATAATTTTACAGCTCGTTATTTAATAAATGATGCTTGCATTCTTCTTGATAAGCCTTTTGTGTATGGCGCAATTTACCGCTATGAAGGTCAGGTAAGTGTCTTTAATTATCAGAATGGTCCAACATATCGTTGTCTTTTTCCTGAAAAAGAAGAAAATAAAAATATACTAAATTGCAATGAAGATGGTGTATTAGGCATCCTTCCTGGCATTATCGGGATATACCAAGCCATGGAAACCATAAAAATGATTACGGGTATAGGCAGCTTACTAAATGGTCAAATATTACTTATAAACATTTTAAACAATCAGTCCCAACGCATTACTATTCAACGAAAAAATATTCCTTATAAGGAGCTATTGGAAAAATCAGGATTACGCAGTGAATCAATAGCATGTAGTAACTTTTCCTGTCAGCAAATCAGCTGGAATGAATTAGAAAACATAAAAGATTTTATATTTCTAGATGTACGAAACCACGATGAACAGCCTAAATTATCACTCGAAAAAGTTGTTGAAATCCCACTTCTTGAATTAGAGGATAAATTAGATCAAATTCCTTCCAATAAGAACATTGTTTGCGTATGTAAGTCAGGTATTCGCAGTGAGAGAGCTATTTCTATACTAGAAAAGAAATTAAATAGAGAGCAATTATTTAATCTACAAAATGGGATAACTAACGAATTTTTGGAACTATGGAAAAGACATTAAAAAACTGTTTTAAATCAGGAGCTATCGAGGCAAGCTTTATTGGTGAGGCTATCGCAAAACACCAAAATAAGACAAATATTGGGGCACATCAACTATTTTTGGGTCAGGTAAGAGCAGATGACATTGATGGGAAAATCGTTCAATCCATTGACTACACTGCATTTGAAGAAATGGGAAACAAAGTATTTCACGAAATTAGGGAGGCTGCTTTTGACCGTTTTGATTTAGTGTGTATGCACATCTATCACAGTTTAGGAATTGTAAAAGCAGGTGAAATCTGCTTATTTGTTTTTGTTTCATCTAAACACCGAAGAATGGCACAAAAAGCGCTAGAATATGTGGTAGAGGAGATAAAAGAAAGAGCTCCTGTATTTGGAAGGGAAATCTTTGAGGATCAAACACATCAATGGAAAGTAAATACTTAATCATAGTCAAATCTCGATACATTTTCTTTCAGAAAACACTCGATTTGACAATGACGAAAAGGAATGAAAAACACTCGATTTTGGAATGATAATTTAGAAACGATGACTGACAATTAAAAAGGAATAGATTAAATAAAATTTAGAGGACATGGTAGATATCACACATAAAAGCAATTCGCTGCGTACAGCTATAGCACAAGCAATTGTAAGAGTATCCAAGCAAGAAACTATAGACGCCATAGTTAACAAAACTGTTCCTAAAGGAGATGTTTTTGAAATGGCAAAAACCGCAGGGTTGTTTGCAGTAAAAAAAACCAGTGATTCTATCCCAGATTGTCATCCCTTACCAATTGAATATACAGCGGTCTTATATGACATCAAGGGATTAGAGATATACATTTCTATAGAAGTTAGAACCATATATAAAACAGGTGTAGAAGTCGAAGCAATGCATGGCGCAAGTGTCATAGCCCTAACTATGTACGACATGCTCAAGCCGATTGATAAGAACATCGAAATATCAACCATCAAACTACTTTCCAAAGCCGGAGGAAAATCAGATTGGAGAGATAAATATACTGAATTAGGTCTAAATGCTGCTGTAATCGTATGTTCTGACACCATCTCTAAAGGTTTAAAAGAAGATAAAGCAGGAAAAGTAATTCAAAAGAAACTTATGGCAAATGGAGTTCAAATATCAGATTATATAGTTATTCCAGATGAGGCAAGTGATATTCAAGAAAAACTAAAAAAATACTGTGATTTATCAACTAATCTAATTATTTATACAGGCGGTACAGGGCTTTCCCCACGAGACGTAACACCGGAAGCACTACTTCCACTTCTCGACAGGAGAATCCCGGGAATTGAAGAGGCTATACGACATTATGGGCAAGAAAGAACACCCTTATCTATGCTTTCTAGGAGTATCGCAGGCGTAAAAGATAATTCACTCGTCATTGCTTTACCAGGTTCCACCAAAGGAGCTTCTGAATCTATGGATGCGATTTTTCCAGCTGTTTTACATATCTTTAAAGTTTTTAGAGGAAGTCGCCACGATTAAATATGTATAGTTACAACAGCACCCATAAGGTTATCACGGCTCTTATCATTATAGCCATTGCCATATATCATTTTTCTACTCGAGAAAAACAAGTATTAGAATATGATAACGGAAAACCTATACGCACAGGAGTAACCGAAAATAACCTGAGTGAAGGTCAATGGACTTGGTATCATAAAAACGGAAAAAAACAGTTGAGTGGATCTTTTCACAGAGGCAAAAGAGAAGGTGATTGGTTTGTTTACGATACCATGGAACATGTGATACTTAAAAGTACTTACAAGAACAACTTACTAAATGGGGAACAAATCTCCTATGATTCCAAAGGAAACATTCTTCAAATAAATGAATATGAGAATGACCAATTGGTGAAATCACACTAATTTGTAAAGACTATACTGGCAACTCAAAAGATGTTTCCCAGATATTATCATCCTCAATGCGTTTACATTTCACTTTTAGATAGGTAACATCTTTTTCAGCTAATATATGTCGATCAATAATTTCGCTTTTTTTCCCTTCATAATCATTCAGATGATCTCCAACTCGAGGTAAAAAAGGATAGAGAATGGTATTTTTTTCATCTTCTGTCAGAACCAACTTGTGAGCCTCTTCAAATAGAATCTCTTCAAATTTTTCAGCTACAATTTCATCGTTAATCTCATCCTTCAAATCATCTTTCAGACCATCTAACCATTGATTAAAACGAATAATTGCACGTTGCTTCAATTCATTGTGAATATAACTTGGAAAAGGAGAACGGATATGTTCTTGTCCATTAAACCAAAATTCAAATGCCTGCTCAACTAATTCACTCTTTTCTACATCTTTCATACGCTATCTTTTTACAAAATTCTATTTTTTATTTTATTTAAAACATGTTTTATATCATACACACTTCACATCTTCTTTTGACTCTGATTTCTTCTTCTTAAAATAATAGTAAATAAGCGTTCCTAATATCATTGAAATTAAGAAACCATAAGGGAGTGTAAACGCAGCCAAACCAACAAAAACGACTACAAATATTTCATTTTTAGAATATTTATCTTTAAAGACAATCGATATCAAAGAAATTGATTCAAAAAAGAGAATAACCCCTAAAATCTGTAATGGAATCAAGTAAAAGAAATTTTGTATTCCTGTCGCAAAGAAAATTCCTAGGATGATAAAGAATAGACCATATATCACGACTGAACCACCTGTTCTTCCTCCAAAATTGTAATGCCCCATCAAACCACCTGAACCATGACAAACTGGAATACCTCCTAATAGTGGGGAAAAAATATTCATAAAAGAATACGTATAGGTAATCTTATTAATACCTACTTGCTTTTCAGGAAATAAGTCTTTTATTAATTGGTGACTTGCAAAGATTGAGTTCCCAAGTGACAGGGGTATTTGAGGTAGCGCAAGTAGAATAATCGCGTTGGCTGCTAATTCAAAATTTGGAATTTGGAAATCAGGTAATTGTATAGATACTTCTTTAAATAAAGAAAAAGTCAAGTCAAAATGCATCACAAAAGAATAAATCACCCCAATTCCTAAAATAAAAAAGGCTGGCGGATATTTCCTGTTTCCTATAAAAATTAGTCCTGCGACTAATGCCACAAAAACCAAAGCATACTGTATAAATTCTGAATCTGGTAAAACATATTTTTTGAGAGCGATATTCGCTAAGGTAATTCCCAATCCGAGTTGCACTCCTCGAATTACTGAAATTGGAATTATTTTGCCCAACCATTTAATAGCCCCACTGATTGTTAGAACGAGCATAATAACTCCTATCATAAATCCTCCAACAAAAATAACATCTCCTCCAATGCTTCCAGCAATTACAATCGTTGCGACGGCTTTTAAAGGCTGAACCGCCATCGGAATACCGTAGGTAAATCCAGTAAACAATTGCATCAAGCCATAGACAATAAAAACACTGGCTCCATTTATTTGGGAACTCAATATCATTGCCAAAATCAATGGCAAATCAGTTCCAATATCCCCAAAAGCTCCTGAAAACTCATTTCGATCGAAACGTACTTTTTCTTTTATCCAGTTTAAATTCATCGTTATAACTTCTTAACTATAGCGTAAAATAAGTCATATTTATTTTTCAATAATATGATTTACGTCATACATTTATTCTACTTTATTCACTTCAATACTACTCAACCAAAAAACATGACGAGGTCCTGTTTTTATATCACTTTTTGAGATTAGAATCATGTCGCCCTTTTCTTTAATCGACAACCCATTCTCTTCAAATAGAACATACACACCATTCCCCACTTCGTTATTGTAAATTTCTGCCCATGAGAAAGTTGCTTTATATCCATTGTTATTAATCATACCCAAAGAGCCATTGAATTCAAATTTCTCTCTCGGTTTCGAGCTAACCAAATTAATAGCTCCACCCAAAGAATTAGGTCCATAAATAATAGAGGAAAACCCTTTAGACACATCTATTCTTTCAATGTCAGCTGTGGTAAATCTTGCTAAATCAACAAGTCCATCATACGGAATATATACAGGAATTCCATCTATATAAATTGGAATTTGACGAGACCCAAAACCACGTAGAGATACTAAAGAATCATTTCTAGCTCCTGACCGTGTAATATGCACACCCGAAACCATATTCAAGGCATCAGCTACATTCACTTTATTGAAAGCTTGAATTTCTTTTGAATCTAGCTTATTTGGGTCATCAAATTTTTTAAAGGTAACAATCTCGACTTCTCCAAGATTCATTATCTTTGTGAGTGAAGTATCACTTTCTTGAGCGTTTAAAAGAAAAGAAGAAAGTAGTAAGGATAGCCCTATTTTAAATTTTAAAATTTGTATTTTCATTACGTTATGTTTTACAAGATATAGCGCAAAGAAACTATAATCAAAACCACATAACCATGATTTGAATCATACAAATTAATTTAAAACTATTTTTTTCAAACTTTTTTAATTCATTAATTAAAAGAAAATAATAATTCGTTACGCATTTAGAATAAGATACAGAAAATTGTATCGAGGACTGACAAAACAAAGGAGGATAAGGCGGTCGGCTTTGTCGACCGATAATCTTCCTCCACAGTTGTCACCCCAAGAGCCTTGGTTACTCGGGGTCTATTTTTTAATAATTCATATTTCTTACAAAAAAACACAATCCATATACAGTAGAAATGAATGGTTTTATCAGTTTTTATAATTGCACAACGGATTTTTTAACAATTTTTATTTGGCAAAATAAAAAAATACTTATAATTTTCATTTACTAAAAAAGCGTTGCAACGACTTTTTTGGTTGATTTTAGATTATTTATCGAGAAAAACACTGATTTAATACACTGGTTACGAGTGATTACAATTTTATATAAAAGTGATAAAGAATAGCAACATAGGTTAAGTAAAAATTTAAAGTTCTGATCATTTGATATAAAGAAAAATTGAGAATAGCCTTCTTAAGACTAACGTTTTAATGATAAAGCAAATTATTAATTAAAAATTAAGTAAAATGAAAAAAGTAATTTACATTTGTTAAACTACAATGCTTTGTTGTAACACAACGATAGGTCAAATTAACATGCCAGATAGTGTTTATCTATATAATAAGGAACATCAGAAAGATTGGTACTATGTTCAAAAAGATGTGTTTAGTTTCAACTTCACCGATAATTCTATTTACAACTATGATTTACCAGGTTACATAGATTCTACATCAACTTACTCAAATTCTTTTTCAATTTTTAATTTTGTTTATTTTTCCAATACATCTACAAAAGAACAGCGTGAAGAATTTATAAATTCTTTAAAATCTCTAGAGAACTTTAAATCTTATGCTTGGAGTATTAGCAAAACTAAGGATGCCCATTACTCAGAAAACAAATATTACCCAACTGATGATTTGATCCTAGTTACGTTTAAAGACCCAAATTTATCCAGCATTAAGGTTAATAATCTTGCCAACAAATACAACTTAAAACTTGTGTATGAACCCATTGAAGGACTTCCAGAAGAAGTTAGTTGGTCTTATATTTTCCAGTTGAAAGAATCCACAGAGATCGACTCTATGGCAACGATTAATATATCTGCTAAAATTAATGAAAATGAAATAGATTTGGTAAAGTTAGCTGAACCTAATGCATTTTCAGTAGAGCCACTTATCTGCCAGCCAACAACAGAAATGGCTCTAACTCCAGGTAATATTCGAGGGACATGGCACATTAGAAACACTGGAGATGTAATCTGGAATGGACCATCAGGAAAAAATGATGCGGATGCAGACCTTTGTGAATGTTGGGGAGCGGGATATACTGGCAAAGGAATTAAAATGGGTATCATTGATTTTGGTGGTATTGAGTTTTCTCACAATGATTTTGAAGGTTCCAATATTCCTAAAGCATTTAATGCAATGTCAGAGCAATATGAAACATCAGACTTCCAACTTCAATATAATGGGCATGCAATGCAAGTAACGGGTATTGTTGCAGCAACTCCTAACAATACCACTCTAGGTCAAAGATGGGCTGTAGGAGCCGCATACAACACTGAAGTTATTCCATATATTAATGAGTTTACCGATATACCCACTATGAATACTCAAATAGTTAAATCTATACAAGCTGCTGTTTTTGAAGGGGTGGATATTATCAATATGAGCTTTAAAACTAACGCTGCTTTTGGATCAATAGATATTCAAATTAACAATGCCATTGCAACTGGAAGACCCGATCCAAATAATCCTAATATTGCGTTAGGTATAGTTTGTGTTGCAGCCGTTGGTAATGATGATGTAGAAGGGAGTCATTTTCCCGCCAATATGCCAAATGTAATTGGGGTTGGCTGGTCGAATCCTAATGATTATCGTTGTTCTTCCAATGCTCCTGGTGGTGGTTGGTCAGTAACCTCAGGGCAAGGCTCAACGTATGGTCCTCCTGAATATAACTATGATGTTGTGGCACCAGGAGAATTATTAATGACCACCATTTTAAGTCTATTAGGGCAAGGGAGTCATACTGTTACTCTAGGTTCTTCATTTTCTTCTCCCATTGTTGCTTCTATAGCAGCAATGATTTTAGAAAAGAATCCTTCACTTACTTGGAGTGATGTAAGAGATTTAATCAGAGATGGTGCTGAAAAAGTAAATTCCGATACTTATGACTATAATATGTTTGGAAATGCACCCGGTTACAATAATGAAATGTTTTATGGAAGGGTAAGTTGCATTAACTCTATTAATCAAACATCGAATATTGCAGAAGAAGAAAAATCAATTGAACTTACGGTTATGAACATGGGGGAGTATCAATATTTAGTTTTTATCCCCGAAAGTGGAAAGATTCAACCTTATGAATTATATGATATGTCTGGTAGATTATTATTAAATGGAAATGCAGCACCTGGAAATTTTGAAATCCCAATCGATTTATCTTCATATCATAGAGGAATATATATTCTTAAAATTTATAATTCAGAAAGAACCATACTTTCAACAAAACTGATGAAATAAACATGCGTTTATTTATAATCATAGTCTATTTAATGTGCTTTGGGCAAATTATTGCCCAAGGTGCATTTTACTATAAACATATTCAACCTTACAGTAATCAATCTTTTTCAGTAGCAGAGTCTAAAAATGGATTTTTAATTGTAGGTCAAAACGCTGTGCAAGGAGGTGAATCTAATGGCTTCTTAATGAAGATCGATAAACAAGGAAATGTAATTTGGGATAAAATTGTGAATGCTCCTGAGCCTGATAAGTATGAAAACTATAGAGCTGTAGTTTATCATGATGGGTATTTCTATGTTGGAGGTCTTAGGCGAATTGAAGGAAACCAACACAACCTAATATTAAAGGTCGATTCTAATAATGGGGATATAATTGGAGATTACATGTTTGGAAATGATAAGGTATTGGCAAATGACAATCTAATCGGAGATATAAAACTAAATTCTGAGGGATTATTAATAGCAACTTCAGGATTTGATTCAACTAGTATGAGTACAGTTGCAGAACTAATTCAATTAGACTTTCAAGCAAATGTTTTATGGAAGAAAATATACAGTGCTGACTTAAATACTTCTCACTTCTCTGACCGAATGACTAAAATTGAACCTATGGATGATGGATTTTTACTAAAGATGAATAGTTTGGATGTTCCTTTATGGCAAACTAATCATTTTATTATAAGAACAGATTTGAATGGAAATGAGATTTGGAGAAAGAATATGAGGAATTATCAGTCATCATCAACAGGATCAGATTCATTATTATGGTTTGCTGACGCTACACCTTTTAAAAAGAAAAATGTAATCGCTCATTTTGTAATTGATAATATCACAGACAGTACATACACACAAAATATTGTAGTTGTTGAATTTGATGAAAATGGAAATGAAATTTTTTATAAAAAATATCCCGAAAAGGCAGAAGGCATCGGTCCAAGTGATATTTTTTCAGATAATGATAATAATATTTACATAATAGGAAGACAGGAAGTATCTCCTCCTTATTATTCGCAGTTATATGCAGCTAAACTTAATCCTGAAAAAGAATTTTTATGGGAAAATCACTACGGAGAAAAAGACATTACTGAATTATATATTCATTCACTTCTTACTTCTGATGGAGGGGTATTGATAGGCGGAAGGGATTTACTTTATGAAGTTAGTAATAATCGATATTATAGCATACTTGTAAAAACAGATTGTGAAGGTAATACAGAGTGGAACTATGAAAGCTGTAGGTCTCCTAGTTTTGATGACATTACTATTTTCCCTAACCCAAGTTCGGATAATTTTATTGTGCAAATTCCCACAATTCCTGAGCATTCAGTAATAAGATTGGAAGTGTATGATATGATGGGAAAACTCGTTTCGAGAAATGAGTATATAGACAAAGAGGTACTCAAAATAAACTCTTCAACATGGAATTCAGGAGTTTATCATTGCATATTTTACGTAGATAATGAGTATTTCAAGTCGAAAAAGATTATTAAAAATTAAACAACCTATAACATCAAATAAACACTAGCCGATATCATTCTATAACTATCAAACGCCTTGGTTTAACGTTTCTCAAAATTATGAATTGATAATTTTGTTAAAATTTCACTTTTAAAATTCGTTACGCATTTAGAATAAGATACAGATTATGGTGTCAGCCCTCGATACAATTTTTTTACGAAAAATTGTATCGAGGGCTGACAAAACAAATACTTAATAGATTGGGCTTAAGAGGAAAGTATCCAACACAAAATCTAACTCCCAAAAAACAAGAAAGACTGCCTAACGTAATAGACAGTCTTTCTTTTGAGACAAAACTACGTAACATTAATGGTTTCTTGGTTTTTTACCAAAATTCCATCTATATGAGGTACGTATTCTTTTTGGATTCCAGTTCCATATTACCAACTGGTATCTTCTCCATAAGTAATCAATTGGAGCAACAAGAAAGTGAACAAAACGTGTAAAAGGTATTATTCCGATAATTACAAAGGCAGATATGATATGAAGTTGTATTAACCATGGCATTTCAGAAACTGCTGCAATATCAGGATTGAATGAAAAGACTGATGCCAAATAAGGGGAAAGCACAGAAGAGAACCAAGAAGAACCCCATCTAACAAAGAAAGCAACACCAAGTCCTGATATAATTTGAGTTAATAAAACAGTATAAACCACCATATCCATTTTGTTAGCAACAACCTTTAACGTTTTTGTCGAAAGTCTTCTTTTTATGAGAAGTACAACACCAAATAAGGCAGTCAAGCCAAAGGCAAATGCACTAAATTCAAGGATCAATAATCTAACCGGGCTACCATTCCATGCTAATATAGAAGCAGGGAATAGGAAGGCAATTAGGTGACCAAAAAATAAAATCAAAATACTCCAGTGGAAAGCCTGAGATCCCCAAAATAGTTTATTCCCTTCTAAAAATTCAGTAGAAAGTGAAGAAACTTTAAAGCCCATATTCTTATATCTGTATATGGATCCAATCAAAAATACACCAAAGGACAGATAAGGTAAAGCAATAAAGGACAACTGATTAATCATTCCGTAATCTTGTTCTAACAAGCGAACAATAAACCAAGATAACAAGCCTGCAATACCAACATATACCACAAATAAGAATAAATAATTTGGCACTTTATGTGGGTTTTCTTCATTATACCCCATGTGGTTAAGTGCTAATTTCGTTTTTCTACGAATTCTAAATAGTATATACCCCATTACAGCAATGGTTAAGAAAAACCAGAATCCATATTCTCCAAAAAGAGACTCTCCACCGTCTTCTCCACTAGTTCCTGCAGAACCACCTGCTGAGGCAGAAGAAGCTCCTGCATCCGCAACACCATTCTCAGCAATATATGTAATGATATCTTTAATCTCTTGCTCACTCAACTGAGGGAAAGCAGGCATAGGAACATCATTATATTCCTTTGATATCTTAATCGCATCCTCATCACCAGATGCAATAAATTCTTGAGAATTCTGTATCCATTTTATTAACCATTCCTCACTTTGTTTATCAGCCACTCCAGCCAAACCTGGACCAACTAAATTTTTACTTGTTATTGTATGGCAGGTTGCACATAACTTATCAAAATTATCCTTTCCTGCTTGAGCATTCAATTTAAAGCATGGAATCAATAATAGCAAGAACAAGAATGCTATTTTTAAACTATTTAAACTTTTTATCATACTAAAGCTTATTTTCTGATTTCGTTTCATAATCTTAATTTTTAATCGGTTGAGGAGCAGATGTTGGTCCGCAACCCGTATTACAATTTTTCATAAAATTCCCAAGAGTTGGTTGGATAATAGGGTCATTATATTTCACATGTTTAAAGTCTTCCATTACGATATCATATATTGTTTGAAGTGCGTATTGATAGATGTTTCTATTTTTTTCATCTGTCTCTAAAAGAACGCGTTGCTTTTTCAAACGCACCTGATTTTTCAAGGCCATTCGTGCCAAATCAAATTCGCTCAACATTTTTTCTAAAGCTGGTTTGACGATACGAATAGCAAATTCATCTAAGAAGTCCATATCTTCCATTTTAGCCATTAAGGTTAAAATATTGGGAAGATTATCTGCCAATTCATCACCACAGTCATTATTGACTTTTAATTGTTCGTTTTTCACTTTTACTAGAAAGTCACCTCTTTTGTAATCCTCGGCAAACAAGACATATCCCAAGTCCAAAAAGCAAATTGCTTGAATATGAAAAGTCATGCTAAAGATCTCTTCAATATTATCAATATCTGTTTTTTCAATATATTCAAAAAAAGGCATTGCTTTTAAAAATGTCAACGGATATTCTTTTGCCAACATTTGTTTACAGACTTCAATATTCTTTTTATACTCCTTATCTGGATATCTAAAAAGATTTGCTAATAAAATATAGTGACTTCTATTTCTCATAACTCATCAATTACACACCTCTTGCAGGTCTAATTTTAAATCCGAATCCTGTTTCTCCTTTAGCATCAGCGGTAGCTTCAAGCATTTCGATAGATTCTTCTCTGTGTCCAGGAGGAATCACAAAACGTTCTTCAAATGTTGCTAATGAGGTTAATCTATAAATTGCATTTGCCATATCAGCATCTATCATTGTATTTTGAGAAAGATTTTGAACTTGTTCTGGAGATAAATCTCCTACAGTTGCATTTCTTCTGTGAATTTTTACACTCAACATCTTTTGATAGATTTCAGCAATTTTATTAGTATCTCCATTAGAGAATAAAGAAGCTAAATACTTCAATGGCATTCTTGTTTGGTCAATACTTGGAAACAACTCGTTTGTTTTAGTTCTATACAAACCACTTTCATCTACTTGTGCCATTGCTGGAAGCATTGGCGGTACGTAGAATAAATTTGGTAAAGTTCTAAATTCAGGATGTAATGGAAGTGCTATTCCCCACTCAACAACAAATTTATAAATTGGAGATTTTTGAGCAGCTTCAATCGTAGAATCATGAACACCATTTGCTCTTGCTGCTGCAATCACTTCTGGATCGTTTGGATCTAAGTACATAGCGATATGATTATCCACTAATTTATCATCTGGAGAGGCAGCAACTTTTTCAATTTGATCTGCATCGTATAGCATAACACCTAAATATCTAATACGACCTACACAAGAGTGCATACATGCTGGTGCTTGTCCTGTTTCCAAACGAGGATAACATAAAATACATTTTTCAGATTTTCCTGTATGCCAGTTATAATAACTTTTCTTATAAGGGCAAGCAGTTACACACATTCTCCAGGCTCTACAACGTTCTTGATTAATCAAAACGATACCATCTTCCCCTCTTTTGTAAATAGCACCAGAAGGACAAGATGCTACACACGCAGGATTCAAACAGTGGTTACAGATTCTTGGCAAGTACATCATAGTCATTTGCTCCAATTGGAACATAGCCTCCTGATCTACCTCATCCAAGTCTTTAAAATTCACATCTTTCCTAGCATAATCAGGCGTACCACTCAAATCATCATCCCAGTTTGGTCCAGATTTAATATCAATTGGCTCACCCGTTACTAAAGATACTGCTCTACCAATCGGTTGATCATCTCCCTCTGGTGCAGTAAACAAATCAGAGTATTTGTATGCCCAGGGATGGTAATAATCTTCCAATGTAGGTAAATGTGGATTATGGAAAATATTTTTTAATCCTTTCAATTTTCCTGCTCCTTTCAAAGAAACAGTATCTCCATTCTTTTCCCAACCACCTTTATATATTTCTTGATCTTCCCATTTTGTAGGGTATCCTGTCCCGGGCTTGGTTTCAACGTTGTTCCACCACATATATTCAGCTCCTCTTCTATCTGTCCATACGTTTTTACACGCAACAGAACAGGTATGGCATCCGATACATTTATCGAGGTGGAAGACCATGGTCATTTGTGCTCTTACATTCATGATATATGAATTTTAATTGATTCTACTTAATTTTCTTAATATTCTACTTTCTTCATTTTTCTAACTAAAACATGTGTATCACGGTTAGATCCAACAGGTCCCCAATAATTGAAATGGTAAGAAAACTGCCCATAACCACCACACATTAAGTTTGGCTTCAAATGCACTCGTGTAAATGAGTTGTTCATACCACCACGTCTTGGTTCTCCTTTCTTACCTCTTCTCTCTTGAGATTTGGCAATATTATAAGTACGCTCAACGGCATGATATACAATACATACACCCTTAGGAATACGAGCACTCACACAGGCTCGAGTTACATACGTACCGTGGTCGTTATACACTTCCACATGGTCGTTATCATTAATTCCTAATTCAGCTGCATCTGCTTCACTAATCCAGCATGGCTCATTCCCTCTAGAGAGTGTTAACATTCTTAAAGTATCTCCATACGTTGAGTGAATATGCCATTTACCGTGAGGCGTCAAACAGTTTAGCATTTTAGCCTGACCATCATTGACTGTTACACGTAAGTCTCCATATGCTTCTGGCGTTGGTGAAGGCTTGTAAGTTGGGAAATGTTCTCCGAATGCTATATACGCATCATGATCAAGATAAGCATGTTGTCTTCCTGTGAGTGTTCTCCAAGGGACGAACATATCAACGTTATAGGTATAAGCTGCATACGTTCTTCCGTTGTTCATCAAACCTGACCAAACTGGTGATGAATTGTATCTAACAGGCTGTGACTGTAAATCTCTATATTCAAAACTTACTTGTTCAAAACCATCTCCTAAATGTGCTACATCAGGTAAACCAGTTTTTACAGACATATTTCCATATGCTCTAACCGTTAATTTACCATTAGTAAGGGTTGAAAGCTTTAAAATAGCATTAATAGCTTCTACATCTTCTTTAAGAGAAGGATATTCTTTACCATCACTTAATTTTATGACATGCTGTTTATGATCTAGCATTTCTTGATACACATCTTCACACATATAGTGATTCCCATGCGCTCCCAAACCATTTTTAGCAACACCTTCTCCAAGTGTAATAAATTTGTCATAAATTTTAGTGTAATCCCTTTCCTTAAATACAATCTTATGCATTGTTTTTCCAGGAATTGGCTCACATTCACTCTTTGACCAATCTAACAATCTTGGTTGGGTTATTTCGTCTTTGGAGTCATGAGTCAACGGTTGGTTCACAACATCTAGCATAGGTTCAGGGAGATAAGTTTTAGCCATCTCTTGAACTTTCTTTGCTAGTGTTTCAAAGATTTGCCAGTCTGATTTAGATTCCCAAACCGGTGGGATAGCTTCAGACAATGGATGTATAAATGAGTGTAGGTCTGTTGAATTAATATCTGCCTTCTCATACCATGAAGCAGTAGGCAATACAATATCTGAATACAAAGCTGATGTATCCATTCTAAAGTTAATATCAATTACTAAATCCATTTTTCCTTTTGGACCTTCATCACCCATATAGTGAATATCTTTAACGATATCTCCAGCTACTTCATCTGCTATCTTGTTGGTGTGAGTTCCTAAATAGTGATCAAGGAAATATTCATGCCCTTTTGCAGAGGTGCCAATTGCATTTCCTTTCCAAATAAACCACACACGCGGGAAATTTATTTCTTTATCTGGTTCAACGATAGCATGTTTCAATTCTCCCGATTTAATCTGAGAAACAATATAGTTTCTCATCTCATCTTCAGTTGTAGCGCCTGCTTTTTGAGCATCTTTTACAATCTCGAAATTACTCTTACTATACTGTGGATAGTAAGGCATCCAACCATTTCGCACCGACATTACTGCCCAATCCGCAGAGTGCATATTGGTCAATTTATTATCTGGTGAAGTATTATAGATTCGTTGATTTCCGTCATATCTCCATTGGCAAGAATTAATGTAGTGCCAAATTGGCCCTTGCTGTAAACGTGGTGAAGTATCCCAGTCTTTAGAACTCATTATAGTTGACCATGAATCCATGGGAGCTAATTTCTCTTGACCAACATAGTGATTCATCCCTCCACCATTCTTACCGTTACATCCAGTTAGCAACTGAGTCATAATTGCAGAACGATACATTAAATTTTCGTGAAACCAGTGGTTTATACCAGCTCCTACAATAACCATACATGCACCTTCTGTTTTTTCAGCAGTTACTCCCCACTCTCTAGCCAACTGAATAACCTCTTTCCGATCGATACCAGTAAAGATTTCTTGCCAAGCTGGAGTATAAGCCTGATCTGTTTCATCATACGATTTTGGATAATCTCCTTCTAAACCTCTGTTTACTCCATAGTGCCCCATTAACAAATCGTAAATAGTAGCAACTGGAACATCATTTCCTTGCTTGTCTTTAACGAATCTTACAGGAACACCACGTTTAAAGTCTTTTGCTAAACCAAAATCATGGTAAGAAATTTGAACTACATCATCTTTCTTATCCAAGAAAGTTAATTCAGGATCATATTCAACACCAGTTTCTCCGTCTTTGAATAGCAAATTCCATTGACCCTTTTTATCTTGCCAACGGTAACCCATAGTTCCCATAGGAGAAACTAGGTTTCCTGTTTTTGAATCAAAATTTAAGAATTTCCACTCTCCATTCTCAACATCTTTATAGTTTGGAGTTTCATCTACACGCATTAAACGCCCAGGGACAAACTTTTCACCATCTTTTTCAATTCTAACTAAGAAAGGCATATCCGTAAAGCGTTTAACATAATCCATGAAATATGGAACTTGTCTTTGAACGTGAAATTCAGTTAAGATAACATGCGTTACAGCTGTCCAAAAGGCGCCATCAGAACCCGCGTGAACAGGTATCCATTGGTCAGCATGCTTAGCCACCATACTAAAGTCAGGCGACATAACTACCGTTTTTGTTCCGTTATGACGAGCTTCAGAGAAGAAGTGAATATCTGGCGTACGTGTCATACCAAGGTTTGCCCCCATGGAAACAATAAACTTAGATTTGTACCAGTCAGCACTTTCACATACGTCAGTTTGCTCTCCCCAAACCTCAGGGAAAGCATTTGGAAGGTCGCAATACCAATCATAAAAACTTAAGTTTACGGCTCCCATTAATTGTAAATATCTTGCTCCTGAAGCATAACTTAACATACTTTTTGCAGGAATCGGAGCAAAACCAATGATTCTATCAGAGCCATACTTTTGGATTGTGTAGATATTAGAAGCAGCTATTAATTCCACTACATCATCCCATCTCACTCTTCTAAATCCACCTTTACCTCTAGCTCTTTGGTAGCGTATTCTCTTATATTTATCTGCTTGGATATTCGCCCATGCTTGAACAGGATCTCCTCCACATTTTTTCTTTTCTTCATTAAATAAATCAAGCAAAGCTCCTCTGATAATTGGATATTTCACACGAATTGGGCTATACAAATACCAAGAATAAGAAATCCCTCTTTGACACCCACGAGGTTCATAAGGAGGCACTTCTTTATTAAACTGTGGATAATCTAATTGCTGCATTTCCCATACAACAATACCGTCTTTAACGTGAATAGCCCAAGAGCAACCACCGGTACAGTTTACACCGTGAGTACTTCGAACAATTTTATCGTATTGCCATCTGTTTCTGTAAAACTCTTCCCATTTTCTGGTTTCTGGGGAAATTATATCTTCAATCCAACTCATAACTATTTATTTAAATTCTTTATATTAATGTTTTGCATCCCACGCTTGTAATTGGCGATCAAAGATGTCTCTCTTAACCATTTTCTTCTTTCTATTAAACCAAATCAGACTGATTAACACAAAGACGCCAACTACGCCACTTCCTCCTGCAAGCAGCATAGTACTATAACCCTTATCAAGGCTTTGTCCTTCCTGATTATCATTAACATATTTCAAGAAAGCCTGTAAATCTGTTCTTTCTTTATCTGTTAAAGCATGATTACGATAAGACACATCCATAGCAGGAAATGGAGGTGCCATCAACCAAGCTGAAATACCTTCTCCCATACGGGAATAAACATCTGTTAAATCTTTTGCTAATAAACCTCCCTTTATCACCTTATTATTGGCTACAGAATGACAAGTAATACATGAAGGCCCCCTATTTTCAAATCGGGTTGCTCCTTCAAAATATTTTTTACCAGCTATTTCTTCTGGAGTCATTTGTCCCTCATTTGATAAGGCAACTGACTGAGTTTGTAATAAAAATCCTACGCTCAACAATGCCAATAATCTGATTATTTTAATTCGTTTCATATTCACTAATTTTACGATACAAATATTAGGACATTCAACTCCTATTTCTATGATGTGAATCATGCTTTTTGATTTTTATTAAAATTAGAATGATTCTAAATAAATAGTTACTTTACTGTATCTAGCAATATTCCAAGTAATAGAAATTGTTTTAGTGGATTTAATTCAAAGATTTACATCATGTTTTTGATTGTATTAAAAATGCTATATTTGGTTTGTGAATGAATCCAAAATGAATAAATCCAAAATCCTTATAGTAGAAGATGAAACTCGGGTAGTACAATTTCTCAAGCAAGGATTTGAAGAAAATGGATTTGAAGTTGACGTTGCCTATGATGGTGAATTTGGTGAGAAATTAGCACTTTCTAATGGGTATGATATTTTCGTGTTAGATGTCATCATCCCGCATTTAAATGGATTAAAACTTTGCAAAATTATCAGAGACAAACATCCCGAATCAAAAATCATAATGCTAACCGCATTAGGCTCGCTAGATGACAAATTGGAAGGTTTTGAAGCTGGAGCTGATGATTATTTAATTAAACCTTTTGATTTCCCTGAATTACTAGCTCGTGTCAAATCCCTCTTGAGACGAACCAACAATAGCACAGAGCAGCCCACCGATTCAAATCACATTTTGTCTATTGGAGATCTGGAATTAAATACCTTTTCTAAGATTGTAAAAAGAGCGGGTAATGAAGTAAAACTCACTGCCAAAGAATATACACTTTTAGAGTTACTCTTACAAAACAAAAACAGAGTCATTAGTAAGGCAGAAATAGCTGAGAAAGTGTGGGATATCACGTTCGATTCAGGAACGAATGTTATTGAAGTATATGTGAATTTTCTTCGCAAAAAAATAGATAATGACTACCCAAACAAACTCATACATACACATGTTGGATTAGGCTATTCTATAAAAGAGGACTAATATGAAAATCAGAATTCGTTTTACGATATTGTTTGGAGTTATTGTTGGAATAATTTTATTTTTCTTTTCCATTTCTATCTATTTCCTATCTGAAAATTATCGAAAAGAAGATTTCTATTCTAGATTACAAGATCGTGGAATTGCTAAATTAAAATTCGTATTGGTTTCAGATAAAGATTCTTTAAATCCAAAAACACAAAAGATACAATACAATCCAAGTCCCTCTATAGCCAACGAACGTTTTGTTATTTTTCTTAAAAACCAAACCCTACTGTATCAAGACAGCTCCTTTAAGGCTCCAGATTCTAAAGTTATTAACTCTATTTACCCAGACAAACCTTTTTTGATTTCTGCAAATCAAACTGAAACAGTGGGTTTTTATTATACCTACCTGAACGATTCGTATTATATTTTTAGTTCTGGCATCGATATACATGGAGTAGATTATATTAGAAACTTAAAAAGAATGCTATTCATACGAGGTCTTATTTTAATTATTATCATTTTTCTTAGTGGCTGGCTTTATGTTGGATTTCTTTTAAAACCAATTTCCAATTTTATTCATCAAGTAAATCAGATTAATCATAAAAACATACATCAACGACTAGGAAACAACCCAACAGATGATGAGATAGGAAAATTAGCCTCTACTTTTAATAAAATGCTCGATCGACTAGAAGCAGCCTTTAACTCTCAAAAACGATTTGTTGCTAATGCTTCTCACGAATTACGGAACCCACTCACAGCTATAAACGGGCAAATAGATGTTACCTTGATGAAAGATAGAACCGAGGAAGAATACAAAACAACCCTACACACGATATCGCAAGATGTAAAAAATTTACATACCCTAACAAATAACCTACTAGAATTAGCAAGCACTGATGATTTGGTACATTATCATTTTGAAGAAATACGAATAGACGAACTCATCTGGATCGTACGGGATGATTTTTTAAGGCGAAACCCTGAAAACAAAGTAAATATTACCTTTGATGCAACAATAAAAGATGACAGTCAACTGATTTGTGTCGGAGAGAATAAGTTATTAGAACGAGCCTTTATCAATATTATGGATAATGCCTGCAAATTCTCTTCCAACAAAACAGTAAATATTTTTATTTCAGTTCAAGGAAATGATATCGTTATTTGCTTTAAAGACTCTGGCATTGGCATGCCTAAATCTTATCAAGAACATGCCTTTGAACCATTATATCGTGGAGAAAATGCAATAGGCATTCATGGACATGGCATTGGTTTATCTTTAGTTCATCGTATCATTGAATTACACAAGGGAAAAGTCCACATTGAATCCACAGAGGGAAAAGGAACAACAATTTCATTGTGCATACCTATTGTCAAAATTTAATTACTTTTTAATTCCATTTTAATCTCATTTTAAGGTTGACATCTGAAATTTGTCTTTAGAAACAGAAATATGTCAATCAAAAACATCAAAAATATTGTTGCAAATTTATTTCCTAGTTACTTTGCTCTAGTCATGGCTACTGGGATTGTATCTATTGCCACCTTTTTTACTGGTGTATTTCCTATTGCAAAGCCCCTATTTTATCTCAATATTTTATTCTATTTTCTCTTATGGGTATTACTATTAAATAGAATCTTTTTTTATTTTCAATATTTCAAGAATGACTTCTCCGACCATGCAAGAGGAGGAGGATTCTTAACAATTGTAGCCGCAACAAACATATTAGGGAGTCAATTCCTAATTATCGAAGAAAATCATCAGATAGCTATGTTATTCTTTTATGTTGGCACAGCACTATGGGCTATTCTCTTGTACTCTTTTTTCATAATAATTACAGTAAAAAGAGGAAAACCCACCTTAGATAAAGGTCTCAATGGAATTTGGTTATTAATGGTGGTAGCAACTCAATCTGTTTCTGTATTAGCAACACAATTAGCAGAGTTTTTGCCTTTTGAACGAGAGGTCACTTTGTTCTTTTCGCTATCGGTATTTTTAGTGGGTTGTGTATTATATTTAATTATAATCACGCTTATTTTTTACCGTCTTATTTTCTTTGAAATACAAGCAGAAGAGTTTGCTCCACCTTATTGGATTAATATGGGCGCCGTTGCTATTATAACTTTAGCAGGATCATTATTAACCATTCACGCTCCAGAATGGGAGATCTTAATTTCATTATTGCCCTTTATAAAAGGGATTACCTTGTTATTCTGGGCAACAGGAACCTGGTGGATTCCTATCATTATCATTTTAGGATTTTGGAGACATTTCTATCATTTTATCCCAATTAATTACCACCCTCAATACTGGGGAATGGTATTCCCTCTTGGAATGTACACTGTTTGCACTTTCCAATTAGCTAAAGTGATAGAGATTAATTTTTTACATACTATTCCTTTCTACTTTGTTTACTTGGCATTATTCGCATGGGTTGTAACAGTTGGAGGTTTAACACATAGAGTTATAGAAAGTTTGTTTTTAAAAAATAAAAGATATTCATTAAAATAAAATACCATGAACACAAAAGAAATTATCATCAGTACATCTCTTTCAAAAAAAGAAATAGAAGAGAAATTAAACAGTGTTACCATAACTGATTTTGAACAGCTACACGCCTCCCCAAACGCTGCTTATTATGGGAAAATATCTGAAGATATATTTACCATAAAAAATGTGAAATATAGCCCTATGTCACCTATCCCCGACATTCAAGGTAAGATTACAGAGAGCAACAAAGGAACAGAAATTGCTGTAAAGATGGATATTCACAGTAACTATACATTTTCCAAAAGGATGTATCTAACAACGCTTTTACCAATAGGTTTAATCATCCTATTATTAAGTTATTTAGTTTTAGGAGGAACCCAATATCAAACACAAGGATTTATCTTTTCTGGAGTATTTATCTTTTGTGCTATCGCAGTAGTAATGCTCACTAAATTCTCACTACTGAGTATGAAAAAGCGTGAACTCACCAATTTTGCTCATAGAGTAGAAGGTAAGATTAAAGAGGGATCAGAAATTAAATTATCCGTTTTATTCTTACATCCATTAATACCTCTTTCAAAGATGTAACAATATGATTTTTATCATATATCTATTTGCCTGATAAAATGTAATAATCATACAACCCTTATAAATAAAAGAGAAAAGTAATTATACATAACAGATACACACGAATAGCACATATAATTCATTGATTCAAATCATTCTTTGATGATTTGCTTCCATCTACTTTTGCTTCAAATAATAAGCAAAAACATGGAAGCCAAAGTTTCATTTACCTCACATAAGATACTTTTCTTTAACACACTTGCCTTTACAATTTGTTTTGCTGTATGGGTTTTCAATAGTGTTTTAGTAACATTCTTAGTCGATAATGGTGTATTTGATTGGGGTCCTATAGAAATAGGTTGGTTATTTGGTATTCCCATATTAACTGGTTCGATATTTAGGCTTCCACTTGGTATTTTAACCGATAAGATTGGAGGTAGATGGGTTTTTGGAGGTCTTCTACTATTTTGCACCATCCCTCTTTATTTTCTAAGTTTTGCAAACAGTTTCTGGAGTTTTGCTCTATTAGGATTTGGATATGGTTTGGCTGGATCAGGTTTTGCAGCTGGCATTGCCTTTACATCTGTTTGGTATCCAAAGGAATGGCAAGGACGTGCTTTGGGGATTGTAGGAGTCGGAAACGCAGGAGCCGCAATTACAACCTTATTAGCTCCTACTCTTTTAATAAAACTAACCAATAATGGGCAAGATATGGAGCAATGGCGTGTATTACCTCAACTATACGCAGCAGCATTAGTAGTAATGGCTATCCTATTTCTCATTTTTACTAAAAATAAAAAACCTGAAGGGCAGCGAACCATCAAACAAATGGTAAAACCATTAGGTAACATCCGGGTTTGGCGCTTTGGACTATACTACTTTCTAGTATTCGGATGCTTCGTTGCTTTCTCTCAATGGCTTGTTCCTTATTTCACAAATGTATATGGAGTTTCACTTGTTGTAGCCGGACTGTTTGCATCTCTTTTTAGTATGCCCTCAGGCTTAATTCGCGCTTTGGGCGGTTGGATGAGTGACAAATACGGTGCGCGGAAAGTTATGGAATGGGTATTTAAATTTTCTATAGGAATCAGTATTTTTTTAATCTTTCCTAAAATGGATGTTTTCACACCAGGAAAAGGCATCTCATCAACTAAGAATGGTGTGGTAACTTATGTTTCCGATTCTAAAATAACAGTAGATGAAACAGATTTTAGTTTACAACCAAAAGTTGAGAAACTAATTGATGACAAAAAATCAATTCTCCCTATAAAAAATAGCTGGCAAACTCCTCTTGTTCACGAGGGAGATAAGGTGGTAAAAAAGCAAGTACTTGCACAAGGAACCACTCATATTCACTTCAGTGCGAACATGTGGATATTTGCCATTCTAGCTTTTGCCATAGGAATTGCTTGGGGCATAGGGAAAGCTGGGGTTTACAAATTTATTCCAGATTATTTCCCTGAAGATATAGGAACAGTTGGCGGAATGGTGGGAGTTATTGGAGGGTTGGGAGGATTCGTATGCCCCATCCTTTTTGGATATCTATTGGAATGGACAGGGTTCTGGACAAGCTGTTGGATACTCATGCTTGTGATTTCTATCCTTTGTTTTTTCTGGCTCAAACGAATAGTTATCAAACTTCTAAATATTCATGCCCCAGGTGTAACTGAAAAGGTAGAATAATAAAAATGTAAATATTAAAAATCGAAATATATGTCTAAAACATGGTTAACAAATTTTGATGCGGAAAACCAAGATTTTTGGGAAAATCAAGGAGGTGAAAACATTGCATGGAAAACACTATGGATTACGACGGGTGCACTAACTTTTTCGTTTGCCACTTGGTTCATCATGAGTGTTCTAGTTGTAAAATTAAATGGAATAGGTTTCAAATTTACAAGTGACCAACTTTTTTGGCTAGCCGCCATGCCTGGATTATCTGGTGGTATATTTAGAATAATAAATACCTTTCTTTTACCTATTTATGGCACCAGACATATTGTATCCTTTACAACTTTCCTTAAAATCCTTCCATGTGTAGGTATTGGGTTTGCTGTTATGGATACTTCAACACCCTTTTGGATATTTATGATTTTAGCATTTTTAACAGGAATTGGAGGGGGTGATTTTTCTTCTTATATGCCAAGTACCAATCTATTCTTTCCTAGAAGATTAAAAGGAACAGCTCTCGGACTTCAGGCTGGGATTGGAAATTTCGGAGTAAGTCTTGTTCAATTTATTACACCCATTCTAATAGGCGTTGGAGTTGTGGGCACTTCTTCTCAATTTACAAACATAGATGCAAAAGAAGTGGAGGAAATGTTTATCCAACTAGGAGAAGAACAAGTGACTCAATCTTTTATGTTATTAGATAAAGAAACGCAAATCCTGTTAATGAACAAATTTGATCAGGAGAAAGCTAAAATGACTTTCCATGAGAACATTCCTTCAGAACCAATTGATTTTTTTGCAGGATTACCAGTTAGTTTACAAGCCAAATCCTTTACATATATTCACCCAAAGAAAGCTGAAGCTATATTAACTTCCTTTCAAACAGAAAAAAACGGTGTTAAAAACAGTACTATCTACCTTCAAAACTCAGCCTTCTGGTTTATCCCATTCTTGATTATCATTGGAATTGTAAGTTGGATATCCTTACGAAGCATCCCTATGAAAGCATCCTTTAAAGAACAATTAGATATCTTTGGTGATAAACACACTTGGTATTGCACTTTAGTTTATCTAATGACTTTCGGTGGTTTCGCCGGACTTTCTGCTGCATTTCCCATGCTAATTAAATCAGTATATGGAGGATTCCCCGATGCTCCAGACCCCTTAATGTTTGCTTTTTACGGTCCTTTGATTGGCTCAGCAAGTAGAGTGCTATTTGGATTTGCGGCTGATAGATTTGGAGGAGGGGTTCTCACAACCATTTCAGGAATAGGGCTTACAGTCGGGACGATTCTTCTAGTCTCTATGGGGTTATTAACACCTAATAGTCTAGACCAATTCCCCATGTTTGTTGGAATCATGTTAAGTTTATTCTTTTTTACAGGAATTGGAAATGCTTCTACTTTTAGACAATTCCCTATTATCTTTCAGCACAATCCTCGTCAGGCAGCCGGAGTAATTGGTTGGACAGCAGGAGTTGCTGCGTTTGGCCCATTCATTTTTTCCATGTTAATCTTGTTATCCATGAATGTTTCTGGCAATTCAAACGCTTTCTTCATAGGATTAATCATCTTCTCAGTTATTGCAACTTTTGTAAATTGGAATTTTTACCATAAAAAAGGATGCGTTAGGCCAAGTTAAATACATTTAATCAACCGAAATAATAAGGTAGTCACTGAAACTACCTTATTTATCTATATATAACCATTCCATCAAAAAAAATTCTAACTTTGAGGCCTCAAAATAATTTAGTAGAAAAGATGAAAAAAGTAGTTATATTATTTGCAAGTATTCTTTTATCACTTGCTCCAATTTCAAAAGCATTTGCAGACGAAGGCATGTGGTTCTTAATGTTTATCGGTAAGAATATCGATGACATGCAAAAGAAAGGATTAAAATTAACAGCGGAAGAAATATATAGTATTAATAACAGTAGTTTAAAAGATGCTATTGTTCAGTTTGCCGGAGGTTGTACAGCTGAGATTATCTCTAAGAATGGGTTAGTATTAACGAATCACCATTGTGGATACGGAGCAATCGCTGAATTATCTTCTCCTGAACATGATTATTTAACAAATGGTTTTTGGGCTGAGAATTATTCTCAAGAATTAAAACCTAAAGAACTATCAGTTCGCTTCTTTGTGAGAATGGATGACGTGACTAAACGTATTTTAGGTCAGGTAGATGACAACATGACGGAAAAAGAAAGAGAAGCTGCTATTAACAGAGAAATTGCTAAAATTGAACAAGAAAATAACGAAGGAGGAAAATATACAGTTTCAGTTCGTTCATTCTTTGAAGGAAATGAATATTATTATTTTGTTTATCAAGATTTCAACGATGTACGATTAGTGGGAACCCCTCCCAATTCAATTGGCAAATTTGGAGGAAGTACAGATAACTGGGAATGGCCACGCCATACAGGGGACTTTTCTATTTTCAGAGTATATACAGATAAAGATGGTAATCCCGCTGAATATGCTGCAGACAATATTCCTATGCAACCTAAATACCATCTACCTGTTAACATTAAAGGATATAAAGAAGGAGATTTCTCTATGATTTTAGGGTATCCTGGAAGAACGAATCGTTGGATGCCAGCAAGTGGAGTTGACCAAAACGTAAAATATGCATATCCAGCATGGGTAGAAGGCTCTCGAAAAGCAATGGATGTTTATGAAAAATACATGAAGGAAGACCAGAAAGTGAAATTAGATTACGCTTCTACATATGCTCAAATTGACAATTACTGGAAAAATCGCCAAGGTATGATTGAAGCCCTGAAAGAACATAAAACTGTTGATTTAAAACGCGCTACAGAAAAAGCCTTTGACAAATGGGCAAAAGGCCATGATGAATATAAAGGAGTTACAAAAAACATCAATATATATTATAAAAAGACTAATGAACAAGCTAAACAGCAAAATTACTTAATTAGTTTATTGCGCTCTGCAAATTTTGCTGTATTACCTTATCGTTTAGGATCCTCTTTGATGCAATTCGCCTCTGTTGATGAAGCAAAACGCAAAGATCTTCGTCCTGAAATTGAGAATCTGATCAATGAAACATTTGAAACTACATATTTACCATTAGAAGAAGATGTGCTAGCAGCTCAATTAGGTTTATACTATCAAAAAGCAAAGAAAGGAGGATTGGCACCGTATGTAAAAACATTAGGTGATAAGAATAAAGGAAATTTTGCGGATTATATAAAAGAGGCATTTGCTAAAAGTATTTTTACACATAAAGATCAATTAATGACTTTTTTAGACAATCCTTCAATTGCTCAAGTAAAAGATGATGAGTTACTACAACTTTCTATCAGTTTATTGACTAGATATAGAGCTCAAGATGATAATCAGGCGGCATTAAAAGATAATTTTAACAAATCATTTCGATTATTAGTAAAAGGATTAAGAGAGTCCAAATTAAGTCCAATAGAGTATCCAGATGCTAACAGCACCTTACGTTTAACTTATGGGACCGTACGACCACTTCCACTACGAGAAGGAAAAGTAAATGATGCCGAGTTTAATTATTACACAACATTGAAGGGAGTAATTGCTAAAAACAAACCCGGCGATGATGAATTTGAAGTGCCACAAAAATTAATCGATTTATATAATGCCAAAGATTTTGGTCAGTATGCAGACGAAAACGGTCAAATGTGGGTAAATATGTTAACAGATCATGATATCACAGGTGGAAATTCAGGCTCTCCTGTCATCAATGGTAACGGAGAATTAATTGGAATTGCTTTTGATGGTAATATTGAAGCTATGGCTGGAGACGTTATCTTTGATCCAGTTTTACAAAGAACTATCTCTGTAGATATTCGATACGTATTATTCATCATTGATAAATTTGCAGGTGCAACTAACATCATTGAAGAATTGGATATTATAAAATAATCAAGCGTATGTTATTGAACACAAAAGGCTGTCAATTGACAGCCTTTTGTATTAATTACTATTTCGTCTTAATCACTCGCACGCGCCAAGCCTCAGGGCCTTTCTCAAGATACTCCCATTTAAACTCTTCTTTACTTTCAGCTTTCATCTGATAATACAAGGGACTTGGATCATGGTCGTTTGTAAATACAAAAGCTTCTCCTGGCTTTAGAGCGGCAAATGCATCATAAAACATTTCATGTCTTTGATAAGGAGGAAAAGGTCGCACATCAAATTCATTTACCACAGAATATTCTTCATCCACTTCAACAACACCTTTCTTCCCTATATGAATAATGTATTCTCCTTCTTGAGTAGACTTATATATCCAAATATGCTTTCCTTCAAATTTTTGAACAAAAATACCATGAATCTCTTTAGGGTCTTCTGCAGCTAATAATTCCATAACTTCTCCATCATTCATCATACCATAACGATGAAATACAACATGCTTCCAATCTCCCTCTTCTACTTTTCTTAGATCGATGGTAGTAGAAACTTCTTTGTTTTCTAATTCAGCCGAAGCATTTGTTCGTGCCACTTGAACTTTCCAGTCCCTTCCCCCTTTCGTAATATATTCCCAGTCAACAACATCTCCAAAAATGGATCGAAATTCATAAAACAAAGGAAGGGGATCATGGTCGTTAATAAAAGTAAATCCTTCATTTATCGGTGTATTCCGGAATATTTCAATTAATTTAATATGGCGTTCTCTAGGAACTAAGTCTCTCACATCGTGTTCTTCGTTTATTTTATATCCCATTTTTCTTTACTTTTGAATTGATACTTATAACTAACGTGTTAATTTACTAATTTTGTCAAAGTTGCTATTTTTTGTTTATGAATAAAATTATTTCACTATTAATCTATGGTTTTGTCTTCTTTTTAATGCTAAGTTGCAATAAATGCAAGGAAGGTGACCCAACTATACAAATCTCTAATAATGGAAAAGGAAAGGCTTCCATTGAAATCAAAGATGCTAGTGGACAATCTCATACTATTCCCTATTTAAGCAAAGATGCTATCACTAAAAAAGAAAATTATCCAAAAGGAAATATTAATTTCTCTTATCAAATTGGCAATACGGACACTATGGAAATAATATTTCTGAACTACTGTACAGACTATAATATCTCAATAAATAGCGACCATGAACTGATTATCTTTTCAAAGAAAAGAAAATAACTATTTGACTTTATTTAGACTAAATTAAGCTGTAGAATTATTATCTCACAATCACTTAATAACTTATATTTGCGTTTCAATAGAAAGCAAAAAAAAGAGTCAAAGAAGATGGAATTAGACAGAGGAAAAGTTTTAGAAGCACTAGGCAACGTTATTGAACCCGATTTAAAAAAAGATATTGTTTCACAAGGTTTAGTTGAAGAATTAAAAATTGATGGAAATAAAATTACAATGACTGTAAAGGTAGTAAATCCTGCTTTTCATTCACGTAAAAGGATGCAAGAGGCAATTAGCTTCACACTCAAGCGTTTTTTAGGAAATGATATAGAAGTTCAAGCAAATGTAGTTGGACTCCCTACCGAAGAACGGCAAGAGAAAACACATACACAGAATCAATTATTACCTGGGGTTAAGCACGTTATAGCAATTGCTTCTGGAAAAGGAGGTGTTGGTAAATCTACTGTAGTAGCTAATCTAGCAGGTGGTCTCGCTAAAAAAGGATATACAGTTGGTATTGTAGATGCTGATATTTATGGACCTTCCATGCCTACGATGTTTGATTGTGTTGGTGAACGTCCAACAGCAACCGAGATTGATGGTCAACAAAAAATGATACCAGTTAATTCATATGGAATTCCAATTATGTCTATTGGGTTTTTCACAGAAAAGGATGATGCAGTTGTTTGGAGAGGTCCAATGGCTTCCAAAGCACTCACACAAATGTTTTCCGAAACACATTGGGGGGAATTGGATTATCTTTTGGTGGATCTTCCTCCGGGAACTGGAGATATTCACTTATCATTAGTTCAAACTATACCTCTAGATGGCGCCATCATAGTTTCTACCCCACAAGAAGTAGCTCTTGCCGATGCACGTAGAGGAGTGAAAATGTTTATGATGGATAATATTAATGTTCCAATTATTGGCCTTGTTGAAAATATGTCTTGGTTTACGCCTGCTGAATTACCAGATAATAAATACTATATCTTTGGTAGAGATGGTGTTAAGAATTTAGCAGAAGGAATGGGACAACGTTTATTAGGTCAAATTCCTCTTGTTCAGAGCGTGAGAGAGGCTGGTGATATAGGAAGACCTGCTGTAATGCAAGAAAACACAATTGTATCAAAAGCTTTTGAAGAACTTGTGGATAATATGGTAAAAATTTTAGACTAAAAATATGGGAAAGAAAGATCTTAAAGAAATTGAGAAAACAGTTCAGGAAGCATTGGATCAATTACGTCCATATCTAGAACAAGATGGAGGTGATATGGAACTTGTTGAAGTGACCTCTGACTATGTCGTAAAAGTGAAATTATTAGGAAATTGCAGTACTTGTTCTATGAGTTCTATGACAATGAAAGCAGGATTAGAAGAAGCTGTCAAAAAAGTAGTACCTGAAATTGTACGAGTAGAGGCTGTAGATTAAACGATACGATACTAAGCACAAATAATTCGTTAAATTAAAAAAGGGGCTGTCTCAAAAAGGCAGCCTCTTTTTTATTATTTTCAAGCAGCCAGCTTTGGATTAGTTGTTCCAGCATGGTTGATTTTATGATTTTGGGTAAAAATTAGAACAACGAGATTGATTTTTAACAAATCAGCTGATTTTTGACTGTTTTTGGGCGTAATTTTCCCTTTCTTATACATTTTTCCAATGTTGAAGGCAATAGCGAAGATAGCAAAATCCATCGTTATCAAATCTTTACCAAAATGTCGAAAGCGGTAGTACTGTTTGTTGGATTTCCCTTGTCCAAACACCGACTCAGGTTCTATTGGACGCTTACTTCTGTGATAAAGCCCCTCTTCGGAGGTCAAAAGTTGCCGGACCCGTTCTTTGTGGCGATTCAAGTTATGATTAATTTCAATTCGGCGATTAGCTTTTGCTTTGTAGCACAAGCATTTAAGAGGACAACCTTTACAGTTTTTTGCCTCATAATAACTTACTTTCGAGATAAAAAACCACTGTCCGATTTGCGACTTCCTTCTCCTGTTTTTTCCATGTGTTGCTCCCATTGGACACACAAAATAATCTTTTGAGAGTTGTAAAATAAATTTTGGGCAATAAACGCGTTGTTTTTGAACGCTTTTTTCTGTTCTTTATGAAAATAGGGAAACTTGACAAACGGATCGATGTCATTGAGTTCCATAAAATCATAATTTTCTTCGCTTCCGTAACCTGAATCGGCAACTGCCTTGTTCAATACTGTATCAAAATTTGCACTGAAACGCTCTCTGAAACCAGTTACAAAGGGTTTGAATGTTAAAAAATCGGTCGGATTGGAGAAAAAATCGAAGTGGCTGATAAATTGATTTTCAGTACCAATTTGCAGATTGTAAGCGGGTTTGAGCTGCCCGTTCTGCATGTGGTCGTCTTTCAGGCGCATAAAAGTAGCATCGGGGTCGGTTTTGCTGTAAGAATTGCGATTGCCGAGTGTTCCCAAGGTGTTTTTCATATTCCTCCAATTTTAGCAAATACTTGTTTTCCAGTGTTTTTATCTCTTTCTGTTCTGCTTTTGCTACGGTTTTCACGCGATTGATCTCTGCTATGCGTTTTTTTAGTTCCTCGCTTGATGGGAGTGGGCGGCTCATCATCTGGACGGTTATCCTGCATAATACCTTCTTCGATATATTTCAGCACTTGATGGATTTTTGCTTCGAGTTTTGCCTTGTTTCTTTCCACCGTTTTGCGCCAGACAAAAGTATAGCGATTGGCACGCGATTCCAGTTTTGTGCCGTCAATGTAAGCTATATCCAAGCTCAAATAACCCATTTCCACCAGCATCGTAACAGTCTGTGTAAATATCTCATTGATAGTGTCTTTCAAATGTTTTGAACGAAAACGGTTGACGGTGTTGTGGTCGGGTTCCAAGTCCGCCGCAAGCCACATAAAAGTGATTCTGTCTTTTACAGCGTCCTCTATTTTGCGGCAAGAATAGATATTGCTCAAATAGGCAAAAATTACTATTTTGAGCATTACCCGAGGCGGATAGGAACTTGTCCCGCCACCCTTATAAGTATCAATAACCTTACTAATATCCAGATTATCGACTATCTGATTGACAAGTCGAACAGGAGAATCCTGCGAAATTTTGCTATCCAGACTTACAGGAAACAGAGTTGCCTGCCCTTGACTATACGCTTTGAAAATTGGTTTCATATGAGTTATGTCTTTGATTATCAGGTGCTAAGATACAAATTTATTCTCAAATTACCAAATGTTTTGACAAAAAAAAGCTGCCTCAAAATACTTTTGAGACAGCCCCTTTTATTTTTGCTCCTCCTGTAGGACTTGAACCTACGACCCTCTGATTAACAGTCAGATGCTCTAACCAACTGAGCTAAGGAGGAATGTTTATTACTTTATTCGTTTATAAAGTGCAATATCAAATTGCGAGGGCAAATATATATAATTAATTTAATTTAAAAGTGAAACCATTATAAAATATTTTAAGAATTTCAATCAAAACTTATAACTCCAATAAAGTCAATGAATTAACAACTGCTTAAAAACAGCAAAGCAAGGAGGATCAGTACATAATAAGTTTTTGTGTGTACCATGAGTCATTTAATATAATACCTCCAATGTTCCCAACCCATTTTTATCTATAAACACAGAATCTCTCCCATACGTAATACCGCTCGTACGATGTGCTTCCCATTCTACCCAATGCCAACCCATGTGAACAAGAGCATATCCTGGTAGGCCAATCGGGATGAGATCCTGTTGTATATTCATAACATCCAGTAGGTGTCTTCGTATAATTATAATAAGGACCATAAACTTTTTTATCAGACCAACAATGATAAATTAAGGTATCATTAGACCCCCTCACAGTTTACATTTTTAGTAATTTGCTTTAAATACGCATAATAGGTTATTTCATATCTAGCTTCATTATACTGATCTTTTTTGATAAAATATGAAGACATATACGGTCTTTTTAAATAAGCAAAATCAAATCCTGAAACGCCAAGTATTTCATCTTTGATATAGGGGTAGTACCAAGTATCGCTTCCCTTTTTAGCCCGAAAAGTAACCGATGCCCTTCCATTAGCATCGGTTACAGCTTCGAATATTTCTTTTCCGCTACTTCCAAAAGATTTTCCAGATTCTTCCATAAGTTTTACTGGCATCCCAACAAAAGGTTCTCCGTTTGCAGGATTAACAACAATAAATTCTACCGTTGTATATTCTCTGGATCTTCGGCAACTGCTTAAAAACAGCAAAGCAAGGAGGATCAGTACATAATAAGTTTTTGTGTGTGCCATGAGTCATTAATTTTAACTTTTATAATATATATTCCTTGTCTTAAACGTACTTCAACTTTTTGGGTTCCATTCCCTGCTAAAACCGTGTGTCCCATGATATCGAATATTTGATAATCAAAAGGTTGGGTCATATCTTCTATTTCTATATAGGCTAACTCTTTGGCTGGATTTGGATATATCTTTATGCGTATTTGAGAGAAGAAGTTAAAAATGAATTTTTCATAGTATATGTGTGTTTCAGATAGTTTGTATAATAAATAAACCTCCAGTCAATAACTAACTTAGTTTTAAGATGTGTACTTATCTCTTAATGCATAATAGATATTCATATTCAAACTATCTCATATATAATAGTAGTATTTTTCTAGTTGAGAAGTATCATTTTCTTTGAATCAACCTCACGTTGATTAACTAATAAGGTATAAATGTACATTCCTGCTTTTAATTCATTACCATTAATTTGAATTGAACCATCTCCACCTTTTTGAATGTCATATTGTTTAATCAACAAGCCATTCAAATCAAAAATCAAAATTGATGCGTTTCTAAAATTGTGTTCATCGATTGAAAATTTGATTTCCGTATGCTCATTAAATGGGTTAGGTGAATTTTGCTTCAGTACATTTCGTGAAGATAAAGTTGTTGAATCATTATTTCCCAACCTAAATGAATTTTTTGAATTTATTTGTTCCTTCAGATTCACTATTTCAATTTTTAATGAATCGATTGTCTTTTGTTGCTCTTGAATAGCTGCTACGGTAATTGGAATTATTTGGTCATAGTCCATCAATTTATATCCATGAAAATCATCTGTGATTTTTACCTCTGAAAGTCTTTTTCTATCTCTTGAGAAATAAAACCATATTGATTTTGAGAGCCTTCAATTTTTGCTCCAGAACTATCAAACATGTTATTTATGATGGAATAGTGAACAGGTCGAATTTGCATCAATTTTTGTAAGCCCCAAGTAATGTCTTTAATATTTAACTTGACACGAATATCTGACATTTTGTAATATTTTGCTACATAAAGTTCGTTATATTCAACCCATTCTGCCCAAAACGCTATTTTATCATGATTGCTACCAATATCAACGCCTGGCATACCGTTATTTACTTTCATTCGTAATTCAAAAAAAGGGTTAGAAGGATAGCTTGTTAAAAGTAAATTTCCGGCAATATGACACTTAAATTCAGGATTCGGTCAGTTTGTTCCCATTCCTATACGACCATATTGGTCAACTTTTAATTGTGCAAATACTGATATAGTAAAAACTGCAAAGATTGTAGATAATATGATTGATTTCATTTTCATGCTTTATCTTGTTTTATTTAATTTGATTTAATTTCAAAAGTTCCTTGAACTTCATAATATTGAGGATTGGAATTTCCTTGCCCCCCATTGTTAGCAAGATATGAGTATGTACCCTTAATGATGTAATTCCCCTTTTTTCGTTGAATTTCCCCTAAACAACTCTTACCCTCAATTACTCCACCAATGGAACATCCATCTCTTTTAACAAAAGGTCCGAATGAAGAATCCCCTGTGCTATTGATTACCAATGTATTTTCATCTACCTTAGATACATACAAAGGAATGTATATCGAACTGGTACCATCGTCAGTAAACCAACCTTCATAAAGTCCTTCTGGTAAGTTACCACATACCTTTTCTTTTTTACAACCACTAATAAAAATTAGTATCAAAAGTACTGTTGAATAAAATAATGCTTTTTTCATATCGCAAAGTTTTAATGACATGTATTGACATCAATGTATAACTGTGCACCATCTGGCACAGTAAAATCGCCATTGATTAAAACACCTTCCGAAGCCCTCAAAAAAATATTTTGACCAACACTCAAAGAATTTATACAACTACCATCACCAATGGTAATGCTTTTCTTTACTTTGTTGTCATACGCACCAAAATTATAATTACAAACATTTAAGTTGTTACTGCAATCTTTCTTGATATCATAGACTTTAACATAATCAATAAGCATATCTGATGGAAAGGGCGTTGTGTTGTTAGGCGGTGCCCAAGGTTCAAGAGCAAAATTTAATATTATCCTAACTGGATCTACTATACCAGGGTTAGGAAATATTCTAACAGGATAACCATCAATATACCAGATGATTTTACTTGGCGTCCATTCAATTCCGTAAATATGCCATGAAGTGTAGTTAAAGTTAACAGGAATTAAATCTTCACCGTGGCATAAAATATTAGGATTATCATTTGGACACAATTGTTGATACAGAGTTGCACAAGTTACCGTTTGTGCGGGACAGTAAAATTTATGAACATTTGTCCCAACAATGTTAGGCGGATTACTTCCTAACATTTCAAATATATCAATTTCTGCTGCATTACTACCAGACACTCCATCTCCGACAAATGTCCAAAATGCAGGCCAAAAACCGTAACCGTAAGGTAATTTTATTCTTGACTCTATATACCCATATTGTGTATTATATGCTTGTTTAGTTTCTACCCAACCAGAAGTGTAAACGTATGGCTGTCCGGTGTAATATTGTCTTGCACATTCCCATTGATTGAGACTTCCAGTCGGACAGCTGTATGTTTCTTTTCTTACTCTTAAAACAAGTGAACCATTACTAACAAAAACATTGTGGAGTCTATCTGTATATACTTGAGGTTCTCCTCCATAGTGGTCAAAGTTGTTTTGAACTAACCAAACATTTGTATTTAGGGTATTGAAGTTGTCTTCCCAAACAAGTTCCCAGTGAGGGTCATTTGCGGGAGTCTGCCCAAATATCCAAAGGAAAGAGAGTAGAGGAACTATTAAGATTGTTTTTTTCATTCTTTTTATTACTTTAGATTACAAACCATAATTGTAGCATTCTTCCTCTTATGTTTGCAAACCAACATATAATAGTAGTATTTTTCTCGATAAATAACCTAAAATCGACCAAAAGAGTCGTTGCAACGTTTTTTAGTAAATGAAAATTATAAGTATTTTTTTGGATTACCAAATATAAATTGTTAAAAAGTTGAGTTTTAACAAATAAAGAGTTCGTTTAATATCATCCATTTATAAAATTCATTGATAGATGGAGTCCCTTTTTCCAAAAAGAACACTATCTTTAGCCTTCTGAAAATTTAAAAAAACTATGCAGAAAATACAGAATTACATTTGTGGTGAATGGGTAAATGGTGAAGGCGTAGAAACTCCCCTTTTTAATGCTATTACAGGTGAGCATATTTTTGCTCCTCCTGTAGGACTTGAACCTACGACCCTCTGATTAACAGTCAGATGCTCTAACCAACTGAGCTAAGGAGGAATGTTTATTACTTTATTCGTTTATAAAGTGCAATATCAAATTGCGAGGGCAAATATATATAATTAATTTAATTTAAAAGTGAAACCATTATAAAATATTTTAAGAATTTCAATCAAAACTTATAACTCCAATAAAGTCAATGAATTAACAACTGCTTAAAAACAGCAAAGCAAGGAGGATCAGTACATAATAAGTTTTTGTGTGTACCATGAGTCATTTAATATAATACCTCCAATGTTCCCAACCCATTTTTATCTATAAACACAGAATCTCTCCCATACGTAATACCGCTCGTACGATGTGCTTCCCATTCTACCCAATGCCAACCCATGTGAACAAGAGCATATCCTGGAGGCCAATCGGGATGAGATCCTGTTGTATATTCATAACATCCAGTAGGTGTCTTCGTATAATTATAATACCTGGGACCATAAACTTTTTTATCAGACCAACAATGATAAATTAAGGTATCATTAGACCCCTCACAGTTTACATTTTTAGTAATTTGCTTTAAATACGCATAATAGGTTATTTCATATCTAGCTTCATTATACTGATCTTTTTTGATAAAATATGAAGACATATACGGTCTTTTTAAATAAGCAAAATCAAATCCTGAAACGCCAAGTATTTCATCTTTGATATAGGGGTAGTACCAAGTATCGCTTCCCTTTTTAGCCCGAAAAGTAACCGATGCCCTTCCATTAGCATCGGTTACAGCTTCGAATATTTCTTTTCCGCTACTTCCAAAAGATTTTCCAGATTCTTCCATAAGTTTTACTGGCATCCCAACAAAAGGTTCTCCGTTTGCAGGATTAACAACAATAAATTCTACCGTTGTATATTCTTTAGAGATCTTCTTGCACCCAACAAAAAAGAATGTGAGAAAAAGAACTAGTACATAATAAGTTTTTGTGTGTGCCATGAGTCGGTTAATAATATGCTTTAATTGTCCCATATTCACCTTTTCCTAACTTAACGGTGTCAGAACCAAAGGAAACTACACCACCACGATGTACTTCATAATTATAGATATGTGTCCCCATAAAGACCACTCTATAGCCTGTAGGAGCACCATCAATACTTGTTGTATAGTATTCATAACAGCCAGGATGAACTACTTTACCATCATAAACCTTTGAGCCATATTGCAATTCTAGATATTTTCTATGTAAAAATAAGGAATCTGTTGCTCCTTGGCAGTTCACATTTTTAATTTCGTCTCTTAAATATGCGAAATAAGTTATTTCATATCTAGCTTCATTATACTGATCTTTTTTAATAAAATATGAAGACATATACGGTCTTTTTAAATAAGCAAAATCAAATCCTGAAACGCCAAGTATTTCATCTTTGATATAAGGGTAGTACCAAGTATCACTTCCCTTTTTAGCCCGAAAAGTAACCAATGCCCTTCCATTAGCATCTGTTACAGCTTCGAATATTTCTTTTCCGCTACTACCAAAAGATTTTCCAGATTCTTCCATAAGTTTTACTGGCATCCCAACAAAAGGTTCTCCGTTTACAGGATTAACAACAATAAATTCTACCGTTGTATATTCTCTGGATCTTCGGCAACTGCTTAAAAACAGCAAAGCAAGGAGGATCAGTACATAATAAGTTTTTGTGTGTGCCATGAGTCGTTAATTTTAACTTTTATAATATAAACTCCTTTTTCAAGGGTTAAAATGGTTTTTTTACTTTCAAAGACATCTTCTTTTTTAACCTCTATTCCTGCTAAGTCATAAACAATATAGGAAAAATTGGAAGTATTATCATCTATAATTTCAAGTATTGTTCTTTTTTGACCTGGATTTGGATAAAGTTTTACTTTAGAAATCAAATCCAACGATTCGTTTTGCTCATTATTAGATCGTTCATTTTCCAACTGAGTTCTATTATGTCCATTCGTTGTTTGAGGATTTAAACCATTATATCCACAATAGAGACAGTTTTCTGTATCAATCATAGCATGGAAAGACGAACCTTGCTTAGCATGGAATCCTGGTTTTATTTCTATACTCTTGCAAGCCACAAATCGAATAATAGCATTATCTTCTATTAACACCGGTTTAAAATTCGTACGCTGCGTAACACTATCACCTGCATAAATGTTATGTTTAGAAACAATATCTGCTCTATATTGAAATTCGTCGTTTGCATTCCAGCCATAATGTCTGTTTTGAATATAGGCATTATAGGTATCCGCTTCTCCTAGGATAAAACTTCGCATCTTTGCCTGAAGATTAATAGAGATATGACCGGTTTCTTCCCATCGAGGATGCCTAGGGTCTTCAAAAGCTAACACATCAGTCGCTGTTGGGTAGCAACTTGATTTTCCGCCTTCGTTCCAATTTGCATGACCACTCTGAATGTGCACTGAGTTTTCTGCATCCCATGCAAATACGGCATCGAAAGGCGTGTAATTACTGTAATGATCCAGCGGATGTGCCAAATGTGGATAACCAAAAAAAGACGATTTGTTTATTTGGTCGATAGCATCTTCAATATTCTGATACATCAGCCCTTCCTCCCGCATGTCATAATAAGGCTTATAGGCTGTTTGAGTAGAATCAAAATTTCTAATATCATGTGTTAAAAGTGTGGGAGTAAATGAATACATCGCTTTTAGATCAATAAAGTCTGAAACTAAAACTCCGAATACGGAGTATGGAATAACGTTTGCGTGAACTCGTAATCTATCGAGAACCTGATAGGTAATATTCTGGTCACTACATCCATCTGGGTTAGCTAAAAAAGTTGTACCTCCTGGAGCATTATCCCAACTAACGGCATTTTTGGTGACTTTTTCATAACGTACTTGCCAATCACCAAAAACAGTTTTATATATATCTTTGAAAACTAATCCGTCTTGTCTTCCCAATAAATAAACCGCTAATTCTTCTTTTGCAAGAAGAGAAGGTTTCCAAGCATTTTGAAAAATCCTATCGCCATACGTGTTAGAATACGGGTAGTATGTACTAATATCGCTATTTGATGCTCTATGGCTTGTGCCATTTGAAATGGAGATGTTTCGAGTAAAAGCAGGATACCTAGGGTTTTGTGTGTTCTTAGGGTGATTATACCAATTATAGTATTGCAAATAATTATGCCTTTCTATGCTTGGCCCTTGTCCAGGATTGTTAGCGCCACCTGTACTACCATGATAGTATTTCATTAATTCCCTAGATAGTGGTGCCTCTAATATATAATTAAGTGTATAAAGTTTTAAATTTAGATTATAAGGTAAGGTAGCATATGTTTCTTTTAAATATTTTACGCTATGCTGTAATCCTAATGGAATATTTGCCCCTCCATGTTCTCCATCAAAAGACACAAATAATTTACAATGATGGTGTGGATTATGAGCATTTAACATGTTTTTATACTCCATTCTCTCAAGCGTGAGACGGACGCACATAGCACCCGCACTATAGCCAGCAATTACATTTTCTTGGTAAGAATCATTTTTAAATTTTTCTTCATTAACAATATTTATTAATTCTTCTAGCTGTTCTGAATTTTTAATTATACTTGTATTTGGAGGATAAAACTTAGCTAATATAACATCATATCCAGATCCCACTAATGAATCAACAAATCCCTTCTTATTAACACTATAATAGAAGTCTTCCATTGTAGAGGGCCATCCCTGAGCATTATTAATTAAAAAATTATCTGTATGTGGACCCCACCCTGATACTAATATAAAAGGTTTATCCAATTTACGTTTACCACTTACACCGTTATCGCATCCCCACAAAACACTAAATAAGATATCTGGTTTTCGAAGGGTAATATGTGTATAAGTGTCATCCCCATAAATTCTATGACTAATATTCAATCCTCCAAGAGATTCCCATGACCAACTTGAGCCTCCATCCTTATCAAACACTTCGTTTTCTTGTAATAATTTATCACTTCCAACAATGTTAAACTCACTATAGTTTTTACTATAGCTTCCGTCAGAAAATAATATCTCTATATCCATATAGTTTAATGAACTTTTTTCATCATAAAATTCATTAAGAGAGAAATCATATTCTTTTGGGATACTGTATTGCTTTCCATCTATAGTAACAATCACTTCTTCTATCTGTTTCCCAGTATTGCTTATAAACGTTCTATCATCCCAATATAAACTGCTATTATTACTAACCATATCATTTACAAAGAGTCCAGAAAATGAGAAGTGATATTTTTTCAATTGATTTTCCTGAATTCTAGGCAAAGGGCTTATACTATTCCATCTAGTAAATTGGAAGTATGTATCTTCATTTAGATAGTCTAATTCCATATCAATAATAAATAGAGGAATCCTCACTAAATTTGAAAGATGATTCGCAAAATAATTATCTAGGATTGGAAAAAGGATACTATCCATAGAAAAATTAAAGTTTATATCAGACTTCTCAATTAGATTAAGGAATGCCAATAATTTATCAGCATCCATTCGTCGTTCAATATTATAAATTTCAAAAAGACTATCTTTTAAGCTTGGAGAAAGATTTGAATTATAATCCAAAAAATACCCTTTTGTTAACCTATTTAAGTCAGAATTCTGAAAGATATAGCGGTTCATATCTTGTATGGACTCAAAGGCATCCTGCCTTTCTTCTTTTTCTTGTCCCCACGCAATGGTAGGGATTATAAACAATAGAAGTAATCCAAAAAATCTATTTTTCATACCTTATTGTTTAGTTTCTATTTTCTAACTTTTGGATTAATTCCTTTTGTAATTGAATTATTTCTTGTTGCTGTTCGATTACTGTTTCTTTTTCAATTAGAGATTTCTCTTGTTCATTCAATCTTTCATTTAATTCAAAAAGATACAGTGTTAATTCTTCAATTTTTTCCAAGGAAATTTTAGCTGATTCTCCTAAATTAACCCCATTTTCTTCTATCTCCTTTGCAGAGGGAACATTGGGTAAATGTCCATGTTGGTTTATAAAGTCTTTCACTTCATTTAAAGGCATAAGATTATAATGGTCATGAAATACATAATCTGGCCAAGCCTCAACATCCACTTTTACTTCTCTAGTACGTAATAGTCCATTTTCTTCAAGTTGTAAGACCCGTTGTCCACTAGCGTTTTTAACAAGCATTAGGTAATCAAAATATGTATGACCTGCAGTGGATTTATTTTCAATATAGAAAGCAGCGTTATATCCTTCATAATTATTTCCAATTCTAAGTCCACCTGTAAATCTACCATTTCCCCTTACATCTAATAGGGTCATTGGAAGATTTGTACCAATACCCACAGAAGTAGGACAAGTTAGACCTGTATAAAGTATCTGTCTATCATCTGCAATTCTATTTGCCCAAGAAGGTAATGTTAATCCCACTACTGCCCGTGTGGGGTTTTCTTCCGTAGTCATATAGCAGTCAATAGCATATATATCACTCAAAAAGTTACCCAATCCTTTTGCTTCTGTTTTACCATATTCATTGAGCATCAGAACCTGCTTTGTAGAATCTGTATGATACGCTTCTCCTTTAAAGATTAAATCTCCAGTAAGGGAAATATTCCCTTCTACATCTAATCGTTCAACTGGTTCTTTTGTACCAATACCAATATTTCCATCTGCCGAAATTCTCATTCTTTCTTGATTGTTAGAATTAAGGCGTAAACATGCGGCATTTTGTGTTCCAATAAATGAATTGGTATCAGCAATATTTCCACTAGTTGACCATTCTGTTTCGGGTGATTGAGCCAGCAATAGACTTGTGGAAGCAGTAAATATTAATAATAAAAGAGTTTTTTGAGGTGCATAGAAACATAAACTTAGCCCTCTTTTTGATAAAGTTAAAAATGAATTTTTCATAGTATATGTGTGTTTCAGATAGTTTGTATAATAAATAAACCTCCAGTCAATAACTAACTTAGTTTTAAGATGTGTACTTATCTCTTAATGCATAATAGATATTCATATTCAAACTATCTCATATATAATAGTAGTATTTTTCTAGTTGAGAAGTATCATTTTCTTTGAATCAACCTCACGTTGATTAACTAATAAGGTATAAATGTACATTCCTGCTTTTAATTCATTACCATTAATTTGAATTGAACCATCTCCACCTTTTTGAATGTCATATTGTTTAATCAACAAGCCATTCAAATCAAAAATCAAAATTGATGCGTTTCTAAAATTGTGTTCATCGATTGAAAATTTGATTTCCGTATGCTCATTAAATGGGTTAGGTGAATTTTGCTTCAGTACATTTCGTGAAGATAAAGTTGTTGAATCATTATTTCCCAACCTAAATGAATTTTTTGAATTTATTTGTTCCTTCAGATTCACTATTTCAATTTTTAATGAATCGATTGTCTTTTGTTGCTCTTGAATAGCTGCTACGGTAATTGGAATTATTTGGTCATAGTCCATCAATTTATATCCATGAAAATCATCTGTGATTTTTACCTCTGGAAAGTCTTTTTCTATCTCTTGAGAAATAAAACCATATTGATTTTGAGAGCCTTCAATTTTTGCTCCAGAACTATCAAACATGTTATTTATGATGGAATAGTGAACAGGTCGAATTTGCATCAATTTTTGTAAGCCCCAAGTAATGTCTTTAATATTTAACTTGACACGAATATCTGACATTTTGTAATATTTTGCTACATAAAGTTCGTTATATTCAACCCATTCTGCCCAAAACGCTATTTTATCATGATTGCTACCAATATCAACGCCTGGCATACCGTTATTTACTTTCATTCGTAATTCAAAAAAAGGGTTAGAAGGATAGCTTGTTAAAAGTAAATTTCCGGCAATATGACACTTAAATTCAGGATTCGGTCAGTTTGTTCCCATTCCTATACGACCATATTGGTCAACTTTTAATTGTGCAAATACTGACAATGTAAAAACTGCAAAAATTGCAGATAATATTATTGATTTTGTTTTCATGATTTTTCTTGTTTTTTAATTTGATTTAATTTCGAATGTTCCTGAATTCTGATATTGATTACCTCCTTGATAATAGGTTTCTGTAAAAGTTCCTTTTATCAGATAATTTTTACTAAATAATTTATGAGTCCACTCCCCCTTAATATAGATACCAAATTGCGAGAAAGAAAGGTTTGCAATATTTCCTTCAATTTTTTTACTATCTTTATTTAATTCTGAATCATTAATAATAATTTTATCTTTAGAAGATTCCGTTATTTCTATTTCGGCAGTTTTTATTATGCCTTGTGGTACCTCATAATTGAACGTTCCATAATAATGTCCTGTAGGTGGTTTTTCTTTTGTGCAGCTTACAGTGAAAACCATTAAACCTATTAGTAATGTTAAAATAATTGTCTTTTTCATAATAATTGTTTTAATAACAAGGGTTAACATCTATATAAAGTTCTGAACCAATTGGCACGGTAAAATCACCATTAATCAATACTCCTTCCGAAGCTCTTAAAAAAATATTTTGCCCAACATTCAATGAGTTTGTACAACTGCCATTACCAATAGTAATGCTTTTCTTTACTTTGTTATCATATGTACCAAAATTATAATTGCAAACATTTAAGTCATTACTGCAATCCTTTTTTAAGTCATAAACTTTAACATAATCAACTAGCATATCTGATGGAAATGGTGTTGATGAATTTGGCAAATAATCAGGTTCAATTGCCAAATTCAGAATAATCCTAACCGGGTCTATAATTCCATGATTAGGGAAAAGTCTTATAGGTGAACCATCAACATACCAAATTATTTTGCTTGGTGACCACTCGATTCCATAGGTGTGCCATGTATTATTATAGTCATAATTAGTAGGAGTTTGCTTTTGAAAGTATATATTTCCATCAGGATAATTCAAATGAATATTTGTTGTTATCTCATTTGAAGGACTGTGTCCTAACATTTCAAATATATCAATTTCTGCTGCATTACTACCAGACACTCCATCTCCGACAAATGTCCAAAATGCAGGCCAAAAACCGTAACCGTAAGGTAATTTTATTCTTGACTCTATATACCCATATTGTGTATTATATGCTTGTTTAGTTTCTACCCAACCAGAAGTATATCTGTATGGTCGACCAGTTTTAAATTGTCTAGCGCATTCCCATTGATTAAGACTTCCAGTCGGACAGCTGTATGTTTCTTTTCTTACTCTTAAAACAAGTGAACCATTACTAACAAAAACATTGTGGAGTCTATTTGTATATACTTGAGGTTCTCCTCCATAGTGGTCAAAGTTGTTTTGAACTAACCAAACATTTGTATTTAGGGTATTGAAGTTGTCTTCCCAAACAAGTTCCCAGTGAGGGTCATTTGCGGGAGTCTGCCCAAATATCCAAAGGAAAGAGAGTAGAGGAACTATTAAGATTGTTTTTTTCATTCTTTTTATTACTTTAGATTACAAACCATAATTGTAGCATTCTTCCTCTTATGTTTGCAAACCAACATATAATAGTAGTATTTTTCTCGATAAATAACCTAAAATCGACCAAAAGAGTCGTTGCAACGTTTTTTAGTAAATGAAAATTATAAGTATTTTTTTGGATTACCAAATATAAATTGTTAAAAAGTTGAGTTTTAACAAATAAAGAGTTCGTTTAATATCATCCATTTATAAAATTCATTGATAGATGGAGTCCCTTTTTCCAAAAAGAACACTATCTTTAGCCTTCGAAAAATTTAAAAAAACTATGCAGAAAATACAGAATTACATTTGTGGTGAATGGGTAAATGGTGAAGGCGTAGAAACTCCCCTTTTTAATGCTATTACAGGTGAGCAATTTGCTGAAACCTCTTCTAAAGGGCTCGACTTTGAGAAAGTACTTATCTATGGTCGTGAAAAAGGCGGGAATGTTTTGAGAAATATGACTTTTCAGGAAAGAGGTAATATGCTAAAGAACTTAGCCATGTATCTTATTAAGCATAAAGAGAAATATTATCAATTAAGTGCAGCTACTGGAGCTACGAAAATTGATTCGTGGATAGATATTGAAGGAGGAATTGGAAACCTCTTTGCAAATGCTTCTTTAAGAAGACAGTTTCCTGATTTACCATATTATGTTGATGGTCATGCAGCTCCACTCTCAAAGAATGGAACGTTTATCGGACATCATATCATGGTTCCTAAACACGGTGTTGCAATTCACATCAATGCATTCAACTTTCCAATATGGGGAATGTTAGAGAAAATTGCGGTTAACTTCATGGCAGGCGTTCCTGCAATTGTAAAGCCTTCTGAATACACGTGCTATTTAACAGAATTGATGGTTAGAGATATTATTGATTCTAAAATTTTACCAGAAGGAAGTTTACAGCTAGTATGTGGTTTGGGTAGAGGGATTATTGATCATGTTACTAATCAAGATGTTGTAACCTTCACTGGTTCTGCTGCAACAGGAAAAAAATTAAAAGGTTTACCTCATATCATTGAAGAATCTGTTCCATTCAACTTAGAGGCTGATTCATTGAATGCTTCGGTATTAGGTAAAGATGCTGTTCCTGGTACGCCAGAATTCGATTTATTTGTAAAAGAAGTAGCCAAAGAAATGACCGTGAAAGCAGGTCAAAAATGTACTGCTATACGAAGAATACTCGTACCAAATGCGATCAAAGAAGAGGTTCAAAATGCCATCATCGACCGATTGAAAAAAACAATCATTGGTGACCCGAGTGTTGAAGGAGTTAGAATGGGAGCTTTAGCTACAAAACTTCAGGTTGAAAGAGTTCAAGCTAGCGTTGATTTATTGGCTAAGAGTCAAGAAATTATCTATCATGACACAAACTTTGAAGTTGTCGGTGCTGATAAGGAAAAAGGTGCTTTCTTCTCCCCTGTTTTATTCTCCAATGACAGTCCTTTTGAGAATCTGGATGTTCACAATATTGAAGCTTTTGGTCCAGTATCTACGATTATGGGATATGACACCATTGAAGAAGCAGTAGCTATTACCGCTTTAGGAAAAGGATCTTTGGTTTCATCTATCGTTACAGCAGATAATAAGATTGCTAGAGAATATACAGTGAATGCTGCTCATATCAATGGTAGAATTTTAATTCTGAATGAGAAATGTGCTAAAGAAAGTACGGGTCATGGTTCTCCTATGCCATTATTAACACATGGTGGACCCGGTCGTGCTGGAGGAGGTGAAGAAATGGGTGGAATGCGTGGTGTAATGCATTATTTACAAAGAACTTCGATACAAGGCCATCCAAATACAATTACAGAAATCACACAAGTATATCAACAAGGTGCTGAAGGCAATTTAATTCAAGAACATCCATTTAAGAAATACTTCGAGGAAATTCAAGTAGGTGATCAATTGATAACAGAAAGTCGAGAAATTACCGCAGAGGACATTGATAAATTTGCAGCGTTAAGTGGAGATAATTTCTATGCACATAAAAGGACCACAAACTTCGAAGGGACAATGTTTGAGGAGCAAGTAGCTCATGGTTATTTTATCATGAGTGTTGCTGCTGGTTTATTCGTAGATAGTTATGAAATTAACCCTGTACTTTTAAATTACGGTATTGATGAATTAAGATTTACAAAGCCTGTTTATGCAGGATCTAAAATACATATTCGATTTACTTGTAAAGAAAAGAACTCGACTGATGTTACTCCAAAAGAAGACGATCCAAGAACCAAGATTAAACGTGGTATCGTAAAATGGATGGTGGAAATGCTAGATGATACAGATGAGCCATTAGTTGGAATAGCAACTATTCTAACGATGGTAAAGACGAAAGAACAATAAACTAGAAGAAGTATTTTTAATCTTTAGTAAGGTTTTCTTCCTTCTGTGTGAATTTAGATTTTCCTGATTGTTCCAAGAAGCGAAGTAGCATTACAATTGTAAAAATAAAGAGTAGTACTCCTATAAGCAATAGATAGCCACCTGTTGTATGTTGTTGATCTATATCAAATGAGCTACAAAGTAAAACATCCAATGCCTTTAGGGTAACACCTGATGCAAAATACATTGCTGTTGACATACCAAGGAAGGCGATTTTAACTTCAATAAAAACATTGCGGAATGCAAAAACTATAAGGCTACCAACAAGTACTAGTGAAAACACCATGAGGTAATTAAAATAAGGAAAAACCACCGCCATATCAATAGAACGAGGCATCATCCAGAATATCATGGTAAGCGTTGATACAATTAAAAAAGAAATAGATACTGATGGATTAGGGGATTTTAATGTTCTAAACCAAAATCCAAAGACTAGTCCCAGTATAAGAGATAGTGGTAATTGTATAATCTGATGACGCATCATTATTTCTCCAAACCAACTATTGAATGGAAAGGTCAAGAAATATAAGGCTATCAAAAAGATGATTATAAAGATGCTATTTTTCCTCCATTTACCCATGAACGTACAATATTAGCAATTTCTTCATTACTAGTTATAATAGGATCAATAGTTGTTACAATTTTATGATCTGGAGAAACTAAAAATATGTAAGTTGAGTGATTTATGATTTTCTTTCCTGGAACTGGTTCAGCCCAAACACCCATCTTTTGAAGAAAATCATTAAAATTTTGTTGCTCATTATTAATGGGAAGAGCAAAATTCCAACCAGATAAATCATCTCCAAAATAATTGCGATATGTACTGATTCGTCGTAAATTATCATTGTCTAAATCAAAACTAACCGTAACAAATTCAAGTTGATTTGGAATCAATGAAGAAAGTTCAGAATGATAGAGTTCTTCAAGCTGATTATTGATCTTATGACATACGTTAGGACAATTTAGGTAAACAAAATTCACCAAGGTAAAGTGTTGTTGATTTTTTAGATTAAACTCTACACTATCCTGGTTTATAAAAGAGAAGTCGGGAAACTCTCTTGGAAGTTTCCCGGCTTCTTTTAAAGTGTATGAAAATACTGTAAATGCCTTAAATCCACTTGTCCATTTCCACATAAATGCAATACATGAAGTAAGCACTATAATGGGTAGAAGGATCTTTTTCATAAAGGATTTACATCTATATCAATTTATTAATTACGCTTCAGATTTTTTCAATAAACCTTTTACGATAGAGCCAAATATTGTAAGTAATCCTATCAATACTAATATAACAAATATGGCAGCTGTAAAAGCGTAATTCATTCCATGCTCATGCGTTGTAGGCATAGTATGAGAATACTCTGCATATCGTCTTGGCACACTGTGCATACCTCCCATATAGAACATCAATAAGAAACCACAAGCTCCAACAACAAATGTCCAGAATCCAAATCCAAGTTTAGTATCTGCTACTTTTCCATTCTTTTCATAAATGAAATAGAACACAAAACCTAGGATAAATAATACTACCCCCATTAACATATAAGTATGGAAGTGAGCAGGAACCCATAATGTGTTGTGTAGAACTTTGTTTAAAGCAATTGTAGAGTCAACAACAGCAGACAATCCACCTATAGCCCAACCTGCTGCTCCGAAGAAAAATGCAGTAGGAACAAAAGTCCATTTTACCTTAGAACGGTATAACTGGCTAATAAATCCAAAAATAGATACCGCAGAAGCAGGAATAGCACTTAAGTAAGATGCTAGCTGACCAAATACTTGTATAAATACTGGCTGTCCGAAGTCCATATATAAATGGTGGAAGTATGCAAAAATTATAAAGAAGAAAGTTGCATGCCAAGCCATTACTGTGATTTTATTTAGAGACCATTCTCTTCCAGTAAATTCAGGCATTAAAGTATATACCCAACCTAAACCGCAATACAAGGTAATGTTAACTAACATATGTCCAAAGAAGAACATCAAGTTTTTCATTAATAATGGATCAAAGTTTAATCCTGCATTTAAATGTTGCATTAAATACATAATTAACATAGCAGCACCAGCGATATAAGATAAGATACCTGGTATTAAAGCTACAACACTAATTAATGCAATTGGAGGTAATTTTTCCTCAGGTTCTCCTTTTTTATAATATCTGAAAGCCATTAATTTAAAGAATCCACCGTATTCTTTTGCTAGTGCAAAAACAATATGGAATGCTCCTAACAACCATGCAACTCCAAGAATAATTAAAGCTACAATAGTCATACCTGTTGACCATGCAGGCCAACTTGTTCCAACAAAAGGTAGAGGATATAATGCATACCAACCAGCAGCAAAGCCACCAATTAAAGTTGCATAAGCTAGGAGAACAACTCCTACAACTATCATCACTAAAATAAAGTACAGGAACTTAATATTCAATTTTGCATAACGCGTACCAACTAAATAACATAGTGCCGCCCATGCAAAACTAAATAATAATCCTGCCATACCTAAACCGTGTAAGGTCATGATGGAATAGAAAGTATTAGGCATCAATTCAATTGCCTCTCCTTGATTTAAACGCATTAATAATCCTAGGGTAATAAGCGCTGGGAATAAAACCAATAGAATAACTATCCAAATAGTTAATAGTTTTCTATGTTGCTTTTTTTCTGTGTTATCTATCTGAAACATAATCTCTTATTTTAATTATTCAACAATTATTTTACCTGTCATATTAGCGTGTGGTTGACCACAATATTCTAAACAAATAAATTTATACTCACCTGGCTTATCAAACTGATATACTAACTCATTTGTATAATGAGGCATTGCTTGAGTTTGTGCAACTATATCACCAGCTTCATTATAAATTCCAAAGTTATGAGTCACATCTTGTGAAGTAACAAAGAATCTAACAGTTTCTCCATGAGTTACTGCAATCTTATTTTTCCCTTTAAATTCTTTTGGATTACCCTGAAGAGCATCAAAACTAAGTTTCCATCCCCACTGAAAAGCTACAACAGTAACATCTTTCTCTGATTTTTCTTTCACATTATAAGGCATATACTGGAGAGTAACTCCAAGCATTATAACAATGATTGTAGCCAAACCAACAAAGTATTTATCTCTTAACTTATAAACTTGGTGTTTAGCCACATGTTTTTCTTCTTCAGGATCAGGGTTACCTGTGGATTTCATAACGAAAAACACTGATAATATTACAATTATAGCCCCAATCAAGGAGATAGTTGCTGCAGTTCCTTGTAAAGACAGCAAAGTAATTGAATAACTCATAATTCTTAATTTTAAAATAGTATTATTTCTTTTAACATCGTCTCTCTCATTTCTAGACGTAGCGCAACAAATATATTATGATAAAGTAAAACAGGATAAAATTATCCTTTAATTGATAGCGAAACATGACATAAATCAGTTTTTTTCAGATATAAATCATGTTTTATTAAACTAAATAAACTAGACTATCCTTAGAACAGCTTCTAGCCATCCAGACTGCACAATAAACATTACAGATATAATTAATTGATAATTAATTTTCTAACTAATCGGGAAGACTGATTTTGCAAGAAAACTTCCACAAAGTAAATGCCTTTCATCATTTTGTCTTTTGTAGAAACCTCTATAGTTGATTGATTCGACTTTCCTCTCAAGATTTCTTGCCCTAGATAATCAATAATTCGATATTCGAAAACTTGCCCATCTTCTACAGAAAGTGACATAACAAATTCCCCATCATTTGGGTTTGGATATATCTTTAGCGTCAATTGCTCATCAAATTCCTCTTTATCCAAACTCAAGAATGTAGTGTCTCCTGGGCGATAGCTCCACACCCCACCTAATTGGGTTCCCATAAATAAATCATACGTATTATCTATTCTCATTTTACCAATGGCTGGAGCTGAAGAACCTTTTGTATCAATTCCTACATAATGAGATGAAACTAAATTAAATGCATTTCCTGGGGCGAGATTCCCTTCAATATGATCATACAAATTAAGTGTTCCTGTTTCATTACCTGCAAATAGATAAATTACTCCTTGCTCTTTAACAAAACGAGGAACCCCCATTGCTTTTACAAATTCATTCGGGGCTAATTCTACTTGACCCAAATTAGAATTTATAAGCTCAAATGAATACATAGTGCTAGAACCAATATTTTTATAATATAACAATCCACCTTCTCCCTGACCTATAATTAAATCCAATAATCCATCCCCATCTAAATCAAAAAGTTCTGGAGTGGCGTTATCATGTGCTTTGATATCATTTCCATCATTATCCTTCAATGGTATTTGAGCTATATTAAAATTCATTGCCCCAGTTCCCCCAGAATTCTCATAATAAAACATTTTTCCGTTACGAATTCCTATAATCATATCCAAATCTCCATCTCCATCCAAATCTCCAAAAGCAGGGGCTACCCTACCTGGGTATCCACTATTTCTGAAATTATTCCAATTATCATTTACAAGGTTAAAGACAGGAGCATTGATTGATCCAACATTTTTATAATAATTAATTTGAGAAGTATTAGCCATTCCCTCACGGAAATTATAATTATTGGCTACAAGTAAATCTGTGAGTCCATCATTATTTACATCTACCAAAATAGGAATAGACCCAGTACCATTATCTATCATATCTCCTTGTAGAAAATCTTCTTTATTAAACTCAAAAATGGGCAGGCTATTCTGACCCTTATTATAATACAACCATACACCTTTCGTATTATCTGAATATCCAGGGTAAGTAGTAGATGCAATAAGGTCTTTCACTCCATCCATATCTATATCTTCATAATAGGCTGTAACAAAGTTAGAAACATTAACAGGTAGATCATAGCTTGGAAAATCATCATCCACACTTATCATAACGGCATTATCGTTTGGGTTAATTCCACCATTTACAACAAGGGTTAGATTATTATAATCCATATCCCCAATCAACAAATCTACTAAACCAGAATTATCGATATCTATTGCAGTTAAGGAACCTCCACCGATATGTTTATCGGTAACACCAGAAAAAGGCTTAATACCTGGGTCGCCACAAGGTCCAATAACTGAATTTAATTCAATTGAATTTCCAGAACTCATCTCAGCAAACAATCCCCAGCATGGCTGCTCCATCTTAAAGAGAAGAGAATCCGGTATGCCGTATGTTTCCATAGACATATTCTTATGCCATTCAACAATTTTCAAAGCAGAACTATATGCTAAAATATCCATATCCCCATCATTATCTACATCATATAATGCCGGTATATGATTGTATGTAACATATAAATCTTCTCCTACTCCATCTCTTTCGGACTGAAGAATGGGAGCAACTAATTTCCAACTTACTCCATCAATAGCATTTCCAATATTTCTATAAACTTTAATTCCTCCTGGAGCGTATGTAAAGATATCTTTCTTTCCATCATTATCATAATCATACATTTGGAGCCTATATCGAATATCAGGAGGAAAATAATTTTCTCCATTAAAGAGATGTGTATAGTGCACTTCTCCATTTACTTTCTTTCTTTTAAAAACTTGGATAAAGTGATTCCCAGGCTCAAAAGCGACTAATTCATCTATCCCATCATAATCCAAATCAACAGTTGAAAACTGAGGATGATTCATTCCTCCTACCCAAGGGAGAGAAATTGTATCATTATCCTTCATAACAATGATAGAATCATTATACACAAAATTAAACTGACTATAAATAGTTGGCGAGAACAAGATAAAGAGTAGGTTTATCTTGAATATCATCTTTTTTATTAGATTGTCATACATACCTTAATTATTGATAATCTACAATCCTCACTTCTCTGCCTGTTTCTGTTTTATAACGCTGTAATTCCTTTTGAGCTGCCTCTTTATTAGTCGAATAGAAAATTATTACATAGCTTAGATTATTTTTTGTATTATAGATTCTACGTATTTGAGGGAAAGAAGACTTATAATTCTTAATATTATTTTGTACATGTATCTCTTCAGAGAAAGCTCCAATAACCACATAATAACCTTTTGGTGAGTCAGATTTATCTTCTTCCATGAAATGGTAAAACTTATTACCTTCAAATCCACTTCTTTCAACCTTGATACCTTCGTCTGGCTTAGTGTCTTGATATTTCTTTGCTAATTCATCTTTTAAACGTTGGATTTCCTTATCTTTTTCTTCATTCTCTTTCCTCAAGTCTTCGTTCTCTTTTACAACCTTAGGATCAGGAACTACTTTTTCTACAGTCACCTCCTTGATTCTCTCTTGAACTTCTTGATATTCTAATTTATCCTTTTTAGTTTTAAAAGTGTAGCCTATCAAAAATTCATGATTCACTCCTTTAAAATTATTTTTTAAGGAACCTATTACCAATTCATAACTATAGCCAACATGGATATTCTTAGGAATATGGAATCCAATATTAAATTGAACAGAATAATCAGATTTATAAGTTGCGGAGAACCAGCCAATATTTTCATATTCAAATTGAGCCCCAATATCATATTGAAAAGGAGCCCTAGGCACATATCTCACTAAAGCATAAGGGGTTAATTTAATCTTTGGTACAGATTCAAATTGAAAATCATATCCTACAGATCCCATAAAATGTCGAGCTAACGTATAATAACCACGAGCATTTTCCTTCTTAGTAAATTTCACTTTATTCCCTATTAATTGTGGCACAGAGAATCCTACTTTCAGACCTTTCCATCTATATAAAACACCTAAATTAAAATCATAGGTTGCTTTAAAATCTCGCATACCAAATAAGAAAGGATCATCCGTATGCATTACATTCACACTACTAAGATTCAATCTATTGTCTAAGTACCCTCCAGAAACTCCAAACCCTAGTTTATGATCCTCTCCCAACTGAACAGTATATGAATAAGTCAATTTAGCGCTTAGTTGATTCATTACCCCAAAAGATTGCTGTTCTACAAATAATCCAAATCCTGAATTTTTGATAAAGAAAGGTCCCTCCAATGATAAAGTATTGTTTACAGCTCCAGAACCAAATCCAACATAACGTTGTCCACGAGTGACGTATGCATTCACATCTCCACTCATTCCAGCAGAAGCAGGGTTATATACTACTGGATTAATCAAGAATTGATTATAGAATGGAACCTGCTGTGCCTTTACACTCCATGAAAAGATACAAACAAATAATATTGCTATTTTATACATATTATTCATGTCCCATTATTGTTAAGGTCCCTTTTACTGCACCATCATCTTTTCCACTAGGTTTCGCTATATACAAGTATGTACCATTCGGCAACGATTTTCCTTTATAGGTACCTTTCCAGTCGTTCTTATAGTTATCCTCCTTAAATACCTGTTGTCCATATATATTATACACCTCAACAGTTGTATTTGGAAAGTCTTCTATACCTTCAATAATCCAGGTATCATTATAAGAGTCATCATTTAAAGTGATAACATTCTTCACATCAAAAGTCATTGATCTCACGATAACCTTTACCTCATCAAAATTAAAACAGCCGTTAGCTCCAATCACTCCAAGAATATATGTTGTAGTATTCACAGGGAATGCATTTGGCATATAGATAAGTGAATCGCTTAATGTTCCTCCTGGAGTCCATATTCCAAATAAACCACCACTCCCGTTTAATTGGGTAGTGTCTCCTTTGATAATTGTAACATCAGGACCAGCATTTACACTAGGTAAACCTAAAGTATCTACCAATACGATATTTGAAACATCTGTTCCACAAATCCCATTTTTAACTATCAAACGATAATAATTTGGAGATGTAACAGGAGATATGACTATTGAAGGCGCCACAAGATTACTGATATCAACCCATGTAATTCCATCAGGAGAAACCTGCCAAGTATATGTGTCGCCAATGCTTCCATTGACCTTTAAATTAAATGCGTCTCCAACACAAACCGAAGTATCTGGAGTTAAAGTGCCAGCCTGAGACATAGAAGTGACAGCTATTATAGCTGTATCTGTATATACATTTAAGCAACCATTACCATCAATTAATGCCCTATACCAAGTAGTCTGAGTTAATCCAGTATAGTTTTCCGTTGTTGTTGGATTGGTAATAGTAGTCCAAGTTGTACCATTATCCACTGAACTTTCCCAATTTAGCACATTTTCAGAATTTCCAGAAACTGTCAAGATTCCATTAGCATTAGATTCACACAAAGAATCTGCTCCCGCTATATTCCCTGGAGTAACTCCTGTAGTCACATTAACAAATATCTGATTAGATGTTTGAGATGGGCAAATACCACTTTGAGCTACTACTCTATAATATATTGAAGAAGATAATGTTCCTGTATTATATGGATTATTTGTACTTGCAATCGGAGTCCAAGTAATACCATCTGAAGAAGATTCCCATTGGGTAATATCTCCTATAGTAGAACTTAACTTCAAGTTAACAGATTCATTAGCACACACAGAAGTATCAGGAGTTAAAGTACCTATGACTGTAAGTGGATCCACCTGTATTTGCAAGACATTTGAATATACATTTGGACAAGCACCTCCATCTATTTGGACTCTATACCAAGTGGTCTGAGAAAGAGACGTAAAGCTTTCATTGGTTGTGGTATTCGCAATATTTGACCATGTACTTCCATTATCCGTACTTGATTCCCAATTAGAGATAGCTCCTGAACTACCATTTAATGTTATAGTCCCCGAAGAAGAACTAATACACAAATTAGTTGGCCCATTCAATGTTCCTCCAATGGGTGTCGGATCAACAGTTATTGTTGTATAAGTGGATGTGTCATTCGGGCAATAACCTCCATTTATGGCTACAGCATATAAAGTTGTAGTTGTTAAACCAGAAAAATTATATGGGTTACTAGTATTAGAAAGGCTACTCCATGTAGCACCATTATTTGTAGAATAAATCCAACTAGTTACAGTTCCGTGAGAATTACCTGTTAAATTTACTGTGCCATTATTAATTCCCTCGCAAACAGTTTGATCACTTAAAGCTTGTCCAGGAATCACAGTACAATCATTTCTAACCGTCCATTTAAGTGTATCATTCGAATGATCTGTATCTCCAACAAATTCAAGCCAAACAACGATATTAAAATCTGTATCACATGCAGATAAATTAGCTTTCTGTGCAAATGTAAAATTAAAGGTAGTACCTTGGTCTATGGGTGTATTTACACCTTCAGAAACTATTGCTCCTCCGTTAATCTGGTATTTCACTGTAATTGCAGGAGGATAAATTTTAGGAGATACATCAACATTAAGAATAACTACTCCAATATTTTGCGTAACCGTCAAATTACATCCTGAACTTGGACTAAATTGTGTAGAAAGTTTAGCATCAGTAGCATGTGAATTTACTGCTATAAGTAATAATAATATATAAATGACATATCGAACCATAGAGAAGTTTGTGCGAATTTAATCAATAATATACGAGATTAATTTCTAATTATCAAGTTTTTATAAACAAAATTATACGATGTATCTTGAAAACGTAAAATATACATACCTGATTCTATTTCTTCATTTAAATTAATCAATTGTTCGCCTGTAGCATGATCACCTTGATAAATTATCTTACCAAGAGAATTATAAATAGAAATACTTCCCTCAAAATCGGCCTTAATAGTGAATTTACCATTATTTGGATTTGGATAAACAATAATATTATTACTATTAACAATTTCCTCATCTAATCCCGTAACGTTCACATTCACACAAATAGAAGTGTCAGCACACGCTCCATTATCGACAATTACTGCATAACTTCCGGTAGCTAATACATGAAAAACACGATCTGTAGCTCCAGTAACAATTGTCTGATTTTGGCAATCCCACCATTGGTAGGTAACGCCAGTGCCATTTTCATTAGCTATTAAGTTAGAACCATTTACAGTAATCACAGTGCTAGGAGAAGTTTTAACTACAGTTGTGTCACTAAATGAGTTTACACACCCGTTTATTGTTGTAACAGTATATGTAACAACATTTACACCTATGCCTGCTATAGATGGATAAAAACTATTTCCTGAAACGCCGCTTGAAGAGGATGTATATACCCCTCCATAGGTAACAGGCACTAAAGTTGAAGGCGCATCTCCAGAACAATACACATCAGCTAAGCCAATAAAATGAGCATCCGGCATAGCATACACTTTAACTACTACAGAATATGTATTTGAGCACCCTACCCCATTATCTATTGTATATACAATCATATGATTTCCAGGTCCAGCCAATTGTGGATCAAAGATATTTCCATTTACTCCATTACCAGTAAATATACCTCCATTTTCCAATGGGGTCATTATCACTTCATCATCCAACTCACAATAAGTTGCTGATAATCCTGAGAAAGTAGCATCTGGGTTAGGAACTATTTGAATCGTTTGTGAAGAAGATCCCGCACAACTATTTCCATCAATTATTGAATAGCTAATAGTGTATGTTCCTACTCCAACAATGGATGGATAAAATTTACCACCAAAAATACCTGGTCCCGAGAAAGCTCCACCCATTTGATTTGGAATAAGATCAATAGCAGGAGCGTCAAGGCAATATTGTGCGGGTAGTGTAGTAAAACCTGAATCCGGAAGCGGATCTACAATAACTGTTTCTGTAGCTGTAGCATCACATCCACTTCCATCAGAAATATCATATGTAATTATATGTGTTCCAGGTCCCGCAATAGATGGATCAAATGTATTACCAACTATTCCATTTCCAGAAAACACACCTCCGCCTTGTATTGGTGTTAAGGTAACAGCAGGTGCACTTGCACAATATTCTGTTCCTAGACCACTGAAATTTGGATTGGGAGAAGTTGTAACCTCAATTGATTCAGAGTGAGAATCAGTACATCCATCAACGCTTGTAACAGTATAAGTGATTAAATGGATTCCTAATCCAGCATTGTTTGGTGTGAATATATCTCCTGACATTCCATCTCCACTAAATGTTCCGCCAGCAATTGTAGGTATAAAAGTTGCAGGCGTACCATATAGACAATAAATAGGATAAAATCCACTAAATGTCGCATCTGGTAATGAATTTACAACTACTGTTTGAGTTGTCGAGTTTGTACAAAGATTAGCATCAGTAATTGTATAACTTATCTGATGCGTACCTTGACCAGCCATTGAAGGATCAAAAGTTTGACTTATAACTCCATCTCCACTAAATGTTCCTCCACCCGTAATAGGAGATAAAGTAGTAGATGAAGCATTTAAACAATATGCTGGATTTAGACCACTAAAGTTAGCATCTGGAATTCCATACACTTCAATTGTCTGAGAAGATGTAGAAGAGCAGGTGTTCCCTCCTGTTATAGTATAAGTAATGGTGAAAGTACCTTCTCCAGAAACTTGTGGGTCAAAAATATTTCCTGTCATACCACTTCCTATAAAGGTTCCTCCGTTTTCATTGGGAGTCAGATTAGAGTATGTTCCATTTACGCAATAAGTAGCATCAAGTCCTGTAAAGTTTGCGTCAGGATACGTATTATCTACTGTTACTAAAAAAGAGCTTGTGGACGAACATCCATTCCCATCTATGATAGAATAGACAATCGAATGCTGTCCAATACCTGCGCTAGCAGGATTGAATAGATTCCCTGAAACACCATTACCAGAAAATGCACCTCCTACTTGTGTAGGAATCATAGTCACAGCACTGGCATCAATACAATACATGCTAGCAAGTCCTACAAATGAAGCATCTGGCAATCCATTCACTTGAACAGTTTGAGTAGTAACATCAATACATCCATTTCCTCCATTAATAGTATATGTTATAATATGCGTACCAGTACCGGCCATATAAGGATCAAATGAATTCCCTATAATTCCATCTCCAGAAAAAATACCACCTCCCTGTGTTGGTAACAAATTAACAGCAGCATCATTGGAACAATATGCTGTGTTTAATCCAGAGAAAGTAGCATCTGGTAAGGCAATCACTTCTACAGATTGAGAATAATCATTTGAACAACCATTTGCATCTGTTAAACTATATTGTACGCTATGTATTCCTAACCCAGCATTTGTAGGGCTAAAAGTAGAGCTTAACACTCCATTTCCACTAAAAATCCCCCCAGAAACTGTAGGTACTAAAGTTACATCAGGAGCATTGATACACATAGTAGCAGGCAATCCAGAGAAAGTTGCATCTGGTAATCCATTGATAGTAACACTTTGACTTGAAGTGTTTGAACAATTATTTCCATCTATTACCGTATAAGTGATGTTGTGTATTCCTTCTCCTGCAATAGACGGATCAAATGAATTTATATTGATTCCATCACCAGAAAAATTACCCCCACCTATAACTGGAACTAAAGTAACTGCAGCAGTATTCACACAATAATCACTAGCAAGCCCGGTAAATGAAGCATCTGGCAATCCGTTTATTATAACATTTTCTGAAGAATTATTGACGCATCCAAAACCATCTGTTACTGTATAGGTAACACTATGAGGACCTACACCAGCTGTTCCCGGTGAAAACGTAGACCCAAATACACCATCTCCTGAAAAACTTCCTCCATTGATTGCAGGAATAAGAGTAACTGAAGATGCATCTACACAATATTCAGGATCTAATCCACTAAATGATGCGTCTGGCAAGGCTTGTACTATTGTAATCTGAGAAGAAGAATTACTACAACCATTGATATCTATCACTGTATATGAAATAGTATGACTTCCGTTTCCTGCAATAGACGGATCAAATGAATTCCCCGAAATTCCAGGTCCTGAGAAAGTTCCTCCAGGGAAAGTTGGAACCATAGTTGATGGGGAAGAATTAACACAAATAATTCCTTGTAATCCCGTAAATGATGCATCAGGAATTGGATTGATAGTAACAGTTTGAGATGTTACATCAGAGCAACCATTTCCTGCATTAATGGTATATGTAATCGTATGAGGGCCTATCCCTGCTATATTTGGATCAAATGTGCTTCCATCAATTCCATCTCCTGAGAAGGTTCCCCCTCCCTGAAGAGGAGATAACGTAATCACCGGATTGTTCTTACAATATTCAAGAGCTAACCCAGAGAAAGTAGCATCTGGTGAGTTTATAACCTCCACTAGTTGTGAAAATTGACTCTGACAACCTCCATTTATAATCTCATATTCTATAGTATGGTTTCCCGTTCCTGCTATAGAAGGGTCAAACGTATTTCCATTGATTATACCTGGTCCTGAGAAAGTTCCACCACTTTGATCTGGAGTTAGTGTAACGGGATCAGAATTTAGGCAATAAAGAGTTGCTAATCCTGTAAAATTAGCATCTGGCAAAGGTAATACTTCCACTATCACAAGAGAAGAATCAATACAACCGAAAACATTAGTAATCTTGTACTTTATAGTGTGTACACCGACTCCTGCATTAATTGGTTTAAATGTATTACCACTAACGCCTGGCCCTGTAAAGCTTCCGCCGTTTTGAATTGGAGATAAGATAACAGAAGGGTCGTTCACACAATATGTAGGGTTTAACCCAGTAAAACTAGGGTTTGGAAGAGGGTGAACATCAACAGTTTGTGAAGAAAAACTGCTACATCCGCCCGTATTAACAAAATAAGAAATTGTATGATTACCTTGCCCAGCAGAGGCTGGATCAAAAATATTCCCATTCATTCCACTTCCCGAGAAAATTCCACCGCCAACGCTCGGAGTTAAGGTAACTGCATTCTCATTTAAGCAATAAGAGAGTCCTAATCCTGTAAAACTGGCATCTGGACTTCCATTAATTTCCACTGATTTAGTTACCGAATTCGTACAACCGTTCCCTCCTATAATTTGATAAGTAACTGAATGTGTTCCAACTCCAGCAACACTTGGGGAGAATGTGTTGCTTGAAACACCAGGTCCAGAGAAAGATCCTCCCCCAACACTTGGAGTTAGAGTAACTGTTCCTGCAGTAACACAATAAGAAGATGCTAGTCCTGAGAAATTAGCATTTGGTAAAGATTCTACTTGTACAGGTTTAGATATAGAACTTGTACAAGAACCATTCGTAAGCGTATATGTAATATTATATGTTCCAACACCACCAGAGTTTGGAGTAAATTGATCTCCTGATATTCCATTTCCAGTAAAATTTCCTCCAACATTATCTGGGATAAGTGTTACGGGGCTGTCATTTAAGCAATAGGTTGCTTGTAAACCTGAAAAGTCTGCACTTAATTTTTCATCGATTATCACTGTCTGATTAGATATTCCAACACAACCGTCATCTGTAACTGTATAAGTAATTGTGTTTAGACCAATATTTGCTGAGCCTGGACTAAATATGTTACCTGAAACACCAGGTCCAGAGAATGAACCTCCTGAAATGATAGGGACAAGAGTTATATCAGAAGCATCTTGACAATAATTAGAATTTAAGATTGTAAAAGAAGCATCTGCACCACCTTGACTAACTTCGACAATCTGAGATGAAGAATTCACACATCCATTATCAGAAATAGAATATGAAATTGTATGTATTCCTACACCTGCTTGATTAGGTTCAAAAGTGGAACCTGAAACACCAGGTCCCGAGAAAGTTCCCCCTGCTTGATTTGGCACAAGGTTTACTGGGCTTCCCATCTCACAATACTCACTGTTTAACGTATTAAAAGTTGCGTCGGGAAGTGGGGTTACAACAATCTCAATCTCTAATGTATCCTTACATCCATTCGTTCCTTCACCAATAACTGTATATGTTTTATCAGCACTTGGATTTAATGTTTTTGAATTACCTACTCCTAATCCATCAGACCATTGATAAGTATTCGCACCCGATACTGTTATGGTTGTAGAAGCATTTTCGCAGATCTCAGTATTACCTGAATAATTTATCGTAGGAGCTGGCAAAACAGTTACATTTATATCATTGGAAGTAGATGAACATCCACCTCCAATAGCGGAAGTTGTTACAAAGTAAGAGCCTGAAGTAGTTACATTAATTGATTGTGTTGTAGCTCCATTTGACCATAAATATTGTTGTGCTGGTGAAGATGTAAGAGTCAATGTTTCGTTCGAACAAATAGTTGTGGATCCACTAGGGGTTATAGTTGCAATACCTCCAATACTTAGCATTACCGAAACATAATTATGCAATTCATTTACTACCAATATATCTAAACCTCCATCACCATTAATATCTTTTGTGAAAGAACTCACGGGATTCATTCCTACTAAGTAAGTGGCATCATAAGTAAGCGCACCTGCACCTGAATTAGTTCCATTACCTTTAAAAATACGTAAACTACCTGTTGAACCGGTAGATACATGAAATGTCACTGCTATATCATTAAATCCATCCCCATTAAAATCACCAGCAATTACACTTAATGGCTCCGTTTCAGTCGCTGGAATATTTGTTGCATTAGCAAATACTCCAGCACCATTATTCGCAAATAAAGAAATAGAATTTGCTGTATTATTAACCACAACTAATTCAGGTTTTCCATCACTATTTAAATTCACAAAAGTAGCTGCTATAGGTTTAGCTGCAGTATTTTTATCAACATTTACAAAATCATTAACACCATTACTCTTGTATATACTCACCTTATTAGAACCATAAAAAGGAACAGCGAAATCATCATATCCATCCCCATTTATATCTCCTATGGTAATATCTTTCGGTTGTAGCAATGAAGAAGTTTTTATAATTTGCGCTCCGAAACTACCAGAACCAATTCCCGGCAGAACAGTTATTTGACTTGCTTCATTAAGCACAAATAAGTCTAAATCTGTATCTCCATTAAAATTTCCAATACGAACTTTTAATGGATTGGCATTGACACTCAAAGTTGAAGAAGCAAAACTTCCACCACCCAAGTTTTGAAACAAAGTGGCAGTTCCATCACTATAATTTGCAACGACTATATCATTTTTACCAGATCCAAAAATATTGCCTGATGCAACGGATATAGGGTGACTCCCTGTAGTTAAACTTTGAGAGAAAGTATAATTTCCCGCACCATCATTTAAATAGATTGATGCCGTATTATCATCATAATTTACTACAACATAATCCTCCTTTCCATCACCATCAAAATCATTCACAGAAATATCTTTAGGACTATTACCTGTATTAACCATATTTCCTAAATCGAAATCTCCCGAGCCATCACCGAAATAAGCAGGCATTACTGCTCCAATAAGACATGAATGAATTATATCATCATTCCCATCTGTATCAAAATCTCCTGTTACTATATCTGTTGGATAATTCTTAGCATATATTATCTTTTGATTCTGAAAAGTACCATCGCTATTACCTTCATATAAAGATATGGTATTATCATCTGCATTTATGGCTGCCAAATCAATCTTACCATCATTATTGAAGTCTAAAATATCTATAGATAAAGGCTTAGCCCCTGCCGAGTATGAAATACCTGTAGATAAACTACCAGTTCCATCATTAATAAACACAGTTATCGTATTTGCATTTTCATTTGTTACCGCAATATCTGGATATATGTCATTATTAAAAAAACCTGATGATATCCCTGAAGTCCCAAGATCTGCAGCATAAGTTCCTCCAAGTGAAAATCCGCCAACACCATCTCCAAAGATTACTGAAACGCTAGCACCTCCACTATTTGAGGTAGCCACATCCATATTCCCATCCAAATCCAAATCCATCGCAATAATGTCGGAAGGATTTACTCCTCCAGGCAGAACAAAAGGAGCTATGGAAGTTAATGTACCTGGCAAACTTATGTTATTGAAAAAGAAATCTATATTATTTCCATTACCAGCAACCGCAACATCAGGTAAGCCATCATTATTAAAATCACCAACAGCAATTGAATTGGGGCCAAAACTAGTTGTATATCCAATAGGCGTTTGGAACGTACCATCACCATTTCCGTAAATAATAGCTAATCTATTCATGTTAAAATTAACTACAAGTATATCAAGGTTCCCATCATTATTAATATCAGCAGCAGCAACATCTTGAACCCTAGAACCACTCATAATCTCTACCGGTGCATTGAATGACCTATTTCCATTATTTTCAATATAGATAGCATATTTTAGATTTGGATCTGCGGCTGCACCAAGGTTTTTCCCCATAATAATATCCAGAAGACCATCATTATTAAAATCTCCTTTTGCAATAGATTTAGCATTATTAGCACCATCGAAAATGAAACTATTATCTGTACTAAAACATGTAGTTTGAGAAAAAGGAAATTGTGCTAATCCTAAGATCAGCACAATTCCACTAAATATTCTAGAATTCATAGTAAGGTTATTTGTTATAATTCTATGTTAAGTCTTTATTTAATCACATTAACGTGTCCAACCATCTCTTCTTTTTCTTTTCTGTCACCTTGGAAGAATTCAATCTTCCAAATATAGGTTCCATCTTTTACAATTCTATCTGAATCAATTCCATATGTTCCTCTCCATCCAGCATCTGGGTTATATGATTCAAATAAAATTTCTCCCCATCTATTGAAAATCATCATGTGATATTCTCTCATTTCCATATTAGGTGGGAATACAGGTTTAAACACCTCATTATAGTCATCATGATCAGGTGTAAATGTATTTGGTACGTAGATGTTAAACTCTTCCTTAATATCTATCTTCTTACAAATATCATCCTTACATCCATATTGTGAAGTCACTTCCAAGCATGCCATAACAGTTGTGGCAGCCTTTAAATTATCATAGGTAACACTAGGATTTACTTCACTTGAAGAACCATTACCATCAAATGTCCAATTATATGATTGACCTCCAATAGACATATTCATAAAATTGATAGTGTTATTTAATATAGATGGACTAGACGGATTAAAATCAAAATCTGCAATTGGATATCCTTCTACACAAATATAATTTGTATAAATAGTATCCGTTTTACATCCGAAATTAGACTCTACTTGAAGCGTTACATCATAACAATGGATATCTGTAAAGGTATATTGGATAGGTCCACAACCTGTAATAGTTTCTCCATTAATTTTCCATACACAATTTCCATTCATCTGATTTGGATCTGTCAAATTTGTGAAATTAACAGTTAACGGAGTACAACCAATTAGTGAATCAGCTTCAAATTGAACAGTAGGTAAACTATGAATATCCACAACAGCATCAGCCGAAGCATCATCTCCACATTGGTCAGTGACTGTCGCGGTATATGTAGTTGTTGAACTTGGCTTCACATTAATGGTTGGAGTAGTTTCTCCATTACTCCACATATAAGAATAACCAGGTAATCCATTTATTCCTTGTGCTGTTAAGGTTGCTGTACCTCCAGGACATATAGTTGTATCTTGCAATACCACAATATCTACTAATGGAATTACTGTTAAAGTCATACTTTCTTGTGCAGGTGTACATCCATTAAAATCAAACACATCTACCGTATAAGTTTGTGTACTTGTTGCTACAACTTCCAATGTATCCCAACCTGTAGGGTTTGGAACGCTCCACTGAAAATCATATGGTTGAATACCTCCTGTTGCAGATGCAACGACTTTCGCATTAAATCCATAACAAACAGTTGTGTCATTAGATATTGCTAAAGTAATTTGTTCTGCTTGCCAAATATTTTTAAAGCCATTTACCAAACATCCATTTGCATCTTTAACAACAATATTGTAATCATTGGCACAAAGATTTGTAAAACTATTTCCTGCTTGGAAGTTTGCTCCATTATCAATAGAGAATTGAACTCCAGTTGGAGAGTTAATCTGTATAGTTCCATCACAGAATCCAAAACAAGTCACATTTGTTTTATCAATACTAGTGATTTGTACAGAATCTGGTTGATTAATCGTTACAAGATCATTAATCAAACAGTTATTTGCATCATTCACTATAAAAGAATAATCACCTGCACACAAACCATTTGCTTGATCACTAGTTGGGCTACTAATTCCGGTAGGCCATTGATAAGTGTATGGCGCTGTACCTCCACCTACAGATAAAGTTATTGTTCCATCACAAGAACCAAAGCATAAAGCATCTGTTGAAGTAATATTATTGAATACTAATTGTGTTGGTTCTGTAACCGTTTCAGTACCAGTCGCTGTACAATTATTAAAATCTTTTACTACAATATTATAAGTTCCTGCTGCAATAAAGTTATTTACTGGGGAAGCTCCAAAAGTTGTTCCATTGTCAAAAGAATATGTATATGTTGGTGTACCTCCATTTGGAGTAACCACAATCTTACCTGTAGAGTTTTGGAAGCAAGTCAATGCCGTAGGCACTGTAGTAAATGTTAGTACTGGAGGATCTACTAAAGTAATATTATCTGTATCTGTACATCCATTAGCATCTTGAATTGTAACAATATGTGAACCAGCTGATAAACCATTTAATGTACTACTTGCTTGAAATGCTCCTCCATCAACAGAATATGTAAGAGTTCCTGTTCCACCAGTTGCAGTCACATTAATAATACCATTAGCATCACCATTACATAGAGGATCTGTTCCCTGAAGCATAGTTATAGAAGGAGAAGGCATATCTGTCACAATTTGGGTACCAGTAGCCGGACAACCATTAGCATCTTTAACGGCAAGGTTATATGTACCTTGAGCCAAACCATTAAATACATTACCTACCACAAATGTCCCTCCATTATCATTACTATAAGTATAACCTGGTGTACCGCCAGATGCTGTAATGGTAATAACTCCATTAGGGTCACTACATGTTGAAGGAGTCTCTACCGATGTAAAGGTTACCTGTGTTGGTTGTGTAATAGTTTGAGAGGCTGTAATTTGACAATTATGATTATCGCTAACTAAAACAGTATATGTACCTTCACAAATTCCAGTTATATTGCTATTGGTGGTCATTGTAACACCATTGTCTATACTATATTGATATGGCGAAGTTCCACCATTTGCAGTAATTGTTAATTGACCATCACATGCATTAAAGCAAGTATTTGCTAGAGGCGCATACGTAGCAGTCAAAGGCGTTGGTTGATTGATAGTTGCCGTTCCAGAAACTTGACAATTAACAGCATCCTTAACAACTAAATTATAAGTACCTGCAGCTAAACCTGGGAAAGCATATGAAGATTGGAAAGTAGAACCATTATCGTTACTATATGTATAGGTTCCAGTACCGCCTGTTGCAACTATTTCAATTGCACCCGTATTATCTCCATAACACATTAAATCAAATAAGTTTGTAACAAATGTAATAAGTGGTGCTTCATCAATATGGAAATCTGTAGATCCTGGGCAACCATTACCGTCCTCTGCATAGATTGTATAATCTCCTTGAGAAAGACCGCTAAAATTTGTGCCAGCCTGATAAACAAATCCATCTATACTATATTGATAATTCCCATCACCTCCAGTAGGGTTAGTTACATTAATCTGACCAGTAGAACCACCATTACAAGATACATCTACGGTAGTTCCAGCAAATTCAACAGGGTCAGGTTGAGTTAATGTAAATGGAATTGTAAAGATACAGAATCCATTATCATAAATCGTTATAATATGTGAACCAGCATCTAACCCAGCAAAATTACCATTTGTTTGAGTTGTTCCGCTATTATCTAATTCAAAAGTAATAGGAGCAGAACCCTTCGTATTAATAACTGAAACATCACCAGAATAATCTTCAAAACAAGTAAGGTTAGTCAAACTAATAAGTTGACCTCCCATTTGTATGTCATTAATACCGAAGAAGATAGAATCTTTACAGCCTAAAGCATCTGTTACGTAAGCTAAGTGTGCACCAGCCAATTGATTGGTAAACACTCCTGTAGCATTTGTAGATCCATTCCATGTATATGTAAATGGAGGATTAGAACCTGCTGCAGTAAATGCAATCTGACCATCATTAAAACCACAGTTAGAAGGAGTCATATATAATGTATCAATTAAAATACCTGGAGGGTTACCAAGTGTTTGTGTTGCATTAATCTGACAACCATTTGCGTCCTTAATAATCACATTATGATTACCTGATGCTAATCCAGTAAGTGTGCTTCCAGATTGGAATGCGCCACCATCTACACTATAAGTGTAAGCAGGAGTACCACCTGCTGCATTTACCTGAATCATACCATCAGATCCGTTGTGACAAATAGGATCTGTATTTACGTAGGTAGCTGTCAAAGAAGAAGGCTGTGTCATAACTTCTAGAGAGTTCACCAAACATCCCATCGCATCTTTAACAACCACATTAATATTTCCTGCACATAGACCTGTTAATGTACCTGAAGGTCCAAAAGACATACCGTTGTTACTTGAATATGTATAAGGAGATGTACCACCCATAGCAGTTACAACGATTTGGCCATTACAATCTCCACTACATGTTGAAGGGGTAATAGAAGATGTAAAATTAAGAACTGGTGGTTGTGTAATTGTGAAAGTAGTTGTTGCAGTACATCCATTTGCATCTGTGATAGTTACAGTGTAACTTCCAGCTGATAAATTATTAAAAGTATTAGAAGCTTGTCCTGCCCCTCCATTCAATGAATATGAAACAGGAGCAGCTGCACCACTCACTGCAATTACAGCTTTACCATCATTACCACCAAAACAACTAACCTGCTTTAAATTATCAATAGAAACAGTAGGGGCAACTATAGTTGTAATATTAGCAACAACGGAAGCAGTACAACCATTGGCATCCGTAACATTAATAGTATGCGATCCTGGTGCTAGATTGGTGAAGTTTCCAGTACCATTACTTGTTCCGCCAATAGAATATGTATATGCAGCTGTACCACCAGCAGCGGTCACAGAAGCAGAACCAGAGTTGTTTCCGCAAGTTGCTGGTTGTGTACTATTCAGTGTCAACGTTAAAACGGGAGGTTGAGTAATATTAATAGTTAAAACTAAAGTACAACCTTTATTATCTTTAATAGTTACTTGATGATTTCCTGCTGCCAGACCTGTAAATGTAGTTCCTGCTTGATATGCTCCTCCGTCAATACTATAAGTATATGGTGCAGTTCCACCTGTTACGCCTGTCACAGATATTTGTCCATTAGAAGCCCCATTACACAAGGTAGGTGTTGGGTTTAATGTCCCTGTTAAAACGTTTGGTTGAGCAATAGTCACAGTAGCGGTATTAGCACATCCATTATTGTCTGTTACAGAAACATCGTATGTACCAGCTGTTAAATTAGAAGCAGTTTGTGTATTTTGACCAATCGGAGTTCCACCTTGGCTCCACACATAAATATATGGTGCAGTACCTCCTCCAGGGGTTACGGTAGCTGAACCGTTATTTTGCCCGTTACAATTTACATCTATTTTGGTAGTTGATACAGGTAAATTTGGGCCAGGAGCTAACGTAAAGTTACCAATAAGAGGGCATCCTTGTGAGGTATTTACCGTATATGAATATGTACCCGGAGGTAGATTTGTAAATACTCCCGTACTATTATTCTGGTTAACAGGTCCTGAAATACTATATGTAAATGGAGGAGCTCCGCCTGACATAGTTATAGTTGCTTGACCTTGATTTGTTCCACCGCATAATTCTGGAGTAGCAACAACACTTGGGACACCAGGATCCACCACATTAATAGTCGCTGCATAGTTATTTTGTCCAGTTAACGGGCAGGCATTATCCTCTACTAGGAAATTTAATCCTACTACACCTAGGGCAGTTGTGGGTTGCCAACACACAGTGATAGTAACTGGGTTATTTCCAGTTTGAGTGATAGTGGCTCCTGGTAATACTAATGCTAAATTAGAAGTAACTGTTAGAATATTGGCTGCATCAGGGTCACTAAAGACCATAGAGAAACAACCCTGAAATCCTTTACATAAAGTTAAACTGTTTGGTCCATTTTGCACAATACTTCCTGTAATGTTACTTATACCCCCAGATTGAGCGGGAGTTACCGGTAGTTGGTTACTACAAGTAATAACCGTTGTTTGGTATTCATAATTTGTAACCGTAACAACATTACCATTACTATCATACTCTGTCATTTGGATAACAAAGATATAGGTTCCATTTGTAGTTGGCAACCAGGTAACTGTTCCCGTATTAGGGTCGATATTTACCCCAGGGACAGGGCTTGGTCCGCTATTACCTCCTGTGTAATTTAATGGATTACCATTGCTATTCAGAGCGCTAACTAATGAATACACAATAACATCACCATCTGGTTCATAAGCCCCTAAATTATACGATACAGGCTGTCCCTTACAAACATAAGGTTCTGGCTGTGCGGTAACCGCTGGACTATCGTTGCAATTATCAGTACCCGTAAAGATTTGAGTTTTTACATAGAAATCAGTACTACTTGCACCTGAAACATTATTTACATTATTTCGGCAGCATAGCGCATAACTAGCTGTCCATGAATTACAATTCCCTAAGTTAACTGTTCCTTCAAAGATATATTCTTGGAATCCTGGAATTGTTCCTCCCTTACAAGTAGTTTTATTTTGATCGGTTGCACACACCTGAGATACTTCCTGCATAGATTTATATGACACAGTAACCGTTTTGGGGTTAGCTATTCCACATGTATTTGTTAGTTTAATAGTCTGATTACTCGTTGACATAGAAATACCAGAACAGTCTCGATACAATACCAATCTGATTTTATAAACACCAGGCGTACCAGTACAATCGAATTGAATATATCCTCCAGCCACGTGTGAGGCATTAGCTGTATTGCTAAAACTAAACATTCCAATTATTACTATAATAATTAGAATAATATTTTTTAAAAAATCGCGCATAACGAAATAGTGTTTGTTAATGATATAATCTTAGTTAGTAAAATTAAAACGATAACTATCATATAATAGTTGCCTATTTTAAAATATTTCAAAAATATTTGCATACTAAACAGCAGTTAGATTAAATTCTAAAAATTTATTCTGACAATTATACAAAATAAATTTTAGTCTTACGTATTTATCTTTGTTTTGTTACAAATAAAAAAATATTTAGCATTCTAAAAACTTCTATTTAAAATTAGAAAAAGGCCCTAACTTCAACACCTCCAGTATGTATGACACGATTATTTTCTGATTTTCTACCATTATATTGAATATTGACCTGTAGATTTTTAACAATATTTCTTTGATAACCTATACCCCAAGTGAAGTTTTTTCCTGATTTTAAAGATTCTAATAATTCGTATGAAACAGAATTATTTTGGGAGCCATTATAAACAATATTAATAAATTTAAACTCTCCATTCAAACTTCCTTTATCCAGTTGGTTCCATTTAATGGAAACTCCAATATCACTTAAAAATGCTCTTTCCCCTCCAAAGCTTGCTTGATTTCTCTTTTCTTCATATCGCCCTTCCAGAGAAATTCTAAAAATAGTATTCGGTTGATAAATGATTTCTGGTTTTATGTTATGATAGTTTATAGAATAATTTCTCCCTACAGTATAATCTACTATTGCTCTTTTTTCACCTAATTCACCACTTGTTTTAATTGTAAGGACTTTAACCAGATTCCATCTCAAAGAAACTGAATGGTACTCTTGGGATTTACCATCAAAGCCACTTGCTATCATATATTTTGAATTCGTTTGAGAATATGTATAATCACCTCCTGCAATAGGGCTTGTTCTATTAAAGAAAAATGTATTTTTTATAGAAGAATTTAAACTAAGTAAACTTGTATCTGCAATGCTTCTACTAATTGGATTATACATTTCCCAATTTGCATCCGACACCTTTTTATACACTCTAAATCTTACTTGATCTGAAATTCTAGCTAAAAATCTCAGGATTCCTTGTTTATTACTCCAGATTCTTTCTGGCCTCCAAAACAAAGATTGGTTTAATTCATTTGAATAAGTTCTTACATATTCATCACTTGGTGTAAAAACTCTCACATATTTTGCCTGGTCAGGGTATTGTGCGATTTCAAATTCATTCAGATCTTTAATTCCATCATTATTATAATCAATCCATGTATAAACTCCTTGTCCAGCAGCTACTTCTATATATAAAAATTCCTTCCTTAATTCTAAACCTGATCCTATCTCATAAAACAATGTAAAATTGAGTGCTTTTTTCCAGAGATTTAAACTATAATCAACTCTTCCTAAAAAGGTGTTTTCAGGTTGTTGATTGATCAAAGTAGGAGTTTTAATATCAAGTTTACGATAGCTGACCATTGTTTTCAAAATGGAGTTTTGACTGGATAACCAATCAAAATTTGCCCCAATTGTTCGGGCAATAGCTGCTTCTTCTAGCCTAGTTGAATCACTTCTCCAATCGTATCTTTCACTATAAAATAGCTGAAATTGATTAATAAGTGAATCTGAACTACCAAAATACACTTTCCAATCGTACCATTGGTAAGAATCTAAACGCAATAAGGTATTTTCTTTAAATACATTTCTTTCATGATCATCTTCAAATCCTATCTTAATTGGCCCAATTGTTTGATTTATATCTGATTTATGTCTGACATAACTATTTTGAAGATCTGACTTACTATCTAGATAACTCGCATCCACACTGGCATGTAATCCTTTTTGATTCCATTCACCCAACAATCTTCCTTTATTTCCTAAATAATCTTTACCAAAAGCTAAATTTTGTGCTTGTAGTTCAATACTTCCATATTTAATATTCAAAAATTGAAAGGATAGTAAAGACACATACTGATCCCCAGTATAATTTTTCCCTCTCACATTCCAGTCTCTGTCAAATTCAATACTTCTATATCGTTCAACTTCTTGGAAATATTTGGAAGTATATTCAAAGTCGACAACAGTCTTAAATTTCCAAGTGGTTAAGGAATCTTTACCAAGTTTATGAATTCCTTCAATATATGTCTTATTTGAATATCCTCGATTATCATCTTTGTGAATTTTAGAAAATGTATTTTGATCACGATAAGATGTACTTATTTCAGTTCTAGCCTTCCATTTATCATTAAATCGGTATTCGATTCCAGAAGAAATCATTGTATTTCGTTTAGGTGTTATTATCAATCGAGAAGGTTCAAAATCACCTTGAGGTTGCCCTCCTATAGGTGCAACCCACTTATATACCTTCCCAACTGCTGTATATCGATCAAAAACATAGTTCCCTTTTCCTGTACCCACATTCATAAAAGATGCTCTATAATAAGCTGAATCTGGATTTACAGAATATACCAAAATAGAGTCAATACCTAAAGAATCAACCATTTTATAGGTCACTTGATTATCCATAAAACCAATACTATCAATAGAATTTGACAAAGCATATTGTATGCTATCTCCTAATTTACTTAAAAATAATTTTTCTTTTGAACTTAGTTTCTGTTGTAATGACTGATTTTTAGCATCTTGTTCTGAAAATATATTAAGCCAAAAATCTAGTTTTTCACCTTGGTATTCTGTATTTGCAACAAAAACAGATCTTGCATAATTTTGATCTGAATACTGAAACTCAACAACTATACGGATATCTTTGGTTATAATATGTCTGGGGGTAAATGTAAGCTCAGCTGTATTATAGTCAATTACATAATCAAACTCCTGTCCTCGCTGCATAAGCTTTCCATCTAAGTAAACATTTTCAGTACCAGATAGAACAATTATATATGGTTCATTCTCTTTCCCTCTTAATTTATAAGGTCCTTGGTTACCTTCAACTCCTTGAATTGTATTCCGAGAAAATTTTCCTTTTGAAAGAGCGCCTCCTCCTTGAATCATCCACTTCTCACTCTCTTTCCCCATAACATATTGCCCAAATATCCCTTGAGCTCTCTTGTTATAATTCAGAAAATATCCTTTTGGCTTCTTTAACCAATAATCCCCAACTATCACTTTGTATTCTTCTCCATATAATTGAATAAACACCTGGTCAAACTCTTGAAGTTGGCTCGTATTCCCATCTGGCTGTATAGGCAAATTATTATCCGTAACCGTGGCCAATATATTTACATTATCAGCAATCTTCCCTGAGAGTTGAAGATTCAAAGATGAATTAACTGATAGATCTTGTGCATTTCCAAAACTAATTCCTCTTGAAATACTTCCAGATTTTTTAATTTCATCTTCTCCAAAAAAGTCAAAACGATCATCTTCATCGCGATAATAGAAATCTGTTATATTTCCATCATTCTTATATATAATGGTCGTATCTATGCGTTGGACAGGCTTCTGAAAATCTATATCGAATACCCGATATCTAAATTGGAGTGTATCTCCACATGGATATTTAAGGTAAAAACTTCGTGTATTTCCATTAAAATAATAATCGTTTTGAGTTAGAAGAGATTCTCCACAGAATACACGTAAACTATTTTGAAAAATAGTTAAAGAATCTAATTGAATTGTGTCATTTTGTACATATACTTTCTTCCATCTTAGATTAGATTGACTCATAGATGAAAGACTAATCATCATAAAAGATAGAAGGAGTATTAGTATTCTTAATGGTGTACTCATGCAATATTATAACGTAGAATATTCCTTTTTGATATTATAACTCAAATAAGAAATTATACAAAATAAAAAATTCTGTTATTACTAACAGAATTTTCATCACTTATAATTATTTTGTTTTGATAATTCCCAATACTCAAATCCAGCAAAAAATCTTTATTCAATTCATATTTTAAGAAACTATGAAGAATGAAGAGTTATCACTTAAATTATATATGCAGAGCTCTATCACCAGTTGCATCTAGGGCAGCTTCATGTATTGCTTCAGCATAGGTTGGGTGAGGATGGCAAATTCTAGCAAGATCCTCAGCAGATGCTCTAAATTCCATAGCTACTACTCCTTCCATAATTAAATCTGCTGCTCTTGCTCCAATCATGTGAACACCTAAGATTTCGTCTGTTTCTTTATTTGTAATAATCTTTACTAATCCCATAATATCCATACTAGCTCTTGCTCTACCTAAGGCTTTCATTGGGAAGGAACCCACCTTATAATTTACGCCAGCTTTCTTTAGTTCCTGCTCAGTTTTTCCAACAGAAGCAACTTCTGGCCAAGTATAAACAACACCTGGAATCAAATCATAATTAATATGAGGAATCTGACCAGCCATCTTCTCTGCAACAAACACTGCTTCTTCTTCTGCCTTATGAGCAAGCATAGCACCTTTAATTACATCTCCAATGGCATAAATATTTGGTATGGCAGTTTGAAGATTTTCATTTACATCAATCTGGCCTCTTTCATTTGGTTTTAATCCAATATTTTCCAAACCTAATCCGTCAGTATATGGCTTTCTACCGACAGCTACTAGGCAGTAATCAGCATCCAAAACAACTTCCTTCTCATTCTTATCCAAGGCTATTACTTTAACATTTTTGCCTTTATTTTCAACTTTTTGTACGCGATGTTGCATGTAGAATTTCATGCCCAACTTCTTAAGCACTTTGGTCAATTCTTTCCCCATTGTTTCATCCATAGTAGGGATAATAGAATCCGCAAACTCAACAACCTCAACAGCAGTTCCTAATCGAGCATAAACGGAGCCTAATTCCAGACCAATTACCCCACCTCCAATAACAATCATTTTTTTAGGTACTTCGCTTAAAGAAAGTGCTTCGGTAGATGTTATAATACGTTTTTTATCTGGTTCCATTCCTTTGAAGAAATTAGGTTTTGAACCAGTTGCTATAATAAATTTATCGCTTGTGATTTCAATTGACTTTCCTTTTTTGTCAGTTACTTTCACAGTATTCTTATCAACAAATGAACCTAAACCATGTAATACATCAACTTTATTCTTATCCATTAAGAATTTTATTCCCCCACATGTCTGTTCTACCACATTATTTTTTCGGGCGACCATTTGTTTAAAGTCAGATTTTAAATCTTTCAATTTAATTCCATGCTCTTCAAAGTCAGTTGAAGCTGCATAAAAATGTTCACTTGAATCCAATAAAGCTTTAGAAGGAATGCAACCCACATTTAAGCAAGTTCCACCCAAGGTGTCATATTTCTCAATAATAGCAGTTTTCATTCCTAATTGTGCGCATCTGATTGCTGCCACATATCCTCCAGGGCCTGATCCGATAATTGCTACGTCGTATTTACTCATAATAAAAATATTAAAATTGTAATCAAATAATTAAGCTTCTGTTGGTGGAAAACCAAAATTAATAGGAGGTAATTCGTCTTTCCCTACATTTATTCTCCCTAAATTCTCCTCATATTTCTGAATATTATCCATCAATGCATTCAAGAATCTCTTAGCATTCTCTGGAGTCATAATAACTCTAGAGCGCACTTTAGCCTTAGGTGCCCCAGGCATAATTTGAATAAAATCGCATACAAATTCACTTGGCGAATGAGTGATGACTGCTAAATTTGAATATACCCCTTCTGCAATTTGTTCTGGTAATTCAATATTAATTTTGTGTTCGTTATTGTTATTATTTTCCATAAAATAAAGGTAATAAAAAAAGGCTATCAATATATCATTGATAGCCTATAAATCATATTTATAATGACATTATTTCACTTTTCTTAATATTCATCGTAAGAAGCATCAGAGTTCACATTTATCTTCTGAAATTCTCTAACACCAGTTCCTGCAGGAATCTTATGTCCTACAATTACGTTTTCTTTCAATCCTAATAAATAATCAGTTTTTCCGGAAATAGCTGCCTCATTCAATACTTTAGTAGTTTCTTGGAAAGAAGCTGCTGAGATAAATGATTGAGTTTGAAGCGAAGCTCTCGTAATACCCTGAAGTAAAGGTCTAGAGGTTGCTGGAACAGCATCACGTGCTATCACTAATTTAGCATCCTCTCTCTTCAGCATTGTATTCTCATCACGTAATTTCCTTGCAGAAACAATTTGCCCTTGCTTTAGATTTTTAGAATCACCAACCTCTTCGATATATTTCATACCATATATTCTGTCATTTTCTTCTAAGAAATCAGCTCGGTGAACTACTTGCTTTTCTAGGAATCTTGTATCTCCAGCTTCTTCAATTTCAACTTTCAACATCATTTGGTGAACGATTACTTCAAAGTGCTTATCATTAATCTTTACACCTTGTAATCTATACACTTCCTGCACTTCATTCACTAAATATTCTTGAACTGCCGTAGAACCTTGAATATCTAGAATATCGCTTGGTGTTATTGCTCCATCAGATAATGGCTGCCCTGCACGAACAAAATCATTTTCTTGAACCAAAATATGTTTAGAAAGAGGTACTAAATATTTCTTCTCCTCACCTGTTTTTGCTTCAATGATAACCTCTCTGTTACCTCTTTTGATTTTGCCATACATTGCGATACCATCAATCTCAGAAACTACAGCTGGGTTTGAAGGATTTCTCGCTTCGAAAAGCTCGGTAATACGAGGAAGACCTCCAGTGATATCCCCTCCTTTACCTCCAATTCTAGGTATCTTAACAATACTTTGACCTTGTGAAATTTGCTCTCCTTCTTTAACAGAAATATGGGCATTAACAGGAACAGAATATGATTTTATAATTTCTCCCTTCTTATTTTTGATTAAGATAGCAGGGTTCATTTTCTTATTTCTGCTCTCAATAATAACCTTCTCTGTAAATCCAGTCTGCTCATCCACTTCTTCACGATATGTTATACCATCCTGGATGCTATCAAATTCAACAATACCATCTGTTTCAGAAATTATTACTGCATTATAAGGGTCCCAAGAACAAATTATAGCTCCTTTCTCAATTGAGTCTCCATTTTTAACAAAGATTTCGGAACCATAAGGAATATTAACTGTCATAGCAGCTAATCCAGTTTTCTTATCTAAAATCTTAAGTTCTCCAGAACGGCCTACAACGATTTCTCGTTTTGTACCATCTTTATCAACTCTCACAATTGATCTCAATTCTTCAATTTCGATTAGACCAGAAGCTTTTGCTTTTAACTCACTTTCGTCTGCAATATTGGAAGCAGTACCTCCGACGTGGAATGTTCTCAATGTCAACTGAGTACCAGGTTCACCAATAGACTGAGCAGCAACTACACCGACAGCATCCCCTATTTGGGCTGGACGATTTGTAGCTAAGTTTCTACCATAACATTTTGCACAAACCCCTCTTCTCAATTCACACGTTAACACAGAGCGAATTTCAACTTCATCAATACCAGCATCTTCAATTGCTTGAGCGATATCTTCAGTTATCATCTCACCTGATTCAACAAGAATATTTTCATTATCGTCATAGATATCGTGAACACTTGTTCTACCTACGATTCTTTCATGTAACGGCTCTACAATCTCATCATTTTTCTTAATTGGAGTCGCCATAACACCTCTTAGTGTACCACAATCATATTCATTAATAACTACGTCTTGCGCAACATCAACTAATCTTCTAGTTAAGTAACCAGCATCCGCAGTTTTTAAGGCTGTATCGGCAAGACCTTTACGAGCACCGTGAGTTGAAATGAAATACTCTAAAATTGAAAGACCTTCCTTAAAGTTTGAAAGAATTGGATTTTCAATAATTTCATGTGAAGTTGCACCAGATTTTTGAGGCTTAGCCATCAAACCTCTCATTCCTGAAAGCTGACGAATCTGCTCTTTAGAACCTCTCGCTCCAGAGTCAAACATCATATAGATAGAGTTGAATCCTTGATCATCATTCTTCAATTGTTCCATCAAAGTATTTGTAAGACGTGTATTTGTACGTGTCCAAATATCAATAATTTGATTGTAGCGCTCATTGTTTGTAATAAGACCCATGTTATAGTTCTCCATTACTTCTGCAACGCTCTCATTTGCTTTTGCTACTAATGTATCTTTCTCTTTAGGGATGATAATATCATCTAAGTTAAATGACAAACCGCCTTTGAATGCCATTTCATATCCTTTTGATTTAATATCATCTAGGAATTGAACTGTTTGAGAAGTTCCGCAAACTTTCAAGATATGACCAATAATACCTCTCAAGGATTTCTTAGTTATAACTTCATTAATGAATCTTGCTTTCTTCGGAACCATTTCATTGAAGAGCACTCTACCCACAGTAGTTTCAATGATTTTATCTTCAAAACCACCTGTAGGAGTTGGAAGATTTTCTCTTACTTTGATGTGTGAATGAATATCAATTTGTCTCTCATTTAAAGCGATTTCCACTTCCTCAGGAGAATAGAAAGTCATACCTTCACCTCTCATTGGATGATCTTCAGTAGATTTTCTTCCTTTAGTCATGTAGTATAATCCCAAAATCATATCCTGAGAAGGCACTGTAATTGGAGCACCGTTAGCAGGATTTAAGATATTATGAGATGCCAACATGAGCAATTGCGCTTCTAAAATAGCAGCATTACCTAATGGTAAGTGAACTGCCATCTGGTCACCATCAAAGTCAGCGTTAAAAGCCGTACACACAAGTGGATGTAATCGAATTGCTTTTCCTTCAATTAATTTAGGCTGAAATGCCTGAATACCTAGTCGGTGAAGAGTTGGAGCACGGTTTAGTAATACAGGGTGTGATTTAATCACATTTTCCAAGATATCCCAAACTACTGCTTCTTTTCTATCTACAATTTTCTTAGCTGACTTAACAGTCTTCACAATTCCTCTCTCAATCAACTTACGAATGATAAATGGTTTGTAAAGCTCTGCTGCCATATCTTTAGGAAGACCACATTCATGCATTTTCAAATCTGGACCCACAACAATTACAGAACGAGCTGAATAGTCAACACGTTTACCAAGTAAGTTTTGACGGAAACGACCTTGTTTTCCTTTTAATGAATCAGAAAGGGATTTTAAAGGTCTATTAGAATCTGTTTTAACAGCGCTTGATTTTCTAGAGTTATCAAATAGTGAATCAACCGCCTCTTGAAGCATACGTTTTTCATTTCGTAAGATTACTTCAGGAGCTTTAATCTCAATCAATCGTTTCAAACGATTATTTCTAATAATTACTCGTCTGTATAAATCGTTCAAATCTGAAGTCGCAAAACGTCCTCCATCTAATGGAACAAGCGGGCGTAAATCTGGTGGAATAACTGGCACCACTTTTACTACCATCCATTCAGGTTTATTCTCAATTTTCTCTTGAGAATCACGCATAGCTTCAACCACTTGAAGACGCTTTAATGCTTCATTCTTACGCTGAACAGAAGTCTCATTATTAGCTTTATGTCTTAAATCGTAAGAAAGTTCATTCAGGTCTAATCTCTTTAATAAATCATAGATAGCTTCAGCTCCCATCTTTGCAATGAACTTATTAGGATCTGAATCATCTAAATATTGATTTTCTTGCGGTAATTCATCTACAATATCTAGATATTCCTCTTCTGTTAAGAATTGATATTCTTCAAGAGGTTCACCTTCTGTATTTCTAGCAATACCAGATTGAATAACTACGTATCTTTCATAGTAAATAATCTGATCTAGTTTTTTAGTAGGAAGACCTAAAAGATATCCAATTTTATTTGGTAAAGATCTAAAATACCAAATATGAACCACAGGAACAACTAATTGAATGTGTCCCATTCTTTCACGACGTACTTTCTTTTCGGTTACCTCCACTCCACATCGGTCGCAAACGATACCTTTATATCTAATACGTTTATATTTCCCACAGTGACATTCGTAATCTTTTACCGGTCCAAAGATTCGTTCACAAAACAAACCATCTCTTTCTGGTTTATATGTTCTGTAGTTAATTGTTTCCGGCTTAAGTACCTCTCCGCTTGATTGTTCTAAAACCAATTCAGGAGACGCAAGTGAAATCGTAATTTCGGAAAATTCTTTCACTGTGTTTTTTGTATCTGTTTTATATGCCATTTTTAAAGAGTATTATCAATTAAAATTTGATTACTTATCAATCTGAATATTAAGACCTAAACCTCTCAATTCATGTAGGAGTACATTAAATGACTCTGGAATTCCTGGAGTAGGAAGATTATCTCCCTTCACAATAGCTTCGTACGCTTTTGCTCTACCATTCACATCATCAGATTTTACTGTCAAGATTTCCTGTAGAATATTAGAAGCACCAAATGCTTCAAGAGCCCAAACCTCCATCTCACCAAAACGTTGACCTCCAAATAAGGCTTTACCACCAAGAGGTTGTTGAGTAATTAAAGAATAAGGTCCGATTGAACGAGCGTGCATCTTATCATCTACCATGTGAGATAATTTAAGCATATAAATTACCCCTACAGTAGCTGGTTGATCGAAACGCTCACCTGTTCCACCATCATATAAATATGTTTTACCCGCTCTTGGAATACCTGCTTGATCACAGTATTCATCTACTTCATACGGTTCAGCTCCATCAAAAATCGGAGTGGCAAATTTCAATCCTAATTTTTGTCCAGCCCAACCAAGAACAGTTTCATAAATCTGACCCAAGTTCATACGAGAAGGCACCCCAAGTGGGTTCAATACTATATCAACAGGAGTTCCATCTTCTAAGAATGGCATATCCTCATCTCTTACGATTTTAGCCACAATACCTTTGTTACCGTGACGACCAGCCATTTTATCCCCAACTTTCAATTTTCTTTTCTTAGCTAAGTAAACTTTTGCCAACTTAATGATTCCAGTAGGTAGTTCATCTCCAACAGAAATATGGAATTTCTTTCTCTTGTAATTACCTAATAAATCATTTGCTTTAATTGTAAAGTTATGGATAACTCGTTGAATCATTGAATTCACTTCAGCATTATCTGTCCAATTATATGGATTAACAATAGAATAATCAATAATATTCAGTGCTTTATCAGTGAATTTCGCACCTTTTTTAATTATTTCTTCTCTAAAGTTATTTGTAACACCAGCAGATTTCTGTCCGTCAAGAATTGTCATTAATTTTTCAATTAAAACTACTTTCAACGCAGCAAAATCCTTTTCATATTCTTTATCTAATTCTTCAAGAATAGGTTTATCTTGTGCTTTAGTTTTTCTATCTTTTACAGCTCTAGAGAACAACATTTTATTGATGACAACACCTTCAATAGATGGACCTACTTTTAAAGAAGCGTCTTTTACATCCCCTGCTTTATCACCAAAGATAGCTCTTAATAGTTTTTCTTCAGGTGAAGGGTCGGTCTCACCTTTTGGAGTGATTTTACCGATTAAAATATCGCCTTCTTTAACTTCAGCTCCGATTCTGATGATACCATTTTCATCTAAATCTCTAGTTGCTTCTTCGCTCACGTTTGGAATATCAGAAGTCAACTCCTCCATACCACGTTTAGTATCACGAACCTCCATAGAATATTCATCGATATGGATGGATGTAAATAAATCTTCTCTAACTACTCTTTCTGAGATTACGATAGCATCCTCATAGTTATATCCTTTCCAAGGCATGAAGGCTACCTTTAAGTTTTGCCCTAAAGCTAACTCACCACTTTCTGTTGCATAACCTTCACAAAGAACTTGTCCTTTTGAAACTGAATCTCCTTTCTGAACGATAGGTTTCAAGTTAATACAAGTACCTTGATTTGTTTTTGCATATTTAGTTAAAGAATATGTTTTTGTATCTCCATCGAAAGAAACTAGTCTATCAGAATCAGATAAATTATATTTAATTGTAATATTATTAGCATCCACATATTCAACTACCCCTTCTCCTTCAGCATTGATAAGTACACGTGAATCACGAGCAACTAAACGCTCGATTCCTGTCCCTACAATTGGAGCATGAGGTTTTAATAAAGGAAGTGCCTGACGTTGCATGTTTGATCCCATCAAAGCACGGTTTGCATCGTTATGCTCTAAGAAAGGAATAGATGATGCTGCAATAGAAGCAATTTGGTTAGCTCCAACGTCCATCAAGTCAATTTCTTTCGGTTCAACAACAGGGAAGTCACCTTCTCTTCTTGCTTTTACAACATCTCCTAAGAAAGCACCTTTGTCAGACATTGGAGAGTTTGACTGAGCAATAATTTTATTATCTTCTTCTTCAGCAGTTAAGAAAGTTGGCTCGCCTTTTAAATCAGCTACGCCATCTTTTACAGTTCTATAAGGAGTTTCTATGAATCCAAGTTTATTCACCTTAGCAAACACACAAAGTGAAGAAATCAAACCAATATTAGGTCCTTCGGGAGTTTCTATAGTACATAAACGGCCATAGTGAGTATAGTGAACGTCACGCACCTCGAATCCGGCTCTCTCACGGGAAAGACCACCTGGTCCAAGTGCAGAAAAACGTCTCTTATGTGTTACTTCAGCCAATGGATTTGTTTGATCCATAAACTGAGACAACTGGTTCGTACCAAAGAACGAATTAATAACTGAAGATAATGTCTTTGCATTAATTAAATCTATTGGTGTAAACACCTCGTTATCGCGAACATTCATTCTTTCTCGAATCGTTCTAGCCATACGAGCTAAACCGACACCAAACTGAGAATATAATTGTTCCCCAACAGTTCTAACACGACGATTTGAAAGGTGGTCGATATCGTCCACCTCTGCCTTCATATTAATTAGTTCAATTAAATATTTAACAATCTTAATAATGTCATTCTTAGTCAATACTCTTGACTCTTCATCATCAGATATTTTTAATTTCTTATTGATTCTAAAACGACCAACTTCTCCCAAATCATAACGAGTGTCAGAAAAGAATAATTTTTCGAATACACTACGTGCTGTTTCAAAATCAGGTGGTTCAGCATTACGCAATAAACGGTAAATAACTTCTAACGCTTCTTTTTCAGAGTTAGAAGTATCTTTTTGTAAAGTATTATATATAATAGTGAAGTCAACAGATCTAACATCTTCTTTATTTAGAATTATAGTTTTAGCACCTGAATCGATAATTTCATCAATATGGTGTTCTTCTAAAACAGTATCTCTATCTAAAATAACTTCATTACGCTCAATTGAAACCACTTCGCTAGTATCTTCATCTACGAAGTCTTCCACCCAAGTTTTTAATACACGGGCAGCTAATTTACGACCTAAGACTTTTTTAAGATTAGCTTTATTAACTTTAATCTCATCAGCTAAGTCAAAAATTTCCAAAATTTCTTTATCACTTTCGAATCCAATAGCTCTAAAAAGAGTTGTAACCGGAAGTTTTTTCTTTCTATCAATGTATGCATACATTACGCTATTGATATCAGTAGCAAATTCAATCCAAGAACCCTTGAAAGGAATAATACGCGCAGAGTATAATTTAGCTCCATTCGCGTGTCTGGATTGTCCGAAGAACACACCAGGAGATCTATGTAACTGAGAAACAATTACACGCTCGGCCCCATTAATCACAAAAGATCCTTTTGGGGTCATGTAAGGTATAGTACCTAAATAAACATCTTGAACAATTGTTTCAAAATCTTCATGTTCAGGATCGGTACAATATAGTTTTAGTTTGGCCTTTAGAGGAACACTATATGTCAGACCTCTATCAATACATTCTTCAATGGTGTATCTAGGTGGATCTATGAAATAATCAAGAAACTCTAAGACAAACTGATTTCTTGTATCGGTAATTGGAAAATTTTCAGAAAAAACTTTAAAAAGACCTTCTTTTTCACGATTTTCAGGAGTAGTTTCTAGCTGAAAAAACTCTTGGAAAGATTTTAACTGAATATCCAAGAAATCAGGATACTCAAAAACGCCTTTACTAGCAGCAAAGTTAATTCGCGTTGTGATATTATTTGATGTTGCCAAAACTATGAATTTTTGTTAAAAATTTATAAAAATGCATCTTAATGCATATAAATAGCGCAAGGCATCCCCGAAAATCGGGTGATGCCTGCACTAAAAATAGTATAAGTACTACTTAACTTCAACCTCAGCTCCGCTTTCTTCAAGAGATTTCTTTAAGCTTTCAGCTTCGTCTTTAGAAACAGCCTCTTTAATTTTGCATGGAGCAGCATCAACTAATTCTTTAGCTTCTTTTAATCCTAAACCAGTAAGTTCTTTTACTAATTTAACGATAGCTAATTTCTGACCACCAGCATTCTTTAAGAATACATCAAATTCAGATTTTTCTTCAGCAGCAGCGCCACCAGCAGCAGCACCACCACCAGCAGCAACAGCAACAGCTGCAGCAGCAGGCTCGATACCGTATTCTTCTTTTAGGATAGTAGCTAATTCGTTAACTTCTTTTACTGTAAGGTTAACTAATGTTTCAGCGATTTCTTTTATTTGTGCCATTTTTTTTAATTTAAAAAAGTTTAATAATAATATTCATTTAATCTATGCTCTTTCAGAGAGCGTTTTAAGGATTCCTGCAATCTTACCACCTTGACCTTTAAGACCAGATACAACATTTTTAGCTGGGCTTTGTAATAAGGCAATAATATCACCAATAAGTTCTTCTCTACTTTTAATGTTCACTAAAGCATCTAAGTTTTGATCTCCAACATAGATAGCTTCTTCAACATAAGCAGCTTTAAGAATAGGCTTATCAGCTTTTTTTCTGAAATCCTTAATTAATTTAGCAGGAGCATTACCTACCTGTGAGAACATAATTGAAGTTGGTCCAGCCAAAACACCTTTCAAATCTCCAAACTCTTTTCCTTCGATATTTTCTAAAGCTTTAGCAAGTAAGGTGTTTTTTACAACCTTTAACTTGATATCACTTTTGAAGCAACGAGCCCTTAAATTATTAATTGTTTCAACTGTCAAATCTGATGTATCTGTCAAATAGAATACACCATATTCTTTCAATTCTGCCGTAAGGTCTTCAATGTACTGCGCTTTTTCTTCTCTAGTCATAATAATAATAAAATTTAAGCGACAACAGATTTTGTATCAATTTCAATACCTGGGCTCATAGTAGAACTCAAATAAATACTTTTAATATATGTTCCTTTAGCTGACGAAGGTTTCATCTTAATTAACGTATTGATTAACTCAGTAGCATTCTCTTTAATTTTGCTTCCTTCAAAAGAAACTTTAGCAATATTAGAATGAACAATACCATATTTATCAACACGGAAATCAATTTTACCTGATTTCACTTCAGTCACAGCCTTTGCAACATCTACTGTTACAGTACCAGTTTTAGGGTTTGGCATTAATCCACGTGGACCTAATACACGTCCAAGTGCACCAACCTTACCCATTACAGACGGCATTGTAATAATTACATCTATATCTGTCCAACCACCTTTAATCTTCTCAATGTAGTCATCCAATCCAACATAATCAGCTCCAGCTGCAGTAGCTTCTGCAACTTTATCTGGAGTACAAAGTACAAGAACTCGTACATCTTTACCAGTACCATGTGGTAGAGCAACAGTTCCTCTAATCATCTGATTAGCTTTTCTTGGATCTACGCCTAAGCGTACACTGATATCAACAGAAGCATCGAATTTTGTTGTTGTGATTTCCTTTACCAAATCACACGCTTCAGTTAACGAATAAGTCTTTTCAAAATCATATTTTGAAAGAACTTCTTTTCTTTTTTTAGAAATACGTCCCATGATTAATGTTTTTTAGTTTTTTGGAAATTCACCTTTAATTGCAATACCCATACTTCTAGCAGTCCCAGCTACCATTTTCATTCCGGATTCAACAGTGAAGCAATTCAAATCAGGAAGTTTATCTTCCGCGATTGTTCTTACTTGATCCCAAGTAATAGTTGCTACTTTTGACTTATTAGGTTCAGCAGAACCTTTTTTAGCCTTACTGATATCCTTCAATTGAACAGCTGCTGGTGGAGTTTTAATGATAAAGTCAAAAGACTTATCACTATAGACTGTTATTACAACAGGCAAAACCTTTCCTGGTTTATCTTGTGTTCTGGAGTTGAATTGTTTACAAAACTCCATGATATTTACCCCCTTCGAACCTAACGCGGGGCCAACAGGAGGAGCTGGATTTGCAGCACCACCTTTGATCTGTAATTTAATTAAACCTGCTACTTCTTTAGCCATTTATATAAAATTTAAGTAGTACAAACGTAACCTAGAAAATTGGGAAGCTTAAATCAATAATTTTGGTTACTCCTACTGGTTAAAAATACAAAGTTAACTTTCTTTATCTACTTGCATGTAACTCAATTCGACCAAATTTTTTCGACCGAATATCTTAACCATGACTTTCAATTTTTTCTTTTCTTCGTTAATTTCTTCAATAATACCGTTAAAGTTATTGAATGGTCCATCAACAACCTTTACGGATTCGCCAACAACAAAAGGAATTTTCATCTCGTTCTCAGACTCGGACATTTCATCCACTTTTCCTAAGATACGATTTACTTCTGCTTTTCTCATAGGAAGAGGATCTCCACCTTTTTCAGCACCAAGGAAACCAATAACATTTGGCAAACCCTTAATAACGTGAGAAACTTCTCCAACCAAAGCTGCCTCAACCAAAACATATCCAGGAAGATAAGGTTTTTCCTTAGAATATTTTTTCCCATTACGGATTTGAAAAACTTTTTCTGTTGGAATAAGTATTTGTCCAAAGTAATCCCCAAGTTTTTGGCGACCAACTTCTAATTCAAGGTTTTCTTTAACCCAATTTTCTTTTCCGCTAATTGCACGTACAACGTACCATCTTTTTTTAATCTCTTCCACTGTTCAGTCAGTTATACCGATTAATTAGGATAAATCATTCCAAGTACTCCCTTCCAAAAATAAGATGAAGGGTTCACTCCGAATACAAAATCCATAACAAAAACAATAAGAGCAAAAATTACAGAACCAATAACAACTAGTACTGTATTGTTTTGCAACTCATCCCACGTTGGCCAAGTTACCTTATGCATTAACTCGTGGTAAGTATCTTGAAAATAATTAACAATCTCTTTCATTCTTTTTCTTTTCTGCACGGGTGGTAGGATTCGAACCCACGACCAATGGTTTTGGAGACCAGTACTCTACCAACTGAGCTACACCCGTAGGATAAAAAAGGGAAGCGAGCTTCCCTTTTTTTAATTGAAATATTTCTTATTCAATAATTTCAGTTACCTGACCAGCTCCTACAGTTCTACCTCCTTCACGCATTGCAAAACGAAGACCTTTGTTCATTGCAATAGGAACGATTAATTCAACCGTAATAGAAACGTTATCACCAGGCATAACCATATCACGTCCAGCTTCAAGAGTGATTTCTCCTGTTACGTCAGTAGTTCTAAAGTAGAACTGTGGACGATATTTCTGGTGGAATGGTGTATGACGTCCTCCTTCTTCTTTTTTCAAAACATAAATTTCAGCTTTGAATTTTTTATGTGGAGTTGTAGCGCCTGGTTTAGAAATAACCATACCTCTACGGATATCATTTTTATCAATACCTCTTAGTAATAGTCCTACGTTATCTCCAGCCTCACCTCTATCCAAAATTTTACGGAACATCTCAACCCCAGTAACTACTGATTTTAATTTTTCAGCACCCATACCTAGGATTTCAACCTCTTCACCTGAGTTAATAACACCAGTTTCAATACGTCCTGTAGCAACAGTACCACGACCAGTAATAGAGAATACGTCCTCTACTGGCATCAAGAATGGTTTATCTATATCACGTGTTGGTAATTCAATCCAGTTATCAACTGCATCCATTAATTCCATAACTTTTTCTACCCATTTTGGATCTCCATTAAGAGCACCAAGAGCTGAACCTTGAATTACTGGAGAATTATCTCCATCATAATCATAGAATGATAATAAATCACGGATTTCGATTTCTACTAATTCTAATAACTCAGCATCATCTACTAAGTCAACTTTATTCATGAAAACAACAATTCTTGGAACACCAACCTGACGTCCTAATAGAATGTGCTCACGAGTTTGTGGCATAGGTCCATCTGTAGATGCAACTACTAAGATAGCACCGTCCATTTGAGCAGCACCTGTAATCATGTTCTTTACGTAGTCGGCGTGTCCTGGACAGTCAACGTGCGCATAGTGACGACTAGCAGTTTGATACTCAATGTGAGATGTGTTAATTGTAATACCACGCTCTTTTTCCTCTGGAGCGTTATCAATAGAGTCAAAACTACGAGCTTCTGCCAATCCTTTAGATGCTAATACAGCAGCAATTGCAGCAGTTAATGTAGTTTTTCCGTGGTCAACGTGACCTAGCGTTCCAATGTTTAAGTGCGGTTTGGAACGGTTAAATGTTTCCTTAGCCATTTTCTATTTGTTACTTGTTAATATACTAATTTATTTACCTATTTATATAAAAAAACTACTCATGTTATTGAAACTGAGTATTTTATATTCTTTTTTCTCGAGCCAATGACGAGAGTTGAACTCGTGACCTCTTCCTTACCAAGGAAGCGCTCTACCACTGAGCTACACCGGCAAAGGCTTTTAAAATTGAGCGGGAGACGAGATTCGAACTCGCGACCCTCAGCTTGGAAGGCTGACGCTCTACCAACTGAGCTACTCCCGCTTATAATCTTTTTTTTGTGGGGATGGATGGACTCGAACCACCGATACCTTAAGGTGACAGATTTACAGTCTGCTGCAATAGCCACTATGCGACATCCCCATCATTTATTTGAGCCGATAGAGGGATTCGAACCCCCGACCTGCTGATTACAAATCAGCTGCTCTAGCCAACTGAGCTACATCGGCGCTTTATTTTTTTGATTGGTATTTCAACTTTTAAAAGAACTTTCCTTCCCTGATTCTTTAATTCAATAATCAGTTCGGGGTTGCAAATGTAGTAAATAAATAATTTCCAGCAAGCATTTTTTCAAAAAAAATATTTTTTTTTTACTTTTTTAAATTGTAAACAATAACCATACAAGCTGTTTGTGTTGTAAATCAATAGTTTATAGGATTATTCGCTTTTTTTATTTCCTCGAGGATGCGCTTGTTTATATATAGTAGATATCTGATCAAATGAGTTATGTGTATAAATCTGGGTTGCACTCAAATTAGAATGTCCTAATAATTCTTTCAAGGTTTCCAATCCCGAGCCATTATTTAGCATGTGTGTAGCAAATGTATGACGTAAGATATGTGGGCTTCGCTTTTTTAAGTGTGTTAACAACGAAAGATAATGATGCACTTTTCTATACACAAATTTAGGATATAGTTTTCTACCTTTATCTGTTAGAAAAAGGTAATCAGAATAACATTCCAAATAATCCTTCATATTCAAATAAGACTCAATCGCGCTATATAATTCATTTGTGATTGGGATATAGCGTTCTTTATTGCGTTTTCCTAGCACTTTAATATTTTCACTCGATACATCATTCTTTTTTAAGTTAATTAACTCAGTTAAACGTATTCCTGTTTGATACAAAACCTCAATCATTAACCGATCCCTGAGCCCTGAGAAATTTTCTGGAAAAACCATTTCCATTTTAGTAGTATCTAATTCCTCTTCCTTTATGAATTCTGGAATACGTTTTTCTTGTTTTAAGCCTTTTATTCGTACGCAAGGATTTGAATCAACTATGTCATTTTTTTGGGCCCACTTAAAAAATGTACGCAAACTAGACAACTTTCGGTTAATACTCTTTTTAGAATGATTTGAGTTTACCAATTCTACAATCCAAGAGCGGATATGTTGGTAGCTTATTTCATTTAGCTGTGAAATAGAACTTATATCACAGTGCGTGAGAAATGATCTGATATCATTATCATAAGCAGTAATTGTGTGCTGTGAGAATCGCTTCTCTGTTTCTAAATAAATGAAAAATTCTTCAACCATCAGAAATGAAAAAAGGAGTCTTATAGACTCCTTAACGTATCTTTTAAAAGAATAGTATTAAATATCCAAAGATTGCATTCTCTGCTTATATGCAGCTTTAATTCTTTGTTGACGTCCAATGATAGAAGGCTTAATAAATTCCTTTCTGCTTCTAATTTCTCTCATCACTCCAGTTTTTTCAAATTTTCTCTTATATTTTTTAAGAGCTCTTTCGATATTTTCTCCTTCTTTTACAGGTATTACTAACATATTCTAAATTTAATTTCGTTTTCTTTTAATATTATGGGGAGGCAAATGTAATAAAATGAATTATTAAAACAAATTTTATTTCAATAATTCTCTAGAAATAACTAATTTTTGGATTTCGGATGTTCCTTCCCCTATTGTCATCAACTTGGCATCTCGTAGGAATTTCTCTGCAGGATATTCCCTTGTATATCCATATCCTCCCATGATTTGGACTGCTTCATTCCCACACATTACAGCTGTTTCACTAGCAAAATATTTAGCAAAGGCTCCTTCTTGAGTCATTCTTTCTTTCTTATTTTTTAGTGCCGCTGCGTTAAGAGTTAATAATTCAGCTGCTTTTACTTGAGTGGCCATGTCAGCTAACTTAAATCCAATTCCTTGGAATGTTCCAATTGGTTTTCCAAATTGTTCACGCTCTTTAGCATATTTAACAGAAGCCTCATAAGCACCTCTAGCTACACCACAACTTAAAGCAGCAATAGAAATTCTACCGCCATCCAAAATTTGCATAGCCTGAATAAATCCTTTCCCTACCTCTCCTATCACATTTTCTTCTGGAACACGTACATTATCAAAAATCAACTCAGCCGTTTCACTTGCTCTTACTCCTAATTTTCCTTTAATCTTTACAGCAGAGAATCCTGGCGTTCCTTTCTCTATAATGAATGCTGTAATTCCATGGCTATCTAATAACTCTCCTGTTCTTACTAAAACAACAGCAACATCGCCAGATAAGCCATGTGTAATCCAATTTTTAGCTCCATTGATTACCCATTCATTCCCTTCTTTCACTGCGGTAGTTTTCATCCTCATGGCATCAGAACCTGTATTAGGCTCTGTTAAACCCCACGCTCCAATAAATTCTCCTGAAGCTAATTTTGGTAAATATTTTTTCTTTTGTGCTTCTGAACCATGATAATAAATGTGTCCGGTACATAAAGAATTATGCGCTGCCACTGATAATCCCAATCCTCCACAAACCTTCCCTAATTCTATTAATGCAGTAACATACTCGAAATAAGAAAATCCGCTTCCTCCATATTCTTCAGGGATATAGATTCCTAGCAAACCTAATTCTCCTAATTTCTTCATGGTTTCAACTGGGAAATATTCTTTTTCATCCCAATCCATAAAATTTGGTTTAATTTCTTTCTCTGCAAAATCACGAACCATTTGTTGAATCATCAACTGATTCTCATTTAAATCAAAATTCATTACCTATACTTTTTTATTTATTAGTGTGCTATATTTTTTTGACGGGCAAATATAATCATTTTTTATTTTAAATGTACAATATTATGATTCCAAGTTAATCTACAGTTAGATACGGTTTTATCTCTAAATAAACCTTTTTATCAATATACGGAGTGAGCATTATTTCATCAACTGTCTTAAAAGGATGTTCGTGTTCTCTGTAATACACAAGAGATTTTGCCATATCAATTGTAATCAATGGATGTCTTTTAAGGCGTTCTAAGCTAGCTGAATTTATATTAATCTTCTTTATTTCTGATTCATTTACAATCAACATAGGTGAAATCAAATCTAATCTCTCTTTATCCATCTTATAGATTGTTAGCAGCTGATTTAAAGAAATTAAACCTCCATAAGCATCTCTTAATTTTATAATTTCTCTAGCAAAGAAAGGCCCTATCCCTTTAACTTGTAATAATTCCTCTTCAGTTGCTGTATTTATGGAGATAGGTATTAAAAGATTATTCTTTATAGAAATTGGTGATTCTTTTTTAGATTCTGTATTATTTTCATATTGAGCAAATTCTTCTTTATGGCGTGTTGTGGGTAAATCAATCATAGGCTCTAACAGGTTATATAATTCATCTGTAATTGGATATAACTTTTTAACATCAGATTTCGTCTTTAGTATAGCTCCTGATTTTAAATAGTTTATTATCATTTGTGCTTGTTTTTCACTCAATCCAATTCTCACCCATCCTTCTTTATCTATAGTATTTGGGTTAAAAGGCTTTTCTGGGATAACGTATTGTTTATGGTTCTTCTCAACTATCTCTTTAGAAGGATTTTCTGTAACTATATCTCCCACCTTGTATGCAATAGGTTTATAAAAATAATTGTCATAGAATCTAGGGAATATTGCTATAATGATAAAAAGGGTCAATAATACAAAAACTCCTCTTCTAGCTCTTTTTGTAAAATACAACCAATCTTTATCCCAATCCTTCTCTTTCATTATATTTTTTGATAATAAAACACCTCTTTATTTGGTGGGGTCAATCTTAGATAATGTTTCAACAAATCTTGTAGGTTGATAATTTAATAGTTCTTTTGCCTTCTCAATTAATAACCCTGAAGATTGAGGTCTGGGTGCCTTTTGGTTTAAATCCTCTGTTGAAATAGGTTTTACTCTTTCAGGAGCTACCCCTACATATTTAGCAACAATACAAATTAATTCATACATGGAGTATAATTCTGGTCCAGCTACATGATATGTCCCATATTTTTTCTTCTTGATAGATTTAAAGCAAGCTTGGACTAAATCTTCAACAAATGTTGGAGTTCTATATTGATCATTGACAATATTGATGGTATTTCCACCTCTTAATTGATCCATTGCCCAATTGAAGATATTTTTTTTCTCCAAATGTTCGCCTACTCCATATAAAATAGATGTTCTTAGAATAGTTAACCTTTTTATTTGAGACTGTAACAATAAAGTTTCTGCTTCCCATTTTGATTTCCCATATTCTCCCAATGGATTTGCTCGATCTCCTTCCTGATAAAGACGTTTCTTTCCATCAAAGATAAAATCTGTTGATATATGTATGAGATGAATAGAAGAATTCTTAATTGTATCTATAATATTCTCAACTCCATCTTTATTTATTCGATAGCAAGCATCTTTTTCTGTTTCGCACAAATCTACATTTGTCATAGCCGCTGCATTAACGATATGAGTCGGCTGATAAGACTCAATAATTTGCTCAACTTTAGTTTTAGAAGAAATATCTAATACTTGAAATGCAGAACTTGGACAATATGATATCTTATTATCCTTTGAGGATGTTGCTAAAAATTCCAATCCATTATTTAAACAATAGCGAACTATATGTTGTCCTAATAGTCCATTACTACCTGTGATAAGGATCCTAAGTTTATCTGCATTTACAATTCCCATATCGATTTTCTTCTTTTGGAGAATTTAAAAATGTGCTTGTATTCTAAAATGAGACTCATAAACAAATATATAATTATCGGAGATCCAAGCGTAATAAAGGAGCTATAAATAAAGAATAAGCGAACACGTTTAGTTTGAATACCCAGCTTTTTAGCCCACCATTCACTTACTCCAAACGAACGCATCTCAAAGAAAAATACTATTTTTTGTATCAATTTCTTTATTTTCATATTCTAATATAGCTGCTCCAACTTTACAGGATAAACATTTCTTAAAATTACAAAATTCATTCTTTAATTCTAATAAACCTTGACTTTCTAGTACATTTTTGGGAAATATATTTAAACTTTTCCAATAATTGATAATATTATTATTTTCTGGAGGGATATTTTCAGCTAAATCAATTGCCTTCTCCATATATGAGAAATCGTTATGCATATATTTTAAAGCAACCAATAGAGGAATTACTCCATTAATTAACAAGTTTTGTTTAAATAACGGTGAGAATTGATTCTTTTTACAGTTAGTTTCTACACCAAATAGGTAATGATTCTGCCAATACACATTCATAGAATTTGAAGATATACTTTCTATTCTAGTCAACAGTGCTTGCGAATCTAATTTATATATATTCTCCAGTTTAAACTGAATAAGAAATATACTTAGTTGAGCTAACAGCATAGTGGGAAAACTGTTAGGGCGAGTTCCGCCAAATTTCCATGACTCTCTATTCATTTCTGACAAATTATATTTCCGTTTTAAAAGTTGCCAATTTTTACATAAATGAAGAAAGTATTCATCATCACAAGATATAGAAAGCAAGCCTGAACAACCAAACAACAATGACTCAACATGCACAGGATTCCAAGATTCCCTTAAGAGTATAGAATAAGGTAGCATATTCCCTAATTGTTCTAATGCTAGTACATTTGTTTTTCCCCCAACTGATTTTAATATGGCATGATAAAACAAGGAATAAAAATCCCTATCGTCTATCTTCTCAACTAATTCTATTCCCTTTCGTTCTATTCTATTGAAAAAAGCTATCTCAATTTGTTGGTGCAAAGAGATGATATGTGATTTAATATTTCTATAACATGGAATATGAAAATGATTTTCATGATTTATCATTTTTATGTAGCGATTCAGGTGTTCTTTTTCTATATATGGTTTTAATTCAATAGTAGGGATTTCTTTTCCTTCAATATAGACGGGTTTATCATACTCATACACCACATGAAGAATTACATTTTGATAAGCCTTGTCTAAATGATGTTTATGTACATACCAATCAGAAGATTTAATGTGCATTTCAATATTTCCCTGCCATCTAATATTATCTAATATTACCGACCCATTAAAAAAATCAGGCCCAGATTCTTGATTATACCATCCAATATTTTCAATATAAACAGATGATTTCGGATAATTAATTAATTTAAATTGATGCAAAGGAAGGCGTTTCATACGCCATAGATAATGCAAATATTTTTCTTGCATGATAGAGGTGGTTTTAAAAATTTTATTGAATGTAATACTTAATTCTTACATATCCAAATCAATATGTTTTTTCTTTCTTTTGACACCTATTACAGTAATATCATCTGTTTGTTGATTTGATCCAATCCATTCTGAAAGATGTTCTTGCATCATACTATTTTGTTCCTTTAAGTATTGAGGAGAGATTGCTTCTAATAAACCTAAGAATTTTTTAAAGGTCAACTTTTTATTATTATCTCCTCCAAACTGATCTATATAGCCATCAGAGAAAAGATAAATAATATGATCCTCTGTGATCGATATCATCTTGGTTGTATATTGGAAATCTTCATTCTCTATTTCATCTCCAATGTGCTTGGCTTGCCCTCTAATGACGTTAACTTGCCTTGTCTCACTATTCACTATAACAAAACGTCCACCTGCAGTAGCATACTCCAGCAAATCAGATTTGTCATCGAACACACATACAACCACCTCCATTCCATCACGAATCACGTTTCTACCATCTCTTGGAAGTACATCTATTAGATGCCTATCCAATCTATTTAATATATCACCTGGGTTGAGCACTCCAGCCTCTAAAATAATCTGATTTAAAATATTAATTCCTAAAGAAGTCATAAATGCCCCAGGTACACCGTGCCCTGTACAATCTCCGACAATCAGCACTGTCTTTCCTTCAATTTTTCGCAACCAAACGAAATCTCCAGAGACAATATCCCTAGGTCGATATAAAATAAAGAATTCCTCAAATAATTTATCAAAATCAGAAGTACGTGGAAGCATATTAAACTGTATTCTACGTGCATAGTTAATGGAGTCTGTAATATCTTTATTCTGCTCTTCAATAATTCCTTTGTAATTTAATGCTTCTGTAACATCTCTTGCTAATCCCAAGAATCCAGTGATTTCATTTTCTACTCCTGGTTTACGCATAGTTGTTAATTTTAACCCGAGCCACTTTTTCTTTTTCTTTTTTGAAGGGGAAATCAAGAATTCGATATAACTATTCTTCATTTCAAGATTTTGGCAGTCTTTAAAGAAATTAATAACCTTTTCTTTATAAGAATCTTCAACTAAATTAAAAATTGGAGTTCCTAACAAATCTGTTATTGGTTTTTCCAAAATCTCAGTTCCTCTCTCATTTAAGAATGTAAAATTTCCTTCTGTATCTGTTTGGAAAATTAAATCTTCTGCATTTCTAACAATAAGTTCATAATAATTTTCTAATTTGATTTTCTCCGTCACATCCTGCCCTAAAATAACTCTAACATGTTCTGAAAATTCCTTACATGACCATTGGTAATAAACTATCTCATCTTTTTTAGTTAGCAAAGGCGTAACAAAGATACCACCATCGTTAAAGGAAGTTGACAAGTTTACATTTGGAAATCGATCACTATCATAATCTTTTGTTGGGTAAAACTTATTAAGATAAGAAATAGGAGTCCCCTTTAAATCTTTTTTCGTACCTAGCAATGATTCGATGTTTTCACTTGCATATGTAATTACACCATTGACATCAAAAGCCACCACTAATGCATTTCCATTATTGATAACACCTGAAGTAAAAATCAACTGTTCCAACGAACTATTCCGTAAATACATTATTAAGATCATCAACACAGCCGACAAAACGATTCCTATTAAAAATAGATATTGATTATAATAAGTATCACTTACAAAGAATATCATCAAAAAAGATACAGCAACAATAACTAAACTCAAAAAAATGATAGATCTAATTTTCTTGAATGCATATGAAGCCATAGAAATAAATATTAATGTATTTATAACATAGAATACATGAATATTTGAAAGAAAAACAAATAGAAAATTATATACTAATAAAAGCACATACCCTATACCTAAGTATATTTTTGCATCTTTATAGGCCCCTTTAAAGAAAATCACGATAAGACATAGAACAAGAACGACTGCTCCTAGAATAATTGCACTGATATCATGATTTTCAATTTCCACATCTATTCGCGATGCAATTATATGTATAAAAGTATTTACAATACTACCAAATAGCACCATTCCTATACCCATTACTCGGGCAACTCCTATATCCCTAGAAAGAATAATATTTTTCTTGTCATACTTCTTGTTTCTATCAATAATTACAAGATAGATAATAACTACCAAAGAAATAAATACAATTATAAACCACTTATTTTTATAAAAAGGGACTTGAATTCTTATGGCAACTGAACTAATTTCACTAATCTTTTCACCATCAATTGATGCTCTTACCTCAAAGATATATTCACCAGGTTCTAAATTATTAAAGGTTACACCTTTGTTCTTAGACCAATTTGTCCATTCATTATATTTCCCTTTCAAACGATGGCTATATAAAACAAAGCTAGATTTGGAATTTATACTTTTAAATTGAATATGAATATTATTATTCACTGTAGTTAACGAAACAGAATGAAGAGAACTTTTTAATTTTTCAACCCCTTTATCCGTAACTGAAAATATTGAAGGTCTATTTGGAGTTTGGATTTTTATTAATTGCCTAGGTTTTACAATAAAGGCACCTTCAACTGTACCTAATAATATTTGCCCATTAGGTAAATCAAATGAAGACCGCATGTTAGTCTCATACCCATAAAAGCCATTGCTTTTATCATACGTGATACTTGATTGAGGTATTCCATTCTTATCAATTTTAATAATAGTAACACCGACATTACTTCCTACATAAAGATTTCCAAATCTATCTGAATTCAGCGTATAAATCAATAGAGAGGGAAGGAATTTTTCTTCTGTGATAGCTATTTGTTTACCAGAAGGGAGAATACCCATCAAGCCATTATCAAAACTAAACCAAAGATTACCGTATGAATCTTTGGTGGAATTACCTACATAGTATCCCATCTCAATACCATCAACCTTCTTTACCAATTTAGATAAGATATCGCCTTCTTTATAATATTTAAAAACACCATTGTTTGACCCAAAGAATAAAGCTGAAGAATCCTGATTATATAGAGCATTATAAAAATAATTTGACGAGGTACTAAAATAGCGGCTATCATTAGTTTCTAAATTTTTCCTTACTAATCCTTTACCAGAAACACCTATCCAGATATTGTCATATCCATAAAATACTAGATTGATTGACCGATTATGGAATTCATTCAAAGGAGCAAAAGGTATAAATTCATCATCTTTTAATTCATAAATACCCTTATTTGTGGATACAAGTGCTCTTTCTTTGTAATACGTCATTGAAGAAATTACAACATCCTTTATTAACTTATATTCGTCACTCTCATCGGTTCCAATATAAACTTCATTATCAAGTGTATTAACAATATATCTTCCATCATTTGTCCTTCCCACAAATGAGATTCCTTTCGTTTCAAATGGAGCACCTCTCCCTATGGTAGAAAAAGGTTCTATAGACACACGATAAATACCACTTGTATGACTTGTTACCCATATATCTCCATTTTTATCAACTAAAATATCTGTTGGTGTATTTATGCCGTTTTTCTTTGATACGAAAATAGTTTGGAACTCGCTAGTCTTTGAAGTCCACTTTAGTATATCCCCATAATTGGTTACAAAATAAATTTCACTTCCTTTTTTAGACCATGAAACCACATATTCTCCTTCTTCTAATATGGATTTTTCTAATTTCTGATTAATAAAAAATTTGGGTCTATTTTCTTCAATTAAAATTGTTAATTCTTGCTTAAGAAATTTATCAAACATAATGAGACTATCTCCCTTCTTAGTTGCAAGAATTAAGTCCTTTGTAGTACCTTCATCAGTCAGCAGCCATTCATTTAAATTTTGAATTTTCTCAGGAGTGACAAAATAATTTCCTTTAGAAGTGAAAATACATTGATTTTCATTTAATTTAAAATTGCCATAAATTTTTAAATCTTCTTCGTAGGTATAAAAATTTTTTTCATCAATAATTTTATCCCCTTGATAGAGTTTGATACCATTTACAAAAATTACTACAGCATTTTTATGAAATGGGAAAGTAGCTTTCCCTTTTTCCAAACCATTGATATATCCCAATTCTCTGATTACACCATAGTTGTATTCATAAATCCCACTATAGATAGTAGAAAATAGAATTTTATCTCCTTGAAATAAAATTTGTTGAACATGTCGGTTACTTCTTCCTTGGATAGAGGAAAGATAATCAAAATTATTCCCATCATACCGTATTAAACCAGCCCCATCCGAACCGAACCAAATATAGCCATCTGGAGATTCCTCTACTGCTAAAAATGAAGACAAATTAAGTCCATCCTTTTGTCTATAATTCTTTAGTGAATACACCTGAGAATACAGCAAAAAAGGGAATACCAATAATATGAGAATCGGTAGAATCTTAGTTAGCCTCATGTTGAAACAATGTTCAATTTATAAAACTAAGAAAATTAAATGACATCTAATTACCTTTTATCAATAAAAGGTACAATATTTAATTTATTTTGAACTATTCTAGCTTTTTCTTTAGCCTTCTCAATGGATGTATCCGTAATAGTTACATGTCCCATTTTCCTATGAGGTTTCGTTTCTGGTTTTCCGTATGAATGTACGTAAACACCTTTTATCTTCATGACATCTTCAATACCCTGATAAAGCGCTTTTCCACTTCCCTCTTCCCCTCCCAGTAGATTAACCATCACACCCGGAATAACGGTATCAGTATTACCTAAGGGTAGGTTAAGAATGGATCTTAAGTGTTGTTCAAATTGAGAAATATTAGAACATTCTATTGTATGGTGTCCGCTATTATGCGGTCTTGGAGCAACTTCATTTACTAATAATTCATCCTCTTGAGTTAGGAAAAATTCAACAGCTAATAAACCCACCATATCTAATTTGGTAATCACATCCTTTGCTATTTCTTTTGCCTTTTCTTCAACTGCTGGAGTGATATCAGCTGGAGTAAAAAGAAATTCCACTAAATTGAGAGATGGGTTAAATTCACATTCTACAACAGGAAAAGCTGCCATCTCCCCCTCAGAATTTCTAGCTACTAAAACAGATAGTTCTTTCTTAAATGGAATCTTTTCTTCAATCACAGAGGGCGCATCAAAAGCCTCCGCTAAATCCTTTTCTGTGTTTATTGTATAGACTCCCTTCCCATCGTATCCTCCTTTTCTAGCTTTTTGCACAAAAGGATATTGATTGCTAAACTTAGTTATAAGTTCATCTCTATTATCCACTAAGTGAAAAGGAGCTGTTGGAATATTATTTTCTTGATAAAAACGTTTTTGCAATCCCTTGTCCTGAATCATTCGTAAAACTCTTGGTTGTGGATATACTCTTACACCACGTTTTTCTAATTCTTCAAGGGCTTCTACATTTACATGCTCAATTTCTACTGTGAGGACATCCATATCTTTCCCAAACTGGATTACCTCATTGTAATCTTGTATATTGCCCTCTGTAAATTCATAAGCAATTTTGCCACATGGGTAGGATTTAGAGATATCCATAACATAAACATGAACATCGTAACTAATGGCAGATTGAATGAGCATTCTACCTAATTGCCCACCTCCTAAAACACCCAATCTTAAAAAATCACCATACCACATTTTATCTGCATTAAAGATTAATAAATGCGAAGATAATGTCCTTTTTAGGAAATGCAATATTTTTAAAAAAAGATACTAAACACAAATTACTTATATATTAATATTATCTTTGTTACCAATAAAATTGTTGTTGTGGAAGTTGCAGACAGAAGTTTTGAACTATTTTTAACTCATGAGGAAATTCAAGAAGCAGTAAAAAATGTTGCTTCTAAAATCAATACTGATTATGAAAATAAAGAAATTGTTTTCGTAGGAGTTCTGAATGGTGTCTTCATGTTTGCCAGTGACTTAATTAAACATATTTCTGTTTCTTGTGAAGTTACTTTTATAAAAGTTCAGTCTTACCAAGGCACATCAAGTTCCGGCAAAGTGACTAAATTGATTGGGTTAAGCACCGAATTGGAAGGGAAGCATGTTATTATTTTAGAAGATATTGTTGACACTGGCTTAACATTGGAGAAATTACATACAATGATGAAAGAACATCAACCACAATCTTTTGAAGTAGCAACATTATTATTTAAACCTGACGCTTTTAAAGGGAAAACACCTCCAAAGTATATTGGTAAAGAAATACAAAACAAGTTTATTGTTGGTTATGGATTAGACTACCAAGAAAAAGGTAGAAATTTAAAGGATATTTACAAGATAAAAGAATAATTACACAATGTTAAATTTAGTACTATTTGGACCTCCGGGAGCAGGAAAAGGAACACAATCAGAACGCATTATTAATGAGTTTGGGTTAGTACATCTTTCAACTGGAGATATTTTTAGATCAAACATAAAAGGAGGAACTGAACTTGGCAAACTAGCCAAGTCATATATTGATAAAGGACAATTAGTCCCTGACGAAGTAACGATAAACTTATTAGAGTCTGAAGTAAACAAACATGCTGAAGCAAGGGGTTTTATTTTTGATGGATTTCCTCGCACTTCAACTCAAGCAGAAGCACTAGACAACTTCTTATCAAAAAAAGGAACAACTATTACAGGCATGATTGCTTTGGAAGTACCAGAGGAAGAGTTAAAAGAAAGACTTCGCAAAAGAGCAATTGATTCAGGAAGAAGCGATGATGCAGATCCGAAAATCATTGCAAATCGAATCAATGTTTATAATGCCGAGACAGCACCTGTAAAAGAATTTTATAAGAAACAAAATAAACTCTATCTGATTAATGGGAAAGGAGAAATAGATGCAATTACCAAAGCTATTGTTTCAGCTATTCATTCTTTAAAGAAATAAATTATTACCCATGGCCTCTGATAATTTCGTTGATTACGTTAAGATTTTTTGTAAATCAGGAAAGGGAGGAGCTGGTTCTCGCCATTTTTTCAGGGCTAAATATATTCCTAAAGGCGGACCCGACGGGGGAGATGGTGGACGAGGTGGTCATGTGATTTTACGAGGAAATAAGCAAATGTGGACACTCTTGCATCTCAAATTCAAGAAGCACATTAAAGCAACCGATGGAGTCTCTGGTGGAGAAAATCTAATGACAGGAGCTCAAGGAAAAGATGTAATCATTGAAGTCCCTATTGGAACAGTTGCTAGAGACGCTGAAACAAATGAAATACTTTTTGAAATTACAGAAGATAAGCAAGAAGGCATTTTACGAAAGGGTGGACGAGGCGGAAAGGGAAATACTTTCTTTAAAACCGCTACAAATCAAGCCCCTGACTATGCACAGCCTGGTGAAGATTGTGAAGAAGGATGGTCTATTCTTGAGTTAAAGATTCTAGCAGACATTGGGCTTGTGGGGTTTCCAAATGCAGGTAAAAGTACCTTACTATCTGTTATAACCGCTGCTAAACCTGAAATTGGTGACTATCCTTTCACTACATTACGCCCTAACCTAGGAATGGTAGAATACAGAGGAGATAAATCTTTTATCGTCGCAGATATCCCGGGAATCATAGAAGGAGCACACGAAGGGAAAGGTATTGGATTACGTTTCTTAAGGCATATTGAACGAAATTCTGCATTACTCTTTCTTATCCCAGCAGACAGCAAGGATATTCAAGAAGAATATGATATTTTATTGAATGAGCTTCGATTATATAATCCTGAATTATTAGATAAGCGAAGAATATTAGCTATTTCAAAATCAGACTTGCTGGATGAAGAATTAGAAAATGAGATAAGAGCCCAAATAAAAGATTTAGACCCCATCTTTATTTCTGCTGTTTCAGGGAAAAATTTAACACAACTCAAAGACTTAATCTGGAAAACACTTCAAGATGATTGATTGGATTAAATCAATAGATCAGTATATTCTACTTCTCATTAATGGAGCACATACACCTCTCTTAGATAATTTAATGTGGTGGATTTCCAGAACTACAACTTGGTTTCCTCTTTATTTGTTATTATTCATTATTGTTTATAAGAAGTACTCTTTAAAATCTGCTATATGGTTTACAATTATCGGATTGGTTGCTGTAGGAGTCACTGACTTTACAGCTACTTACTTGTTTAAGTATAACTTCATGCGATATAGACCTTCGCATAATTTAAACTTAGAGGGTTTGCTACATTTTTATGAAATCTCTCCGAGCAATTTATACAAGGGAGGTCAATATGGCTTTATTTCGGGGCATGCAGCCAACTCTACGGTTATTGCCCTAATGTTCATTCAACAACTTAGAGGAAAAATAAGACATATCGGACCTCTCTTATTTATTTGGGTCTTCATTGTATGTTATAGTAGAATGTATTTAGGAGTGCACTATCCAACTGATATTTTAGCAGGAATCCTTTGGGGAACTCTCCTAAGTTTATTATTTCATTGGATATACCGAAAAATAATAAACAAACTAAGCGACAGGAATTAATCTTTTAATTTCTTTTAAGATATGAGTTCTCTCAGTTGCGATTTCTGAAATATCTGAACGTTCAATTTTATTCATCTTTACATATTCTTTTAATCTTCTTCGCCATTGATATGCAATAAGTCCAGTAATTGGAATCACAAATAAACCAACACAGAATAAACCCCAAAAAGGCAAAGGAGTTACAAAAGAGACAAGTAAAAATAAAAGAATATTATAAATTCCAGTGAATACTAGTCCTACATTCATCTTAACACTTCCCCAAAACACTCTACGCTTCATAGCACCTTCAACCATATTTTTCGTGATCATATATGGTATATAATTGAATAGCACCCCTATTAACATGATGGGAAACAAGAAAAACAAATATGCTCGCTCCCGCAATTTTTCTCGCTGATTAGATATGACATTGTACAGTGGGGTTTCTTCAATTCTTTTTTGTTTAAGTAAACTAAAATAAGTTTCCATTTTATCTTTCAACTGCATAACCTCATCATTAGCAGTAATATTTTCAGTATTTATCCAATGCGCTAAATTCTTCGAATAATTCCATCTGTCTAATAATGGAATAGATTTATCTGTATCTATCGCGTTCATCCCTTTTCGGGTAATTCGCATAATACTTTCATGAAAAGTAGTAAGATGTATATCCCTAACATCTGTTATTTGCGCTCGCATAGATAATTCCATCTGTTGAGTAAGCTCATAAATAATTTTATTCGGATCAGACTCATACTGATGTTTATAGTTATTTAAACAAACAGGTTCACCGTTAGAAACCACACAATCACCTCCCACATAATTAGGATCTGAATAATTTATTCCAACAGCTTGTATAAAAATCTTTTTTTTCCAATTACATTCTTCTAATGCCGTAAATCCTATCCGAACGGCTCCTTTCTTTATTGGTTTTAATCTTCTTACAAAGGTGTCATCGGTAAATCCCTCAGAAAACACAATAAGATTTTCTCCCCCCTGAAGTATCTTACTACATTGTTTAAATACTTCATGATTTTTCTTTTTGGTATCTTCTCCATCTTGTTCTCTATATATAGGTAACATTCTTGCGCCCCAAAGCACAGGCTTGAGCCATGGAACAAAAACATCTGACCGGGTCATAAAAAACACAATTGGATTTTGAGAATCTGCAATAATTAATGGATCCATAAAAGAAGCCGCGTGATTCGACATAAATATCGTACTAACATACTTCCTACGGGGTGGGTTAATATTAAGAAACCTAGGATAATAAATCCAAAGCTTAATCTTTAAGGTTTGTTTTAAGTAAAAATAAAATGGTCGAAACATATACAAGTATAAAGTTTGATGATTACAAAAATAATAATTTCGCTGCCATTTTATTTATTTAGCACGAATCTATAAATTAAAATCAAATCTGAATGTATGTTTTTGATCTGAGAAAACAGATAATTTACCGCCTAATTGATCTACCAAGGCCTCTATTAAAATCTCATTTAAGGATGATTTCGCTTGAATATTTCCATTTTCATTTATAGGTAAAAATACCGAACTACTAATAAATAATGAATGTAAGCTACTATTTGAAGATTTTGAGATAGAAATTAATATCTCTAAGCTATTTAAATCTTTCGATATTGCTTTATCAATCAATGTATAAAAAAATTCTGTCATCAATAAACCTAAGGGTACGAGCGTGTCGAGTGGGAGGTATTTTATTTCCACTTCAGTAGTTGCAAGAATTCTAATCTTATCAGTTATACTTGATAAATAATTACAGATGTCTCTCATAAATGAATCCACCCCAATCTGTTTGAATTCATCTTCCATCGATTTATAGACATTCTGATGAACTATAGACATAATCTGTATTCTATCATAAATTTCTTTAATAGCATCTTGATGGCTGGGTGAATTTTCATTTAGATACAATCTCAAAATACTAGAAATAACTTGTAAATTATTCGAAACACGATGATGAACCTCTTGTATCAAAGTGGTTTGTTTTTCATATTGATACTTCAATTCCGAATATTTAGTCGCTAAGGTTTCTATTGTCTTATCTAAATCTTCACTTTTCTTTTCTAAACTTTCTTCGTATTTAATATTGTCTATTCTAACTTTATCAAATTCATTTATACGAAGTAAAATATTAGATGCCTGCAAAGCAATCACATCAAATAATTTGATATGCCGTTGTTGAAAGGAATTTGGAGTTAGATATTCACAAAAAATAAAAGCATATATTTTATGTTGATGCTTTATCGGAGATAAAACGGCTGATGCTACTCTTTTATGATTTATGGCTAAGTCCTTAGTGCTATCTATTTTAATAGTTTGCCCACCATTTACCAGTTTTTTAATCAATAAATCATCAACAGAAATTTCTGTAAGAAAATTATTATCTCCTGAATCATGCCTAGTTATATATACATTGTTGGGCATATCCAATGTATAAATAGCACACTTTAATTCAGTTTGGAACTCTTGGAGGCTACGAATTATAATCTTATATAATTCTCCTTCAGACTTAACTTTTAATGAATAATCAGAAAATTGGTACAAGACATCCATACAAGCATTAGATGCTTCCTCTTCTATTAATCGAATATGTGAATCATTAGTGCCCATTGAACAATTGATAGTAAACTGTAAGTCAGATAAACTTACAGTAAATTTATCAAATTTCAATTGTTATTCGTCCAACTGATTATTTTCATCGATAGGACTATCTAATTGTACTACCCTTTTACTTCCAAAGGTAAATCCTAATGTGATTTCATGTACCATATTAGAGACTCTTTGTACTTTTCCTATAGCAATATCATAAGAATAGCCCAATCTTACAAAATTTCCAAAATTCAATCCAGCTCCAATAGAAATAGCATCCTGAAGTCTATACCCTAAATTCACCCAGTATTTTCTATCTATATGGATTCTAGCTCCTAGGTTCATAGATAATGGTGCGTGTTTCATCAACTGGAACATAAAATGTGGTTCCAAAGAAATCTTGGAAGATTGAAATGGAATATTATACATTCCATAAATAAACCAGTGGCGTCCATATTTAGATAAAGAAGAGATATCAGCTAGTTTAATTTTATTTCCCACCAAATGCATGCTAGATATACCTAATTGGAAACGCTTCGCATAAAATACTATTCCTGCATTCATATCAAAGAGTGATTGATTCGCATTCTTTGTTAAGAAATCTTCATAACGACTATCATCCTGCTGTAATAACAAAATTTTGCTACTATAAATTCCAAAATTAGAATACCCTGCACTCACTCCAAAACTCAACATAGTCTCTAAAGCAAAACGAATATGCACAGCATAACTCGCCATTACATTTGTTTCTCTAAAAGGTCCAATTTGATCATTATATATACTTGCCCCAACAACATGCTTATTTACCCCAACACTATTTAAGGGAGAAGAGTAAATAAAATCTTTATTTGGGTTAAAATCATCTAAGGTTTTATCTCTTTTATCAAATCCAATTTGAGAATGAATAGTTCCATAAATCGTTTGGGGAGAATCTTGTATTCCCATCCATTGTTTTCTAAAACCTAAATCGACAGATATTGTTTTAGTTAAACCACTAGCCGCTGGATTAATTATATAAGGGTTTATATAATATTGAGTGAATTGTGCAATCTGCTGTGCCTCAACAGCAAGAGAAATCAGACACATTATAACGAGTAATATACTTTTTCTGCTCATCTTTCTTTGCTTATCTAATAATACTAATTGAACCTGATAATTCTTGATTCTCAGAATTATTTAACTTTATCTTATAAAAATACGTTCCCATAGGTAGTTCATTTCCCTCATTTAAATAGGTTCCGTTCCAAGGATCTGGATATCCTTCTGATTCAAAAACTAACTTGCCCCATCGATTAACAATAGTTATATTGGATTTAGGATATAATATATTCAAATCTTGAATAACAAACAAATCATTTTTACCATCTCCATTGGGTGTTATCATAGTCGGTATAATCGGATTGTACTCATCACATATTTTTGCCATAATGTAGAGTGTATCTGTTGAAGTCCCACATACCGGATTTTTAAATCCATACACAATTCTATTTTCCCCTGCACCAATTTTTTGAAGAGTGGGGTGACTTGTTGTTTCATCACTAAACTCAGTATTACCATCTATAGAATACCATAATACTGTTCCACTACCATTTGGGTCTGTGCCGTATAATTCCATGCCTTGAAAAGGCAAACAAAAAGAGGTGTCATTTGTCAAAATATGAACTTGCTCTTTCTTATAAATTCGTAAGGTATCTATTGAAGCTGGACACACCCCACTAGAAACCACCCAAAGCAAGGAATTCCACCCTTCATTAAAATGATAGGCAACTGTGTTCACTTTTGTATAATCTAGAAATTTCACATTGCCTTCCGCGGAAGTCCATGAACCAATACCATAAGTAGGCACTGTTGCTGAAACATTAATTAAAGTATCTGAACAAACATATAATTCAGCTTGTGTTTGGGCAAGTGATGGAGCCTTATCAACAAAGATTCTTACGGTATCTGAAGCTGAACCGCACTCCTCAGAATGGACTAACCAAACAAAAATATTTTCACCATAGGTAAGTCCTGTTACAGAGGTGATATTATTATTAATATCTACAACAGAAGGTCCGCTACTCTTCACAATCCAAAAACCAGTTCCCGAATTTAACGCTTGGGCTTCTAAGGTATAATTTTGAATATCGCACAAAGAAGTATCTGGTGTTAAGATGTTCGCCTTGGGATTCTCTAAAATCTCAACATAAAAACTACACATGGAAGAATTTCCAGAATCATCTGTTACTTGATATGTTTGTTTGGTAACTCCTTCAGGAAAAGTGCTTGCGGAAGACAATCCAGTGCCATCAATTTGAGTAAGTGAAGCTATTGTACAATTATCAGAAGTTATGGGAAGATCATATATAAACACGGGGTTACAACTCGATAATGTATCTATAACTCTTTTAATTTCCCCGTTTGAACCAAAAATGGTATCTGCTGGGCAAGTAATTTTAGGAACAAATGTATCTGCAACTTGTACGGTAAAACTACAAGTTTCAATATTTCCCATATCATCCTCAACTGTTAACGTTATCGCATGGATACCTTGTAACAAAACTGTTCCTGCAGGTGGATTCTGAGTAAAACTCTGTATGTTATTTATATGTGTAACTGATGCTAATACAGTAAAATCTGTTAGTACGTATGAACAAGTAAGTTCATCACTTACCAAAGTATCCTGGGGACAACTAATAATCAAATCTTGAGCATTTGATTTTTCAATATAAAGGAATAAAATTACTAGACTGTAAATTAAAATAGAGATATATCTCATAAACCAGTAGTTTTTTGGAGTTTATTAATGTTCCGAATATAGAAATTAAAATTTAATTTAAAAAACCTTTATTCATATTAAATATTAGGAACTGATTTTTCTCAGTCCTCTTTTTCTAAACCCTGTCTATTTTTAAGTTGAGATACTTCTCTAGAAAGAATAAACAATTCTATCATAGGTGGTAGAAGTAAAAAGATAGATCCAAAACGCACTAGAGTTAACAGCCAATCTCCTTGCGCAGAGAAGAGTGGCAAAGGTATTACAATAGCAATTAGCCCTAAATAATATAACCAATTATACCATGGTCTCTTTTTATGTAACAACTGTTTTAGTAATTGTGCTCCAATGTAGCATACAATAGCAATTAAAAAGGAAGGAGGTAAATCACGTAGTTCGATAATTGTTTTTGCTAAAAGATAATAAATAATAATAAAAATAGCCGAGATTAGCAAAAGACTAACCAACGCAAAATCAGCATAAATTTTAAGTTTTTCCTTCATATGTTTTTACTCCAAAAATAAGAATTTAAAGAATCTATTGATATTTTTTTTTGTAATTCTTACTTTTCCAAAAAATAAGTTAAATCATGTATAATCTAAAATTCATAACACTCATCTATTTCATTATCTCTTCGATTATTCTGTTTAGTCAAGATTTTAAAAAAGATAGCACTCTTATTCGTAGTATTTATACGGAGGCATTAAGCAACGGAAAAGCTTACGACGATTTATATAACCTTACTAAAAATATCGGGCAACGCCTTTCAGGATCCTTAGGAGCTGAGATGGCTGTTCAATGGGGAGAACAAACCTTAAAAAAATATGATTTTGACAAAGTATATCTCCAAAAAGTAATGGTTCCTCATTGGAAAAGAGGTACGCGTGAAAGGGGCTTTTATATCTCTAATACTAACGACGTCCAACAGATTACCATCTTGGCATTAGGAGGGTCAGTAGGAACAAATGGAATTTTAAAGGCTCCATTAGTTATGGTCAATTCATTGGAAGAATTAAAAAATACTAATACAGATGTATATAAGGGTAAAATTATATTCTTAGCTGAAGCTATGGACGCTAATGTTCCGACTGCCTTTGAAGCATACGGAAAGGGATTTGGCGTTCGTTATTTTGCAGCTATAGAGGCTGCTAAACAAGGTGCTGTTGGTGTTATTATTCGAACACTGAGTTTGAGCGAAAATGATTTCCCAAACACGGGTATCATGAAATATGAGGATGATGTAGCCAAAATTCCAGCAGCTGCTATCTCTACAAATGATGCTACTCTTTTAAAGAAAAGAATTGAAGCTGGTGAACAATTCACTTTTGCAATGGAAATGGATTGTCAACAGTTACCTGATGTTGGATCGTACAACGTAATTGGAGAAATTACAGGTTCAAAATATCCAAATCGAATAATTACTGTTGGTGGACATTTAGATTCTTGGGATGTAGGAGAAGGTGCACACGATGATGGAACCGGAATTGTTCATTCTATGGAGGCTCTACGAATTTTAAAAACTGTAGGTTATAAACCTCAAAATACCATACGGGTTGTATTTTTTATGAATGAAGAAAATGGAAATAAAGGTGGACATACCTATGCTGAGAAGGCAATAGAGAACAACGAAGAACATATTTTTGCCATCGAAAGTGATGCAGGCGGCTTCTCCCCTAGAGGTTTTGAATTTAGCAAAACAAGAGACATTGATTTTATTACTCAATTTAAGCATTTATTTGCTCCCTATCAATTAACTGAATTTATTCCCGGAGGAGGAGGAGTGGACATATCACCTTTAGGAGGAAAGTTTGAAAATATTGGACTCATTGGATTTCTACCTGATAGCCAACGTTATTTTGATATTCATCACAATAATAATGATGTCTTTGAAAACGTAAACAAACGTGAATTACATTTAGGTTGTGCTAGCATCGCTTCATTAATCTATCTTTTGGATAAATACAGTAATTAAATCAGTACTTTCTCTTGTATATAGTAAAAATACAAGAAATAGGAATAATTTATAAATAGACCCCGAGCAGCCAAGGCTCTCGGGGTGACAATTGTGAAGGGCTAATATCGATCTGAAAAGCCGACCGTACTACCCGTACTTTGTACTGTCATTTTAGTTATTTCACTTTTGTAAGTTTTACTATTCTAATTACTGAAAATATTTGACCACTTATGAAAATAAAAAAGAAGGTAAAAATTACAGGAATAATAAATGGAGGATTATTTGTTTTGTTGCTTAGAAGGCCTGCTACTGGTATTATTTGAAAAATTGTCAAACCGATCAAAAACGTCCAATAAAACACAAGTTCATTCTTTCGTCTAATGGACATAATTGTCATTATCAACAAAATTATTGTTGGAATGACATAAAGTAAAGTCCAAAATCTTGATTTAGCTTTCTCAGCTTCATACATTGTTCTATCTTCAGCCCAACCTTCTGTTACTGCTCTATCACTTATTTTCGCAGGTATTCCCATGAGAAGGTCACCAATCCAAAAAAACAGAATTAGTCCAAGTATCAAAATGAATAATATTTGAAGTGCTTTAGTCAATTTCATTTGTCTTTATTTCTGTTTAGTTGTCGTCATTTAGGATGAGGAAAATAGGTGCTAATTAGAAAGCATCCTTTTGGATTTTCAGATAGCCTTTTTCTATGAACATGGGAGATGGAACATTATTTACATATAACATTCCGGTACCCAAACCTTGTTCTCTTTCTATTTGGAAAGTACTTGTGAATTGAGCAATTGCATGTAAACCTACATTTGATTCTAATGCACTTGTAATCCACCATGGAATGTTTCTTTTTTCAGCGAGTTCTATCCACTCTTGCGTTCCTTTAAACCCTCCTATCAAACTAGGTTTCAAAATAATATATTGAGGCTTAATATCATCAAGTAATCTTCCTTTGACCAAGGGATCATATATTCCAATTAATTCCTCGTCCAAGGCTATAGGAAGAATGTTCATTTCACAGAGTTTGGCCATCTCTCTAACTTGTCCTGATTTAATGGGTTGTTCAATGGAATGGATAGACAATTCTGCCAATCTCTTCAGTTTTTCAGGTGCGTTTTCAGGAGAAAAAGCTCCATTAGCATCCACACGCAAAGTAATTTTATCAGGAGAAAATTGACTGCGTATACCTTCTAATAATTTTATCTCTTCATTAAAATCAATAGCACCTATCTTCATTTTAATACAAGAATACCCTTCCTCTAACTTCTGCTGAATTTGTTCAAACATGAAGTCTGGTGCTCCCATCCAGATTAAGCCATTGATAGGAATTCCCATTTTTCCTTTTGAAAAATCTGTATCAAAAAATAAAGATTTACCTCCATTTTCCAAATCTAACAAAGCCATTTCAAGACCAAAATAAATAGAAGGAAATGTTTCCAGCTCTATCGGATTATTGATAAAAAATTGAACATTATCTACTACCTCTTTTATTTTCATTTCATAAAAGAAGTCGTCAATATAATCCGAAGATAGATTAGGAATGACACTACACTCCCCTACTCCAACTATAGTCGGATTTGAATCATCCCAAACAGATATAAACCAAGCCTTTTTATCATTTAGAATTCCTCTACTAGTGCCTGCAGGTCGCTTGAACTCAAATACTTTCTTTTCAAATTTAGCTTGGATACTCATATCAAGGTTAAAATTACAAAAAGTACAGCAATAGCAAAAGTAGAAAGTGCCACCTTTTTCATTTCATGATCCAATTCTTTTGGCTCTTTCGTATTCAGAACCTTAACCAAATGAATGATTAAAACAACAAAAGGAAGAAGAGCTAACAAATGTAACCACCATTCATTTATAGAAGTGCTCCACAGAAAACCTAAAAAGGCAATTATAATCAATAATGCATGATAGATCTTAGCTTTTTTAAACCCTATTTTTACTACTAATGTATTTTTACCTACCTTTTTATCATTTTCATGATCACGCATATTATTCAGATTCAAAACGGCCACGCTAAGAAGCCCAATAGTGCATGCGTAACCTATCAATGACCAATCAAATTGTTTTGCATATAGACTATAAACTCCTAAAACACTTACTAATCCAAAAAATGCAAATACCATTACATCTCCTAAACCATAATATCCATAGGCTTTCTTTCCTAGAGTATAAGTGATTGCTGCTATTATGCACAAGATGGCTAATATCACATATATCCATAAAACTGAACTTTGCATACCTTTTACTCCGATTAGAATAAGTGGAACAGCAACTACTAATGATAAAATAGACATTAAAATCACTCCACCAAGCATTTCTTTTTGTGAAATCTCACCTGATTGTATAGCTCTAACAGGTCCCAATCTTTCTGCATTATCAGCTCCTTTATAGCTATCTCCTAAATCGTTTGCAAAGTTGGATAATACCTGAAGAAAAAGAGTAGTAAGTAGTGATAGTAAAAATATCCAATTGCTCCAAAATCCTTGTTGATAAGCGATAAAACTCCCTAAAACTATCCCTGAAAGGGATAAAGGTAAGGTTCTTAAACGAGCAGCTTTTAACCAACTGTGAATTTTCATACAACAAAAGTGAAGAAATTTATTAGAATACACAATAATAGCATGCTTTTAAAAATTTAAACTGGGTTGGTTATAAAATTTAAAAAAAATCTCATAAATTAGGGGCGCTTAAACATTACAAACATGAAAATCTATAAACTAATTTCATTTACCTTATCCCTATGTTTGGGAATAAGCATCAGTTTTGCACAAACTTTTACTAATACTGCAGCACATAATTTTACAAATGCTACAGTATATACAACAACATTTACAACATCAGGAATTGCTTCAGGAAGCCAATTGAGACAAGTAACACTTAAGTTTGGTGACGCTAGTATATATTCGGGAGACTTAGCAAGTGCCGTGATTACACTAACCAATCCTGGAGGAACTGTTGTAACACTCATAAATCCTACAAGTTTTAATAACGGAAGTACTACAACAGATGCTGATAGGAAACAGTTAAATATAACTTTAAGGGATCATGCTGCTCTAAACACTCCTTGGCAATATGCATCTGCAACTGGTAATACTATTTCTGATTGTTATCCATTTAACTATGGATATTGGAGGGTGCCAACAACTGGCTCGTATAGTAATTTTACTGGAACACATAACGGTACATGGACTCTTACTATATCATTTCCAGGTCTTAGTACAAGCTACGCTAGGAAATATATCAGTTCCACACTCGAATTTGGTAGTGCTTTCCAATTTGAAGATATTATTACATCAAAGCCTAATCAATCTTGTGCTGATAGAAAATGCATCCAAACTGGCACAATTTATACCGCAACAAATAATGGATATCCTCAAAATCAAGGATTGCCTTTTTCAATAGGTGGATGTAAGTGGAATAATGATGACAACCACGCAGCATGGTTTTATTTCACAGCATCAAACTCAACTGTTAATCTATCATTATCCGGTATGACCGATAGAATCCAAACAGTGGTCTTACAAGGAGATTGTGGAAATTTTACTTTAGCTAATGGTGGTTGCCCAGGAACAATGTTTACAGGCTCTTCCAACTATACACAATACTACAAACAATCCTATGCACCGGGAAATGGTGTCTCCATAAATCATGGTTATACGTTAACAGGTCTCACTGTTGGTCAACAATATATTTTAATTGTTGACGGAGAAGGTTCTGATGCACAATCTAATTTTTATCTAGAAATAATAGGTGCTGATGGTTGTTGTGCAACTTATACTTCAACAGTTAGTACAACCAAAACACGATGTGATTCTAACACAGGTACCGCTACTGTTACACCAAACGGAGGGCAGGCTCCTCACCAATATGATTTTGGAAGCGGATATACTTCTTCTAATGTAGCTACTGGATTAAGTGCAGGAAATCATACTTACAGCGTAAAAGACGATAATGGGTGTATTCAGACAGGAACATTTACCATTGTGAAAGAAGATTCTCCTTCTATTACAGTGGGAACGATAGTAGATGAAGCATGCGGAAACAACAATGGTTCTGTTGATATCTCTGTAACCGGTGGAACTTCCCCTTACACGTATTCTTGGTCTGATGGTTCTACCAATGAAGATCTTTCTGGAGTCAGTGCAGGCGGATACAATGTGACTGTAACTGACGCGAATGGGTGTACAAATAATGCCTCTGCAACCGTTGGTTCGATAACAGGTTTATCTATTACAAAAATCATTAAGGGTGACCCTACTTGTAATGGAGATTGTGATGGATCTATTGAAATTGTAGTAGCTGGAGGAGTACCACCTTATTCTTACTCATGGGTAGATGGCTCTGGTAATCCAGTTGGTGGAAATTCAAATGGAATTAGCGACCTATGTGATGGAGACTATACTGTTACCATAACTGACGCAAGTGGTGGCGGTGGCGGAAGTCCAATTGTAATCTACTCCGAAGACTTTAATTCAGGTGCACCAGGGTGGAACTTAAATCACGTAATGGGTTCAGAAGGATCTGACGCTAACTTCTTTAAGATTAGCGATGCAGAAGGAGGACTTCCTCCAGGTGGATGTGGTGTAGCAAACAATGGAGATCCAACTTTGCATGTAACCAGTACATTTAACCCAAATGGAGGTGCCGCGTATAATGCAGGAGGATTATGTGGATTTTTGATGTGTGTAGAAACTCATCGCCAAGCTGAATCTCCAACAATTAGTACGATTGGACAAACTGGATTAACACTTAATTTTGATTTTATTGCTAGAGGACAATCTTCAGGAGCAGATCAAGCGACCGTTTGGTACAATGATGGAAATGGCTGGACACAATTAGGTAGTCGTATTCAATCTAATTTATGCCCTAGCAATCAAGGAGAATGGACTGCTTATTCACATGCATTACCTACTTCGTGTGAAAACATCAGTAACCTTCAAATTGCAATTCGTTGGGATAACAATGATGATGGCGTAGGAACAGATCCATCCGTGGCTATTAATAATTTGACAATAACAACCGCTGGAGCAGGTGGAGGTTCTCCATGTACCTTTACTCAAACTATCTCTATCAGCGAACCTGATCCAATAACAATAGCTACAAGTACTACTACAAGTAATTGTTCTGCTAGCACTGGTACAGCAACCGCTACACCTTCTGGTGGAAATGGTGGTTACACATACTCTTGGAGTCCTTCTGGTGGTACAGGAGCTACTGCAACTGGTTTAGCTGCTGGACCTTATACTGTAACTGTAACAGATAATAAAGGATGCTCAAATACAGCAAATGTTACTATTACAAATCCAAGTAGCCCAACAGTTTCTATTGCTAACCAACAAGATGTGAACTGCTCTGGACAAAACACAGGTAGTGCTACTGTAAATGCAACTGGTGGAACTGGAAGCTATACTTACACTTGGTCTCCAAATGTATCTTCTAGTGCATCTGCAACCAACTTAGCTGCTGGAGTTTATAATGTAACTGTTACGGATGGTGCTGGATGTACTGGTACACAAACCATAACTATCGCTACAAATAACCAGACGCCAACAATCTCTGCTAGCGCAGCTTCTACAACAGTATGTGAAGGTGAAGATATTGAACTCTCCCTTTCAATTACAGATGGAGGTAGTTCTCCTGTGATTAGCTGGAATGGACCTGGAGCTTATTCAAGTTCTGACCAGAATCCAACTATTTCCCCTGCTAGCGCTAGTAATTCTGGTACTTATACGGTAACCGTTGAAGGAGATGGTGGTTGTACTTCTGCACAGAGTCAAGTAACCGTTACAGTAAATCCAAAACCAACGCTATCTACCACTGCTAGTGATGTAACTTGTAACGGAGATAACAATGGTTCAGCTTCTGTAACAGCTACAGGAAATGGAACAATGACCTACTCTTGGAGTCCATCGGGTGGAAATGCAGCTACTGCGACAGGATTATCTTCTGGTACTTATACGGTAACTGTAACTGATGGAAATAATTGTGAGAATACCGCTACAGTTGTAATTACCGAACCTGATGCATTAACTGTAACAACTAGTACTACACAATCCGATTGTTCTGCTAGTACCGGTACAGCTACTGCTACACCTTCAGGTGGAAATGGTGGCTACACATATACTTGGAACCCTTCAGGTGGTACTTCTGCTACAGAAACTGGTCTGGCTCCTGGTACTCATTCTGTAACTGTAACAGATAGTAAAGGCTGTTCAGAAACTGTAAATGTAAATATTACAACTCCAAATGCTCCTACAATTTCTGTAGCTTCTCAACAAGATGCTACATGTGACGGAGGAACTGATGGTAGCGCAACCATTAATGTAACTGGAGGTACTGGAACAATGACATACTCATGGAGTCCTAACGTTTCTTCAACGAATACTGCAAGCAACCTTACAAACGGAACATATACTGTTACTGTAACTGATGATGCCAACTGTACAAATTTTGAAACAATCGTAATTGGAGCTACTAATCCTACTCCAACAATCTCTGCTAGCGCAGCTTCTACAACAGTATGTGAAGGTGAAGATATTGAACTCTCCCTTTCAATCACGGATGGAGGTAGTTCTCCTGTGATTAGCTGGACTGGACCTGGAACTTATTCAAGTTCTGACCAAAATCCAACTATTTCTCCTGCTAGTGCTAGCAATGCTGGTACTTATACGGTAACCGTTGAAGGAGATGGTGGGTGTACTTCAGCACAGAGTCAAGTAACCGTTACAGTAAATCCAAAACCAACGCTATCTACCACAGCTAGTGATGTAACTTGTAACGGAGATAACAATGGTTCAGCTTCTGTAACAGCTACAGGGAATGGAACAATGACCTACTCTTGGAGTCCATCGGGTGGAAATGCTGCTACTGCATCAGGATTAGCACCGGGAACTTATACGGTAACAGTAACTGATGGAAATTCATGTCAAAATACCGCTACAGTTGTAATTGCTGAGCCAACCGCATTATCGGTTTCAACTAGTACTACACAATCAGGTTGTGCCGCTAGTACAGGATCAGCTACTGCTACTCCAACAGGGGGTAATGGTGGTTACACATATTCTTGGAATGATATAACAAATCAAACCACACAGACAGCTTCAAATCTCGCTGCTGGAACATATACTGTAACTGTAACTGATAGTAAAGGATGTTCTATCACTGCAAACGCGATTGTTACTAATTCAAGTGGACCAATTGTTACTATTGCTAGTCAGCAAAATGTGGACTGCTCTGCACAAAATACAGGTAGTGCTACTGTTAATGTTACAGGAGGTACAGGAAGTTATACATATACATGGGATCCAAATGTGTCCACAAGCGCTTCTGCTAGTAATTTAGCTGCTGGAACATATACAGTATATGTAACAGATGGCGGAGGATGTGCAGGTTCAGAAACTATTACTATCGTTGCTAATAATCAGACTCCAACAATCTCTGCTAGCGCAGCTTCTACAACAGTATGTGAAGGTGAAGATATTGAACTCTCCCTTTCAATTACAGATGGAGGTAGCTCTCCTGTGATTAGCTGGACTGGACCTGGAACTTATTCAAGTTCTGACCAGAATCCAACTATTTCTCCTGCTAGTGCTGGTAATTCTGGTACTTATATGGTAACTGTTCAAGGAGATGGTGGGTGTACTTCCGCGCAAAGTCAAGTAACCGTTACAGTAAATCCAAAACCAACGCTATCTACCACAGCTAGTGATGTAACTTGTAATGGGGATAACAACGGTTCAGCTTCTGTAACAGCTACAGGGAATGGAACAATGACCTACTCTTGGAGTCCATCGGGTGGAAATGCTGCTACTGCATCAGGATTAGCTCCAGGAACTTATACTGTAACAGTAACTGATGGAAATACCTGTGAGAATACTGCTACAGTTGTAATTACTGAACCTGATGCATTAACTGCTACAACAAGTTCTCAAGATGCTGATTGTGGATCAAATAATGGAGAAGCTACCGTTTCAGTATCTGGTGGCACAGGAAGTTATTCGTATTCATGGGATGATTCGAGTAATCAAACGACAGCAACAGCTACCAATCTAGCTATTGGAACTTATCACGTAACAGTAAGCGATGACAATGGTTGTTCTATTACAGAAACTATCATTGTAGTAAATCCGAACGCACCTACACTGAGCATTATAAATAGTCAGGATGTCAATTGTGAAGGTGATACAGATGGATCTGCTGAAGCTTTAGCTACAGGTGGTTCTGGTAATTACACGTATAACTGGTCTCCAAGTGGTGGTAGTGATGCTCTTGCAACTAACCTAGGAGAAGGTACTTATACCGTAACAGTAACAGATGATGCAGGTTGTTCTTCCACTGAAAGCATAACAATCAATGCAAATCATCCACTTCCTATACTAGATGCTAATGCAGCTTCAAATCATGTTTGTATCGGTGGGGATATCGAACTTACTGTTTCTATCACTAATGGAGTAACTCCGGACAACTATAATTGGACAGGACCAAATGGATTCACAAGCTCTGATCAGAACCCAACAATTCCAAATGCAGATTCAAATGCGGAAGGAACATATACTGTTAGTGTTACTTCAGCAGATGGATGTATTTCAGCTGCTAGTACTATAACTATTACAATGTCTGATCAACCATCGGTAGATGCTAATGCTCTTTCTCAAAGTGTTTGTGAAGGAGACCAGATTTTCTTAACAGCTACTACAGATGTTACAGACCCTGTTAGCTATAGTTGGACCGGACCGAATGGATTCACAAGTGCTTTCCAAAATCCAATTATCACAAATGCTTCTACGGATAATGCGGGTACTTATGAAGTAACTGTTACAACCCCTGAAGGCTGTTCCTCTGATATTGATCAGGTTACAATTGTAATAAATCCTCTTCCTAATGTTGGAAATATAACAGAAACAAATGCGAATGGATGTTCTAATGAAAGTTTAACATTAAATGTAAGCAACCCACAGAATAATTATACTTATTACTGGGAATTTGATAACCATGTTGTTAATCAAGGTACTTCTCATAACACTTCTGCTAATTCAGATGGTAGCGGTGATTACTATATATATGCTCAAACAGATGAAGGATGTACTGCTTTAGCGCAAATTATTCATGTAACACTTGAGCCATGCGATATAACCATTGTTGAGACGTTCTCTCCAAATAACGATGGATCAAATGACTACTTCCATATTGGAAATTTAGAGTCCTACCCAAATACTGAAGTATGGATATATACACGTTGGGGATTAGAGGTATATCACAATGAAAATTATCTAAATGATTGGGATGGTACTTCTCAAAGCAAATTAAATGTCACTGGAAATGAGTTGCCAGAAGGAACATACTTCTATGTGGTTAAATTAGGAGGTCCTGAAGGTCAGAAAAATAGTGGCAAAGAATATAAAGGATATGTATATATAAAGAGATAGAATATTTCAACTATTCAGAGAAGGGTAAAATAAGACTTTACCCTTCTTTTTTTATATATATAAACATTCCTCTCAATTATACCTTAACCTGTTGTGCATTTAGAACAAAATACAGATTATAATCTTAGACCCCGACACTCCTTCGTCCGTCGGGGTGACAAAACATAGAGTGGGAAGGGCGGTCGGCTTTGCCGACCGATAGTCTCCCCTCACAATTGTCACCCCGAGAACCTTGGTTTCTCGGGGTCTATTTTTTTAAAATCATATTTCTGACATCTTTACAAATTCAGTACTATTCATTTATAATAGAAATTATTTATTTTTTGTGAATATACAACGGGTTATACCTTATTTTTGTACTATGTCTGAGCGAATCGAACATTTGCAACAAATTATAAAGTCACTTCCTGAAAGCCCAGGGATTTATCAGTATTTCAATACTGAGGGTGTAATTATTTATATAGGAAAAGCCAAGAATCTTAGGAAAAGAGTTAGTTCATACTTTACTAAGACACATGATAATGCAAAGACACGCATTTTAGTTCGGAATATCTATAACATTCGTTTTATCGTTGTAGAAACAGAAACCGATGCACTTTTATTAGAAAACAACCTCATCAAAGAGCACCAACCTAAATACAACATTCAACTCAAAGACGATAAAACTTATCCATGGATCTGTATTAAAAATGAGCGATTTCCACGGGTATTCTCTACACGGAATATTATAAAAGATGGCTCTAAATATTATGGTCCCTATCCGTCTGTTTTTGTTGTCAATACCTTATTAGACTTGTTTAAAGAGATATTTCCATTGCGTACATGCAATTATGATTTGAGCAAAAAAAACATTGATTTAGGAAAATATAAGGCCTGTCTAGAATATCAAATTGGAAATTGTAAGGCACCTTGCATTGGTTTGGAGGGAGAAGATACCTATAACGAATACATTGAACAAATCGAACAGATTTTGAATGGAAATATCCCTTTTGTAATTCGTATTCTCAAAGAAAAAATGCAAGAATCGGCTGATAATTTAGCTTTTGAAGAGGCTGAAGAATACAAAACCAAAATTAACGCTTTAGAAAAATATCGCAAGAAATCTACAGTAGTTGCTTCAACTATTAATAAGGTTGATGTGATTACTTTAGAGAAAAATGACAAGAGCGCCTATGTCAATTATTTAGTGATTAGTCACGGTACTATCATTCATGGATTTACCGTAGAGGTTAAAAATAAACTGGATGAAACGGATGAAGAGATTCTGGCTTTTACCCTCATTAACATGCGCGATAAATTCAACAGTCAATCCAAGGAGATTCTTGTTGAAGACTCAACTAAAATGGAAGAAATAGAAGGTTTGTCCTTCTTTACTCCTCAGCGTGGAGATAAAAAACATTTACTTGATTTGTCTAAACGAAATGCAAAGTATTTCATGTTACAAAGACAAAAACAAGAGGTACTTAAAAATCCAGAGGTAAAGGTAGAACGCATTTTAAAGAAGATTCAAGAAGATTTTCGTCTAAAAGAGTTACCTGTTTACATGGAATGTTTTGATAACTCCAATATCATGGGAACTAATCCTGTTTCAGCTTGTGTTGTTTTTAGAAATGCACGCCCAAGTAAAAAAGATTATCGACATTTTATCCCAAAAACTGTTCAAGGTCCTGATGATTTTGAAACCATGCGCGAAGTAGTTTATCGAAGATATCGTCGTCTGCTGGATGAGGAAAAAGAATTACCTCAATTAGTAGTTATTGATGGTGGAAAAGGACAGTTAAGTGCCGCTTTAGAGGCTTTGGAGAAATTAAATTTAAGGGGAAAACTTCCAATCGTGGGAATTGCTGAACGTTTGGAAGAGATTTTCTTCCCAGGTGATAGCATTCCTCTTTATTTAGATAAGAAAAGTGAAAGTTTGAAGGTCATCCAGAATATGCGTAACGAAGCGCATCGTTTTGGAATCGAACATCATAGAAACAGAAGAAGTAAAGCAAGTCTCACATCTGAATTAATTGGCATTGAAGGAATTGGAGAGAAAACTCAAGAAATTCTGATGCATCAATTTAAAACACTTTCTAAAATTAAAGCAGCATCTTTTAACGAATTAGCTGATGTTGTAGGACAAGCTAAGGCAAAAATATTGATAGAGTTTTTTAAGAAATAATATCCTACCCTAACAAATCATCATCCACCAAATTAGGAATAGTAACCTTTAATTTAGGTTCCATTTCCATAGCTCGTTTGATAGCGAAAATTGCACCTTCATTTCTCGCCCAATTTCTACGTGCGATACCGTTGTTAACATCCCAATGTAGCATCATTTTTAAACGTCTATCAGAGTCAGCAGAGCCATCCAATAACATTCCGAAACCACCATTGATTACCTCTCCCCAACCAACACCGCCTCCGTTATGGATAGAGACCCACGTAGCACCACGAAATGAGTCACCAATTACATTATGAATTGCCATATCTGCGGTAAAACTAGAGCCATCATAAATATTGGAAGTTTCACGGAAAGGAGAATCTGTTCCTGAAACGTCATGGTGGTCACGTCCTAATACAACCGGACCTAATTCACCTCTAGCAATTGCTTGATTGAATGCTTCTGCGATTTTAATACGTCCTAAAGCATCTGCATATAAGATACGTGCTTGTGATCCAACCACTAAATGATTTTCTTGCGCTCCTTTTATCCAATGAATATTGTCTGCCATTTGCTGTTGAATCTCAGCAGGACTCTCTTGTTTCAACTTCTCTAGTACCTGACAAGCTAACTCATCCGTTTTGGCTAAATCTTCAGGTTTTCCAGAAGTACACACCCAACGGAAAGGACCAAAGCCATAATCAAAACACATAGGTCCCATAATGTCTTGTACATAAGACGGGTATTTAAAATCAATTCCATTGGCAGCCATTACATCTGCTCCTGCACGAGAAGCTTCTAACAAGAAAGCGTTTCCGTAATCAAAGAAATACATTCCACGAGAAGCGTGAACATTTACCGCAGCTATATGGCGACGATAAGATGCATACACTTTTTCTTTAAAAAGCGCTGGATTCTCTGCCATCATTTGATTAGATTCCTCTAAAGACAATCCAACAGGATAATATCCTCCAGCAAATGGATTGTGGGAAGAAGTTTGGTCAGAGCCCAAATCTACTCGCACATTTTCTTGTGCAAATTTCTCCCATACATCTACTACATTTCCTTCAAAAGCAATAGAAACAATTTCTTTATCCGTTTGTGCCTTACGAACACGAGCAACTAATTCATCTAAATCAGCTATCAATTCATCCACCCAACCTTGTGCGTGGCGTTTTCTGGCTGCTAGAGGATTAACTTCAGCACAAACCGTAATACATCCTGCTATATTTCCAGCCTTTGGCTGTGCCCCACTCATTCCACCAAGTCCCGCTGTTACGAATAATTTACCAGCCAATCCTTCGTTGTTTTTGGCTATCATTCTTCCAGCATTTAACACGGTAATAGTTGTTCCATGAACAATTCCTTGTGGTCCGATGTACATATAAGAACCTGCTGTCATTTGTCCATACTGCGTAACACCTAAGGCATTGAATTTTTCCCAATCATCCGGTTTTGAATAATTCGGTATCATCATTCCATTGGTAACCACAACTCTTGGTGCATCTTTGTGCGATGGGAATAAACCCATCGGGTGACCCGAATACATAACCAAGGTTTGATCGTCGGTCATTTCGGACAAGTATTGCATAGCCAAACGGTATTGAGCCCAGTTTTGAAAAACCGCACCGTTTCCACCGTATGTAATAAGTTCATGAGGGTGTTGAGCTACCGCTTTATCTAAATTATTTTGAATCATGACCATGATAGCTTTCGCTTGTAGAGAATTCCCTGGATAATCCTCAATATTTCTCGCATACATCTCGTAGTCGGGACGGTAACGATACATGTAGATTCTTCCATATTTCTCTAATTCCTCTCTAAATTCAGGCAATAATTGAGCATGCTGCTCTTTGGGGAAGTAACGCAAAGCATTTCTCAACGCTAATTTTTCTTCCTCTTTAGAGAGAATCTTTTTTCTCTTGGGAGCATGATTAATCTCAATATCATACGATTTCTTTGCAGGAATTGTCGCTGGAATTCCTCCCTTAATATCTGCCTGAAACTCTTGTAGTGTCATGATTTAATTATTTACTGATTTCAGCTATTTTTTCTTCTAATAACTTAATCTTTTCTTGTGCATCTGCTAATTTCTTTTTTTCCATCGCAACAACTTGTTCAGGAGCACCATTCACAAAACGCTCATTTCCAAGTTTCTTCTGTGTGGACTTCATAAAACCAATGGTGTAATCCAATTCTTCTTTTAACTTCTGGAGTTCAGCCTCCACATCTACATTCTCTCCAAAAGGAATATAGAATGAAGTAGTATTAGTTATGAAAGAAAATACATTTTCAGGTTTTACAGAAGTATAAGAAAGTGAACCAATATTGCCCATTTTCTCCACAACGGCATCCAAATATTTCGGGTGACGCTTATTGTTCTCTATAAAGAAATCAATCGCTATTTTATTAGCAATATTATTTTGTTTACGAATGTTTCGGATATTTGAAATAATCTCAAAAGCAATTTCAAAATCTGCAATTATTTTAGAATCAATAGCTTCTAACTTTGGCCAAGCAGCTACAATAATATCTTCTCCTTCTTTTCTTGCTCTCAATAAATGCCAAACTTCCTCCGAAATAAACGGTGTAAACGGATGAATAATTTTCATTAACTTCTCAAAAAACTCGAGCGTTTGTTCTTTAGTTTTTGCATCAATAGGCTGCTGGTATTCGGGTTTAATCATTTCCAAATACCAAGAGCAGAAATCGTCCCAAATCAATTTATAAGAAGCCATCAAAGCATCAGAGATTCTGAACTTATCAAATTGGTCGTTGATATGCGCTAATGTTTCATTAAATTTATTTTCAAACCAATTTACAGCTAGTTTAGCGTATTCTGGTTGTTCTATTTCTTTTACTTCCCAACCACTTACCAAACGGAAGGCATTCCAAATCTTATTGGTAAAGTTTCTTCCTTGAATACATTGGTCTGTATCAAACGGAAGGTCATTTCCAGCAGGAGATGAAAGCAACATTCCCAAACGAACACCATCTGCTCCATAATCTTCCATTAATTGGATAGGGTCTGGAGAATTTCCAAGCGATTTGGACATTTTTCGACCCAATTTATCACGTACAATTCCTGTATAATATACATTGGAGAAAGGCTTATCTCCCAACCACTCATATCCTGCAATAATCATACGAGCCACCCAGAAAAACATAATCTCAGGAGCTGTCACCAAATCATTACTAGGATAGTAATATTGAATGTCTTTATTATTAGGTTGTGTCAATCCATTAAAAACAGAAATTGGCCATAACCAGCTAGAGAACCACGTATCTAGCACATCTTCATCTTGTTTTAAGTTGGTCGAACCACAATGCGGGCATTTCTCTGGCTTTGTTTTAGAAATAATTGGTTGATCGCAATTTTTATCACAATACCAAGCCGGAATTTGATGTCCCCACCACAACTGACGAGAAATACACCAATCTTTGATGTTTTCCATCCAGTGACGATATGTATTTTTCATATTGTCAGGATAGAAATTGATGTTTCCATTCATCACATTTTCTAAAGCAGGTTTAGATAATTCTTTCATATCCACAAACCATTGCATAGAAAGACGAGGTTCAATTACCGCATCTGTTCTCTCAGAAAAACCGACTTTATTGATATGGTCTTCCACTTTTACAAGGAAGCCTTTTTCTTCTAATTCCTTAACAATTTCTTTTCGTACTTCGAAACGATCTTTTCCTTCGTAATGCAGTCCAAAGTGGTTTAAAGTTCCATTAGCATTAAATACATCTATCGTTTCTAGCTTATGGCGTTTTCCAATTTCATAGTCATTGATGTCGTGAGCAGGCGTAACTTTCAAACAACCCGTTCCAAACTCCATATCTACATAATCATCTGCAATAATTGGAACGACACGATTTGCAATAGGAACAATTACATTTTTCCCTACTAAATTCGCATAGCGTGCATCGTTAGGATTTACACATACTGCACTATCTCCTAGTATGGTTTCGGGACGAGTGGTTGCAATTACCATCCAATCATCAGTTCCTTCTACCTGATAGCGAACGCTGTAAAATTTAGAATTTACCTCTTTATGAATAACCTCCTCATCCGATAAAGCGGTCTGTGCAGCAGGGTCCCAATTGACCATTCGCACACCTCGATAAATTTTCCCTTTATTGTATAAGTCAATAAAAACATCGATTACGGATTCCCCGTATTCTTTATCCATGGTGAATGCTGTTCTGTCCCAATCACATGAAGCACCAATTTTTTTCAATTGTTCTAGAATAATTCCCCCATGCTTATCTTTCCATTCCATCGCATGACGTAGGAATTCTTCACGAGTTAAATCTGATTTTTTGATACCCTCAGCACGTAGTTTATTGACTACTTTAGCTTCAGTTGCAATCGAAGCATGATCCGTTCCCGGCACCCAGCAAGCGTTTTTACCCAACATACGTGCGCGACGCACCAATACATCCTGAATAGTGCTATTCAACATGTGTCCCATGTGTAAAATCCCTGTCACATTGGGAGGAGGTAAAACCACAGTATATGCTTCTCTTCCATCGGGTTCACTGTGGAAATGATTCTTATCCATCCAGTGTTTATACCACTTATCTTCTACTTTATTTGCTTCGTATTTAGCCGGAATCTCCATGTTTCAATTTTCAGATGCACAAAGATAATGAAATGAAGTGAAAATTTAAGTATTTTATAGTGAGGGAAAATAACTCCGTAGTTTTATTTCTATTTTAGGCACGAAAGGGATGGGTATTGTGGGTGTTTAATTTGTATGGCTGGGAGAAAATAGTGGAAATTTACAAATAGACCTCGATCAACTAAGGCTCTCGGAGTGACAATTGTGAGGGCTACTTCGGTCGGCTTCGCGACCGCCTTACCCGTTCTAATGTATTATCAGTCCTCGATACCCTTAACTGTTACGTTCTTCCCAAATTTAGTGCAGGAAAATAAAGACAGTAACAAAATAATACCAAGAATTGTTCTAATTGTTTTCATCATCAATTAACCATTAATTTATTTAAACTCATTTCCAATTAATAGTAAAATAACCATTCGTGTTTCCCTCCATTTGTAATGAAAATACTGTCTTTAAAACTTGTCGTTATATTATTCTTGATTACATTTCCACTAAAATAATACCAGCCCATTGGAAATTTAGTATAAACTGTACCAACATATTCAAAACATCCAAGATAAGTCCTTGAATTTTGATATTCAGAAACATTTGATAATTGATAATTAGTATATAATAATAATGAATCATATTGATCGAAACACGAAACATTCTTTATTGTATATCTTAACTTCCCATAAGGCACGGCATGGAAATCAGCATGGGTAGTTTTTCCTAAATCTATGGGTAAATTTTGAAAAGAAGAATAGGAACCACCCTTCCACCAACCTATAGGATGTCTGTCTCCAATGTGCGCGCTCATGAGTACAGAGCCACTTAATGTGAGTTTATTTAATTCATAATAACCATTCTCATCAGTGGTCGTTTCTTTAATTATCTTACTACCTCCCGATTGAAATCCAGGAGCGCCACCCAGAGTGCTTCTTTTCAATATTATTTGTACGCCAGAAATTCCCTCCCCAGTTATGGGATTTAATACTCTGCCCTTAACTGTTACGTTCTTCCCAAATTTAGTGCAGGAAAATAAAGACAGTAACAAAATAATACTAAGAATTGTTCTAATTGTTTTCATTGTACTAAGAATTGAATACAATGAACTATACCGAAGTCGCACAAATCAGTGCAATAACAACTCGTATAACATTTCTTAAAGGGGTCGCTAAGTGTTTCATAATAGAAGTTTTAATAGTTAATGTATAACTAAGATAAGATAAGATAAGAAATGGAAAATCCAAGAAATTAATTAGAAAATATCAGAAAATCCTCCGTCGCACCTCATCCATGATTTATTAATTGATCAATAAATTCATCCAGCGTAAATTCATTTTTCTTCTCGACTTGGGCTTGTTCTAAAGCAAGCTTCCCTGCTCTTTTGAGGTTTTCTATATTTTCTTGAGAAGCATCAGACATATCTGTACTGTACATATTTTCATTGCGGTTAGCGCTTGGCACATCCACTCTTTTATAGTTCTTTTTATCTTCTCCTTCCAAGGTCTCAAAAAGCAGTTTCGCTTGATAGTTAACTGTATCTGCACTTCCATCCATCATAATATCAGGAATCGCTTTCGCCCATTTTATGATACCCCATTTATTAGATTGTTGGTAATTATTTAAATTGAGGTTTTGTGCTCCCGTTCCTATAGATAAGATAAGCATATCTTTTGCTGAGGGAAAGTTTTCTTTTCCAATATCTTGGAAGTTTGTATTCCGTGCTTCTGCATAGGCACACATCGCAGGATTGTTGGCAAATACTCCCCCATCAATATTTACCATTTTCGTATCATCTCCGTAATTTTTAATAATTGCAGAAGGGAAATAAGTGGGAGCAGCTGAAGTAGATCTGGCAACATCTCTAATTAAAAACTTCCTTCCTTTTTTTTCGTCCCTACTATCGAAAAAGAAGGAGCGTTGTTTGTCCATATTATATGTCGTTATAACACATTTTTTTACAAGATCGTCCATATATACATCTCCAAATTCCTCCTTAAATATAGTTTCTATATTAGAAGAACTAAACATGGTAGCATTGAATAACTGTCGCAAGCCAAACCACCCAAATCGTTTGGATTCTGTAAAAATCTTAGGTCCTAATTTGGCATATAAATCCAAAGCTTCAGAAGCTTCATACAAAGATGTTGGTTCGTTGAGATCATCTTTCTTTGGATTGGGAAATAAATAGTAGCAAGCGAGAATACCTCCGGTACTCGTTCCAACAATCATATCAAAATAATCAGCAATACGTGCTTGTTGATTATTTGTTCGTTTTTTTAATTCATGCTCCACATATTCCATAACGGTAGCAGGTATGATGCCTCTGATTCCTCCACCATCAAGGCATAAAATTCTAATCTTTTTAGTCATTACATAGTGTTTTAATATCACTAATTTAGGAAATTAACTTGTATATCACGTTTGTATATCAGGGAATAATAACTAACAATCAAAAAGGGCTCACTTGCGTGAACCCTTTTCAACTATAAACTAAACAAGCTACATAAAGTCAACCAAACTTTATGTTTTGTCTACACTAAAACACCGTTTAAAAATTATATACTCCCGCATTGATAACACGCTGTGCAATTTGCTGACGTGCTTCTTTGACGTTGAAGTTTTCAGTTTTTGTAAATCGTTTTAATCCCATTTGCATCATACGAGCTTCATCTCCATCTGCAAATGAATTAATAGCGTCTTTAGCTGCTTTGTGCATACGATCAGCCGCATCATAGATAAATGTTTTTGCAATAGCAATTTCATCCTTACATGCTTCTTCACCACGCATTCCAATTAATTTATCAACTCGCAATAGAACAGATTCTGCTAAATATGTTTGAATAGATAAATCAGCAATATTCATTAAAACTTCTTGTTCTTTGGATAAAGTTTGCATCAATTTCTGAACAGCTGAACCAGCTACCATTAATACAGTCTTTTTGAATCCTTTCAGTGCTTTGTATTCTTCGGCAAAGACACCTTCTCCAGCATCACCCATATCAGGGATACTCATCAACTCACCTGCAACAGCCATAGCTGGTCCCATTAAATCCAATTCTCCTTTCATCGCTCTTTTTAGAACTAGGTCAATAATTAACATTCTGTTAATCTCATTGGTTCCTTCAAAAATTCGATTGATACGAGAATCACGGTAAGCTCTTTCCACTAATGACTCAGCTGAATATCCAATACCACCATGGATCTGAACTGCTTCATCTACCACATAATCCAATGTCTCTGAACCAGCTACTTTTAAAATAGCACATTCAGGTGCAAATTGCTCAATTCCTTTTAAGGTAGCCTCACCTAAATCCATTCCTCCAGCATGGTAAGCATTGATAGCATCATCAATATTTTGTCCCGCTCTGTAAGTTGCAGATTCTACAACATACGCACGAATTACTTGCTCAGCAATTTTGTAACGGATAGCTCCATATTTTGAAATAGGTCTTCCAAATTGCTCTCTCTCGTTAGCGTATTTAATAGATTCAGAAATAGCAGCTTTAGCTCCTCCTAAAACACCGGCAGCTAATTTAATTCTACCAATATTTAAAATGTTTAAAGCTATCTTAAATCCATTTCCTCTTTCAGAAAGCATGTTCTCTACCGGAACTTTAACATTGTTAAAGAACACTTGGCGAGTAGAAGAACCTTTAATTCCCATTTTCTTTTCTTCGGGATTTAATGTAATCCCTTCACTATCTGCCTCTACCAAAAACGCTGATAATTTTTCATCATTATCAATCTTAGCAAAAACAGTAAATAAATTGGCAAACCCTGCATTGGTAATCCACATCTTCTGACCATTGATGATATAATGTTTTCCATCTTCGGATAAAACAGCTTTTGTTTTACCAGAGTTTGCGTCAGAACCAGCAGATGGCTCAGTTAAACAATAAGAAGCCTTCCATTCTCCAGAAGCTAATTTTGGAGAATATTTTTGTTTTTGTGCTTCTGTTCCATAATATAATAAAGGTAGAGAACCAATTCCTGTATGCGCACCAAATGCTACTGAAAAAGAGTATCCTGCTCCCAATCTCTCAGTTGCTAAAAGAGAAGTTTTAAAGTCAACTCCCATTCCGCCTAATTCTTCAGGAACTGATAGACCTAATAGCCCCAATTCTCCTGCTTTATTTAGAAGAGAAACCATCAATCCTTCCTCCATTTTATCAATGCCTTCTATATTAGGCATAACTTCTTGTACGATAAAATCATCGCACATTTTAGCAATCATTTGTTGCTCTTCTGACCATTCTTCTGGAATGAAAATTTCTTCAGGTTTAGAGTCACGAATAATGAACTCTGCTCCCTTAATTGCTTTTTCGCTTATTTCTGACATAATTATATTGTTTTAATGTAATCTTCACTTTTTCGAAATGTAAATATAAATACTCTTTTTTTATTATGCAAGCATAATGTTATTTATTTTTCTATTAATCTTTTAACAATTTAAAATAGAATTAGATTATAGCATCTAAAAAAAAAATCATTTTTAAGAATAATGACCTCTTACTTTATATACTTTTGCCCTAAATTTACAAAAACAAACCCATAAGATTATGTGGCTAAAGTACGTGCGATTTCTTCCTATCCTATTGGGTTTCTTCTTTTTAGATTGTGACAGATATTTATATGCACAAATGGACACACCTGCTGATTATCGTTCTTCAATCTTTTATAGAGGAATGTCTCCACAAACATATAATGCCAAACTAATCGAATATAGGAAGAAGGGATATCGTCCAATTGATATAAAAATATTTGGAGGAAATGATCTATCTTATACAATTGTAATGCGAGAAAATACGGAGAAATATGATTGGACAGTACATACGCAATTGTTAGATAAAGATTTTAAAACCAAATGGACTGAAATGCGTGATAAAGGATATAGACCTTCAAAACAGCGCAGTTACACATATAAAGGGAAACAATATTATGGTGCTATCTGGGTCAAAGACAATAAACGCTGGACAAGTTACCGTAATCTAACAGCCGACCGATTTGAAAAATCCTACAAAGAAAATATTGAGCGTGGCTATATTCTAGTGGACATGGACGCATACATTATCAATGGAATTGTATATTACTCAGGTGTGTATGTTCGCAGGGAATCAAATATTAAATCAATATATAGCGTTGCTTTAAGAGCTCAAGATTTTGCTGCACATCTCGAAGCTAGAAAGAAAGATGGTTATCGCTTGCAAGAGTGCAATAGCTATTCTATAAAAAATCAGCAATACTACGCCTGTCTATGGGTAAGAGACGGTATCAAGAATTGGTTAGAGTCTAGGAATATGACTGGAGACGACTTTTTAAATAAACGTGTATTATTAAGAGACAAAGGATACAGACTCGAAAAAGTTGACATCTACCCAACTAGTAGTGGAACACGATATTTAGGAATATGGGTGCAGAACGATTTGAGTTTGATACACTTCAGAAGCCAGCAAGAAATTGAAAAATTGGTTCTGCAATATATGGAAAAAAAACCTACGCAGGGTATGTCTGTTGCTATTGCACGTGATGGAAAGATAGTCTATCAAAGAGGATTTGGTTATGCAGATAAAGAATTGAATAAGGTAACTCACTCACGAACTGTATATCGTTTAGCATCCATCTCAAAAGCAATGACTGGGACACTCTCTTTCATGTTACACGAAAAAAAATATTTTCCAATTCAAGATACCATCCTAACCATGTTGGATTTACCTGCACATCACCGCTATAGTTTTGAAGAATTATTGAATTGTCAATCACACGTAAGACATTACGTAACAAACGACACGGTATATAAATTGCGAAATGTGACTGCTTGGCAAGCAACCAAAGCATTTATGAATGACCCATTAGTGCCAGGCTCTGGATTTTATTATTCCACACATGGATATACCATTGCAGCAGCCGCAATCGAAAAACTAACAGGTAAATCCATTGATAAACAACTACGTGATTTAATTAGCAACCCGTATGGATTTCCTACATTAAACTGCCAAAAGCCAAATAGTAAAGTAGATGAACGCTCTGCTTTATATACTTATAAATCTGCTGATAAAACTTTTAAAAAGGCTACTCCTGATGATATCACGTGGAAATTTGGAGGTGGAGGTATGGAGGCTAGCGTCTATGATTTGACTCGTTTTGGTATAGCCATGCTGAATCACCGTTTTTTAACTCCAGATTGTATGGAGGAAATGCTCACACCTCCAAACGGAACATCCTATGCTCAAGGTTGGGATACAGGAACCAGTGATTATGGAAAATGGTTTGGAAAATCCGGAGATCAACTAGGTGCACGTTCGTATATACGTATGTATAGTAACAGAAATACAGTTATTGTAATCCTTTGCAATACACAAACCTCTAAAATTGAAGGGGATAGAGAAAAATTAACCGCATCAATAGCTGATTTATTATTTAAATAAGAAAGATCTCTTGAAAAAATTCCACAACGTAAATAGTTTACGTTCTGCCTCCATAAGTTTGTCATGTACATTAAAAATTACGGTTATGACAAATTCATTTAACAACATGACAATACAGTATATCCAACTAGAAGAAAAAACTAGAAAAGCAGAGGTAGAAGTTCAATATATTCAAGATAAAGTATTAATCGAAACAGTTTTGATGCTAGGTCTTACAGATTTAAATTTATTACTAGCTCGTTTAAATAGTTATGGGATATCCCTCGATTTAAGTGAAGACTTTGATAATTATGCAACTACAGATGGAAATTTATACACACTAGATTTTACTAAAAGAGGTTGGGATAATATTGAGATTAATGATTTTGAACCACGACAAGACTTTAAACAAATTAGAGCCTAGTTAGTAGAAAGTGACTCTTCATTAAAGTTGAGCACCATTAGTTATCGGTAGTAATACTGACATTATTGGGAAGAATATTCAATTTTCAATTAGTAAAAAGGTTGTCTTTTGAATAGAAATCACGATATTTGCATAACAAAATATGAGTCATGTCAAAAATCGTCACCTTAAACAATTTTATCTTAAACAAACAGAAAGATTTCCCATTTGCTACTGGAGAGTTATCCAACCTACTGAACGATATCGTTGTAGCTGCTAAAATCATCAACCGAGATGTAAATCGAGCTGGATTAGTAGATATTTTAGGTGCAAAGGGAGAAATTAATGTGCAAGGAGAGGCGCAACAGAAACTAGACGTCATTGCAGATGAAACTATGATTCGTGCATTTAAGAATGGTGGTGAAGTTTGCGGAATTGCCTCAGAAGAGAATGATGATTTTGTGGCTTTTGACAATGAACTATCAAAGAATGGTAAATATGTAGTATTGTTTGATCCATTAGATGGTTCTTCTAATATTGATGTTAATGTTTCAATTGGTACAATTTTTTCAATTTACAGAAGACTTTCACCTCAGGGTACATTGGCAACGAAAGAAGATTTCTTACAAAAAGGAACAGAACAAGTAGCAGCGGGGTATGTTTTATACGGCTCCTCAACTATGTTGGTTTATACTACTGGAAAAGGTGTTAATGGATTTACTTTAGATCCTTCTATTGGAGAATTTTGCTTATCACACCCTGATTTAAAATCTCCTGACACAGGCAGAGTTTACTCTATTAATGAGGGGAATTTGGATCGTTGCGACCCAGGTTTAAAAGATTATGTGCAATATTGTAGAGAAGATGACTCAAGCACCGGAAGACCTTACTCTGGTAGATATATCGGCTCTTTAGTGGCAGATTTTCACAGAAACTTAATTAAAGGTGGTATTTATGTTTATCCCACAACTAATAATCATAAAGAAGGTAGATTACGATTATTATATGAATGCAATCCGCTTGCTTTTATTGCTGAGCAGGCAGGAGCTCTAGCCACAGATGGTTATCGTAGAGTTTTAGAAATTGAACCAAATCGTTTACATCAACGTTGTGGCTATTTCGTCGGCTCTAAAAAAATGGTAGAAAAAGCTATGAGCTGTCTCAAAGATAAGGTGGAAACAGTTTAAACACTATTTCTACTTGTCTAGTCATAAAATCGATTTACACTAAAAAGTGTAAAAGTCATTCACAAAGAAAGAGACTTCAAGCCCTGAAAAAACTTCCACACCCTTTGCGCCAAATCTTTGCGCCCTTTTCGGTTAAAACACAAAAAAGTCTTAGTTTTTCAACCAAGACTTTCAGCGGAGAAAGAGGGATTAGCTCCGCTGGTCTTCGCTTCGCTACGGCACGAACCCGGGGGTTCTCATCCCTCTAGTTTTATTTCAAACATAAGTTATTAGAAACAAAAAAAGTCTTAGCTTTTCAACTAAGACTTTCAGCGGAGAAAGAGGGATTAGCTCCGCTAGTCTTCGCTTCGCTACGGCACGAACCCGAGGGTTCTCATCCCTCTAGTCTTCTTCCAAATATAAGCTATTAGAAATAAAAAAAGTCTTAGCTTTTCAACTAAGACCTTCAGCGGAGAAAGAGGGATTCGAACCCCCGATACCTTTCGGTACGCCGGTTTTCAAGACCGGTGCATTCAACCGCTCTGCCATTTCTCCGCTGCAAAAATAGTAATAGAATTATTTATGACAAGTAAAAAATGAAATAATTTTATACTCTCTTCCTATCACATTGAATTTTAGCTGGTTATGTAGAATTCCATCAATGCATGTTATTTTTTTTGCCATCTACCAATAAATCCCTAAATTTGTACTCATTTCTGAATAAATAAATATGTTGAAACAAGGGTTTTTATTGATAATAGCATTTGCAACTGTTTTATCTGGTTTTTCCCAAAGTCAGCATTTAAAAGTATATCTTAAGGAAAATCAACTATATGCTCCAGAACAGGGAAGCTATATTGAGATCCAAATGACTTTTGACGGAAGATCATTAGAATACATACAATCAGGAGACAGCTTAAAGGGGCAGTTAGAGATTACTCAAATATTTGAACAAGATGGGAAAATCATAATGGCCGATAAGTATCAATTAAACAGTCCAACAGTAGTAGATAGTATTTTCATGAACTTTTATGATATTCAGAAATATATTTTACACCCAGGAAAATACAATTACGAGCTAATAGTAAATGACGTGAATTCAAAAAAAGAGGCACTTGGTGTTCAAAAGGAAATTGTGATTCGCGACTTTTCGGAGGTGAGTTTTTCTTCAGTTATTCCTGCTGAAATCATCCGAGTGAATACATCTGAGAAGCAGAATTTATTTACAAAAGCAGGATATGATGTGATTCCTATCGTCAATAATTATTACCCAACAGAATTGGAGAATCTTCTTTACTATGTAGAAATATATAATACGCAAAAATTAAAACAAGACTCAGTAATACTTGAGCAAAAGATAGTTGGAAGAGATAATAAATTGGATTGGAATAAATACACACGTATTTTCAAATTTGCCCCTCTCCCACTTCGTCCAATTGCCAAAATTGTTGATATTAGAGAACTTCCGACAGGTGCATACACTTTAGAATTGAACTTACTCGATAAAGAAAACAAGGTGTTGGCTACGACTTCTTACAACTTTGACCGTAACAATTCGGATGAAATAAATGAACTAGCATATCAAAATATCATACTCGATCCTGCTTTTGCTGAGAGTGTTCCTATGGATTCAGTAAATTATTATGTGGCTAGTCTTATCCCTATTTCGAGACAAGCTGAGGTAAAGAATATTCTAAGTGTATTGAAATCAAAGGATAGGGAGAAAAGTTTTAAATATTTACAGGCATTTTGGAAACAGATTGCTCCAACCAACGCGTTTGAATCTTGGATAAAATACAAATCGCAGGTTCAACTTGTTCAACGCCTATACGCCACAAATTACCAAGTAGGATTTGAAACAGACAGAGGTCGCGTATATCTACAATACGGCTCACCAAATAGCATCATAGAAAACCCATCTTCTCCTTCTGAGTATCCATACGAGATTTGGCAATATGATAAAATCAATCAATACTCGAATAAGAGGTTTGTATTCTACTGCCCGAATAACCTAAACAATGAATATCGTTTATTGCATAGTGATATGATTGGAGAAGTTCAGAATTATCGCTGGAAATATGCTTTAAATAAGCGTAATACTCCTGATCAAAACTTAGACGATCCAACCGGGGGAGGAATAGAACACTTTGGAGGAAACTCATCGCGCTATTACAACAGTTACTAAATCTTACCTTTGGAAACAGCTGTAGTCATTTTAAACTGGAATGGAGTTGCTTTTTTAAAGCAGTTCTTACCTACATTGATACAATTCACTCCAGAAGCTAAAATAATTGTAATTGACAATCAATCTACAGATGAGAGCACCTTATATCTTCATGAAAATCATCCAGAGGTGGAAGTCATTATAAATTCTTTTAATGGAGGTTTTGCCAAGGGTTATAATGATGGCTTGAATCTATTAAACGGAAGATTTAAGTATTATGTATTGATTAATTCAGATGTAGAAGTGACTTCTGGATGGCTATCACCTCTTATCACGTTAATGGATAGTAATGATTCAATTGTAGGAGTTCAACCGAAGATTTTATCTTATAAACAAAAAGATACATTTGAATATGCAGGTGCCTGTGGTGGGTATATGGATAAAAACTACTACCCTTTTTGTAGAGGACGCATGTTTGATGTCGTAGAAAAGGACACTGGACAATACGATTCAGAAACAGAGGTCTTTTGGGTTTCAGGGGCATGTATGGCAGTGCGCGCCAACATCTTTCATTCATTAAAAGGTTTTGATGAAGATTTCTTTGCACACATGGAAGAAATTGATTTTTGTTGGAGAGCAAAAAGACAAGGATATACTTTTTATGTTAACCCAGCATCAGTAATATACCATGTGGGAGGCGGAACCTTAGCTTATGGAAGTCCACGCAAAACCTACCTCAATTTTAGAAATAGCTTATACATGATACATAAGAATCATGAGAGACTTCTCTTTTTTAAAGTATGTTATCGTTTATGCTTAGATGGCTTAGCTGGGATAAAATTCTTACTGTCCGGTCAATTCAATCATGTTATTGCAATCTTAAAAGCTCACTTCCACTATTACAGAGATTTGGGTAAACTTCAACGAAAAAGAAAAGCACTTGTAATTACAACAAAATCGTACAATAAATCAGGGTTATTTAAAGGCTCTTTGCTGTGGAATTATTATTTCAAAAAGATACGTACATTTTCCTGTCTAAATCAACGTCTATTTAGTGAGAGATGATTTCTTGACTACGTTTAGAATCTATGTGATAATGAACAATAATTACTGTGAAACCCCAAACTAATACAGCAATTTTATCCGAATCTAAGAAATTATTGAGTACTCCATGCACAAAATAGGCTGTAAACCCAAGCAAAGCAGAAAGTAAAATCAATCTATCAACTCCACGAGGCATCATTAATACCGTTTGATATCCAACTCCAATAGTAGTTAAAATAAAAAGGATTAATAAAATCATTGCAGGCCAACCATTTTCTGCCAATGTACCTAAATATTCAGAGTGTGCATTTCCTACATCGCCAAAGTTTGTACTAATGATAGTTAAGTTTTTTGACTCTTGAAACGGTGCATATTCAAACTGATAAGTCCCTAATCCCCACCCAAAAAGTGGTTTTTCTTTAGACATGGCAAGCGCCGAATTCCAACGATTAATCCGCTCTACATTACTTGCATCAGAAGATACATTACTCATGGACTCAACATTTTCAATCACATCTCCACTAGACTCAGATTTGTTTGATTTAAGTGTGTCTAATATTGCATCCTGAAATATTAGTCCTACACATAGAATTAATAGCATTCCTAATAACAAATGTTTAAACTGAATCCGAAGCGCAATAAAAACATAAAGTAGTAGCGCAATAATTAATGAAAGTAAAGCAGCACGTGAATACGTAAATATGAGAACTAAGGTATATATTACAACCAAACTTCCCCACAGAATTCGTTTAGGCACAGATATATCACGCTGGAAGAATTTGGAATAAATATAGGGAATTGTAAGTCCTAGCACCGCACCCAAGATCGTATGATCTTTCAGAAATGGTTGCATTACAAATTGTGATTCTTTAACTGGGAAGTTAAGTAAGATGAGGTTAAATAAAGTATAGATAACAACTAAGGAAAAACTAAATATATACAAATTAAAGAACCTTATGCGGTTTGATTTAGACTGAAGAATGATTCCTCCCAAGACAAGAATAGGTACTATAAACCACAAATGAGATAGATATTTCTTGAGACTAATTAAAATATCTGTAGAATTTGCAACTGAGATACCAATCCAGAAGTAATAAATCAAGATTAATGTAATAATTGGATGCGCAAAGAATTCTCTCTTAAAAGGCAATTTTGGAAATGAAAACAAGAAAAGAATCAACACACAGGCCAGCAAAGGTTCTGTGGGAAAATAAAAATTTATAGGTCCTTCATAAACACTTTCTAGTTCAATAGAAAGAGGGGTTAAAAACAGAATTACCCACCATATCTTTTCAGTTTGAAAAGTCAAAAAGAATAGTAAGATAAACAAAAGAATTATACCGCCAATACCCAATGCCCAATTTAATGGCATCATAAATAAACAAAAGACAATAGTACAAATAAGGAATACCTCCAGAATTCCCTTCCATTTTAAAGAGGGTTTTGTACTTAGAAAATTCATGCTTCTAATTTAGCCTTGTACTTAGTCCAATTTTCTTTGAGATATAAATAGAAAACAAGTAAGAACAAGGTAACTGCTATTACTCCAAGAACCACTAACAATCTTTTAGGAGAATATTTTTTATCTGCCACTTGTGGATGCTCAACAATAAATTGATGAGAAACTGTCTTAGCACTAGAAGTTTCCCATTGTAATCGAACCTTATTCACATGATTAATCATGTCAGTTTGAAAATTATAATTAATATCCAATTCATCATAAGCGGAGCCATATTGTATATTTGCTTTAAGAATGTCTTGGATACTTGGATCATTTGCTTTGTATGAATCAACCGCTTGTAACAACCCTGCTCGTTCAACTCTACTTACAACTCCAAAAGCTTTAAACTTTAACATACTATCCGCAATCATTTGTCGATTTTCTAACAAACTATCCTTAAAATGATTTAAAACAGCTAAATTTTGTTGAATTCTATTTCGTATTATTTGGGCTCTAAAATCATTCAAGTCATTTACAATAAATCCAGCTATTTTAGCTGCTTTTTCTGGACTTTTATCAAATACAGTAATCTTAATTGCACTAAATTTACTTCTACTCACACGGATTAAATCATTATACATCTCATCCATCTTAAACTTTGCCTTGGGAGAATCAGGTTTAATTTCGTAATGGTTATAAAGTTCCATTTGTTGAATCACACGTTCATGAAAATCATTAGAACTTGCCAATTCTAGAAGTTGTTCTGCTTGTTCAATATCTCCAAATTCATCAATGTTTCCATGATTATAAATAGCATCTGTTGATTCAACTAAAGTAATTGCAGCTGGATATACTGTAGCAGTTGAGCGATAGATAACAGGCAAAAGAAAAGATATAACAACTCCCATAATTGCCGAAACAAAACTAGTAATTAGTAATAAACGTCTATTCCTCCAACAGATACGTCCAAAATTGATAAATTCCACTTGTTCTTTTTCGGTCATTTTATTGTTTAATGTTAATTAGTAAACGTACAAGTATAATTAAAAAAGATTATTTATAAATGATAAATGAGCAAATGTTTTCCAAAAAGATATAACTTTAACATTCAAAAAAAAGTTGGATAATGATTAAAAATAAATTTAAATACGTATTAATTACTTTACTAGTTGTATTAATATCTTCTGCTTTTAGCATTTCTCAGAAAGCTGATAATCAAATTAAAACATGGGAAGATGGCAATGCCAATGGGTATGCTTATAAATACATTACAAATGACCCTACGCACACACGATTTTATAGACTTTCAAACGGTTTGACAGTCATATTAAGTCCTTCTAATAAAGTACCACGCATTCAAACATACATTGCAGTCAAAGCTGGAAGTAAAACTGACCCTGCTACACATACAGGCTTAGCTCACTATCTAGAACACATGTTGTTTAAAGGCACTGATAAATTCGGTTCTTTAGATTATGCGCAGGAAAAGCCCTTATTAGATGAAATAGAACGATTATATGAACAATATAATACAACCACAGATATAGAAGAAAGAAAACGAATCTATGCAGAAATCGATAAAACTTCAGGAGAAGCAGCAAAATATGCCATTGCAAATGAATACGATAAAATGATGGCTGCAATGGGGGCTGAAGGAACAAATGCTTTTACTTCTGTAGAAGAAACTGTTTATACCGAAGATATTCCCAGCAATGTAATAGATAAATATCTGGCTGTTCAGGCAGAACGATTTAGAAACCCTGTCTTTCGAATCTTTCATACTGAATTAGAAGCTGTTTATGAAGAAAAGAATAGAGGTTTAGACGATGATGGAAATAAAGTTTTTGAAGAAATGTTTCGACTTCTCTTTCAAAACAATAATTACGGAAGACAAACTACTATTGGAACAATAGAGCACCTCAAGAATCCTTCCTTAGTTGAAATTAGGAAATATTTTAATACATATTATGTCCCTAACAATATGGGGATTATTATGTCTGGAGACTTCAATCCGGATGAGGTAATCCAAAAAATTGATAAAGCATTTGGTTATATGGAACCAAAAGAACTTCCAGTTTATACCTTCGAGCCTGAACAGGAAACAGCAGCCCCTATAGTTTCTGAAGTATGGGGACCACAGCCTGAACGAATTTTATTGGGTTACCGATTACCAGGCGCAGCTACCAAAGATGCACAACTACTTGAATTGGTGGGGTCTATACTAACCAATGGTTCAGCTGGACTCATTGATTTGAATTTAATTGGAAAACAAAAGCTATTAAGTGCCTATGCTTATCCCTATGTCATGAAAGATTATAGCACTCTGCTATTAGGAGGTAATCCCACTGAAGGGCAAAGTCTAGAAAAAGTAAAAGACCTTCTATTAAATGAAATCAATAAGTTAAAATCAGGAAATTTTTCTGAAGATATCATTACTTCTATTATTAATAACGCAAAAAAAGAAATGATTTATGCTGAGGAAGATTACGGTGATAGAGCTTACCAACTCATGGATAATTTCGTTTTAGGCACAGATTGGTTAGATCGTATAAACATGATTGAGCGATTAAGCAAAATCTCCAAACAAGATATTGTAGATTTTGCCAATCGTTATTTCAAAGAGAATTATGTTGTAATTTATAAGCGAAAGGGAGAAGACAATAATGTGGTTAAGGTCGAAAAGCCTGCTATAACGCCTGTTACTGTAAATCGAGAAGATCAGTCTGAATTTGTAAAATATGTTGCTTCCATACCAGAAAATGAAATCAAACCTGTATGGGTTGATTTTAATAAAGATATTCAAAGAGAAACAAGTGGAAACTATGAAGTATTAGCAGTAAAGAATGAAAACAACGAACTTTTCAGCCTAACCTACCATATCGAAACTGGAAGTTGGAGTAATAAATTATTATCACTTGCAGCTGGATATATTGATTATATAGGCACTAAGAATAAGAACCCCGAAGACATCAGTATGGAGTTTTACGATTTAGCGAGCTCATTTAGTATAAATGTTTCTCCTGAATCTACAGAAATCTACTTAGAAGGATTGCAAGAGAATTTCGAAAAAACAGTATCTCTTTTTGATGAGCTCCTACACAATTGTTTAGCAGATAAAAAAGCACTTAAAGCATACATACAACGCATTCAAAAAAGTCGTCAAAATAGAAAGGAAAACAAGAATCAAATAATGTATGGACTTCGTAATTATGCAATGTTTGGAGAGAAAAATCCATTTAACCAAGTGCTTTCTAATGATGAATTAAAGAAAATTAAAGCGGAGGACTTAATTACTTGTTTAAGAACATTAGCTAATTATCCACATCAAATACTTTATTATGGCCCTAAATCAGCAAAAGAAATCGTGGAAACTCTAAACGAAGTCCACAAAGCCCCTGCACAATTTTTACAATTACCTCCAAAGGTGGATTACCCTCAAATTGACCAAAATGAGAATCAAGTACTAATTGCTCACTTTGATATGGTTCAAGCAGAGATTTTTTGGATAAGAAATGAGGATAAATACCAAGAAGAATTACTTCCAAAGATTCAACTATTTAATCAATATTTTGGTGGAGGTATGGAATCTATCGTTTTCCAGACTATTCGTGAATCTAAAGCATTAGCTTATTCTACCTATGCATATTATGCGACGCCAGATATGAAAATCAAACGCAATTCATTCTATGCTTATATAGGCACACAAGCCGATAAATTCACGGAAGCTGTAGATGGCATGAATGAATTGTTAACTGAATTACCTCAATCCAAACCTGCTTTTGAAAATGCTAAATCTGCTTTACAAAAGCAATTAGCTTCTGAACGGATTATTGATGAGGATATTCTAACATATTATTTACGTGCTAATAAATTAGGACAGAATTATGATGTGCGCAAAATGATTTACGACAAATTGATTGGTTTAGAACTATCTGATATCACAGATTTTCATAAAGAACAAATCAGTGAGAAGGCTTTCACATATTGTATTGTAGCAGGAGAAGGGAAGATTAATCAAGAGAAATTAAATCAATTAGGAAAAGTAAAAACGCTCAGTCTCAAAGAAATTTTTGGATATTAAATTTAAGGTTTAGTAGCCCTGAGCATTTCTCTTTTTCCAGCAGGTCCCGGAATACGTTCTACATGAAAACCTACGGCTTGTAGGTTGCGTCTAACTTGTCCATTGGCACTATATGTTACCAAAATTCCTCCCGATTGGAGAGAGGTAAACAATTTATGGAATACTTCCTCTGTCCACATTTCAGGCTGCACCTTAGGTCCAAAAGCATCAAAATAGACCAAATTAAAAGAGTTGATTGGAGGCTCGTATATTTCTAAACTCTGCTTAATTTTAGTAAGATGAAACAAAGGAGTAATACCAACTTCTTTCCCCCATTCACTCTCATGCATCTGAAGATATAGAGACTTATATGATGATATACTTGGGAATTCAGCATATCCTAACTGACTAATTTCCTTATCAGAAACTGGGAAAGCTTCTAATCCAACATACTTTACATGTCTATTTTCTTTTTCCCCTTGTATAAGTGTTAGTATTGCATTTAAACCTGTTCCAAACCCTATTTCTAAGATAGAAACAGAATCAAGATTAATTCGTTTCCAACCACTTTCAATAAACACATGCATAGCTTCTTGATAGGCACCATTAGTAGAATGGTAACATTCATTCAAATCTGGAAGGTAAATCGTACACAATCCATCATTGGTTTTTCGAATTTCTCTTCTCATTTTGCTAAATTAAACCTTAACCCTTTGTGCTTATACAAAAATAAATAAAATTACTAATCTTCAAATAGACCCCGAGCAATCGAGGGCTGACATCACTATCTGTATCATATTCTAAATGCACAACTGGATAAACCTAATTATAAAACTATATGAGATATTCACATTGAATTAATTTGGGGAAGTAAATTTTTAGTCGTAAATTCCGAAAAAGTTAGAAAAATAAAAGGATAGCATAAAATAGAGTTATCAACAACAACTAAGTTATACACAATTAGATTTCTTCTTTCTTTTTTTCAAAAAAATAGAAAAGGAAATAAATATATTTGCAACATGTCAAACGAAGAAAATAGAGAAGAGAAAATTTCTGTAAACAGAGCTAGGAGGGGTAAATTAACTCCCACGGATATTGGTAAGATTCCACCACAAGCACTTGATTTAGAACAATCTGTTTTAGGTGCTATGATGTTGGATAGTGGGGCTGTAAATAATGTAATTGATATCTTACGTACTAAAGATGCCTTCTACGACCCAAAGCACCAAATCATATTTGATGCCATTGCAGAGCTTTTTAAATCTACTACTCCTATTGATGTATTGACAGTAACCGAACAGTTGCGCAAAATGGGAAGTTTAGAAATTGCAGGTGGAGCCTACTATTTATCTACACTCACAAACAAGATTGCTTCTTCGGCACACATTGAACACCATAGTCGTGTTATTATTGAAAAATTCATTCAGCGTGAGATTATTGGTATATCGAATGAATTACTTCGCGAATCATACGATGAAACCAAAGACGTTTTTGAAATATTAGCAAAAGCTGAGGAAGAATTATTTGCTGTTGCTCAAAACAACATGAAAAAGAGCTACGACACCATGCAAACTGCCATGAAGGGTGCAATTGAGGAAATTGAGAATGCGAGAAAAAACAAAGATGGCGTTTCTGGTGTACCTTCTGGATTTAAAGATTTAGACAAAATTACAGCTGGGTGGCAACGTTCTGACATGGTTGTTATTGCGGCGCGACCTGGTATGGGAAAAACAGCTTTTGTCTTATCCATGGCTAGAAATACTGCTGTTGAGTACAATATGGGTGTTGCTATCTTTTCTCTTGAGATGTCAAGCGTCCAATTAGTAAAACGTTTAATCGCTTCCGAAACAGAAGTTGATGCTGAAAAATTAAGAAGAGGAAACATCGCAGATCACGAATTACAACAAATTCATTCGAAAATTGCAAAATTATCCAAAGCTCCTATTTATATTGATGATACACCAGGTATCTCCATCTTTGAATTACGTGCTAAGTGCCGTAGGATGAAACAAAAACACGATATACAGATTATCATCATCGATTATTTACAACTAATGACCTCCGGAACAGGAAAATCATTTGGAAATCGTGAACAAGAGATTTCTCAGATTTCTCGTTCAATTAAAGAAATAGCCAAAGAATTAAATGTCCCTGTAATTGCATTATCTCAGTTAAGTCGTTCTGTAGAACAGCGAGGTGGGGATAAAAAGCCTGTTCTTTCTGACTTGAGGGAATCAGGAGCGATTGAGCAAGATGCCGATATTGTTGCTTTTATTTATCGAGGGGAATACTATGGATTTACTGAAGATGATAAGGGACCAACAACTGGAACAGGTGATATTATCATAGCAAAACACAGAAATGGTTCTACTGGCTCTGTTCGTCTTCAATTCATTGGAAAATATGCTCGATTTTCGAATTTTGAGTCTTATCGTTTTGAAGAAGAATTGCAAACATCTAATACACTACCTATGGGTAATAGTTTTGATTCAGAAGGGCCTCAAGCTATTATCCGCTCTAGTAGAATGGATGATATTGATGTTAATTTTGATGATGATTTTAATACTTCTGGCAATGAATTTGAAGATGATCCGTTTTAATAAACGGGTTTAATAAAATGAAAAAAATACAACCATATATTTTAGTATTCTTTGTAGTTATTATTTTTATAGGAAATATAAGAGCTTCACAACTTTTGATTCCTATGGATAATAGCCAAAAGAATCATTTAAAAGCATACGGCGTTGCCTTCTTTGTTTTGGAACATAATGTATCTATTGAATGGCTACTCAATTACAGAGGAGGATCTTTCTTAATGCCAAATCTAGAATCCATAGAAAAGGAATTAATTATTCGAGGTGTTAGCTACGAAGTTATTGCGGACGGTCAGGCAAATGAAATAAAGCGAAATATTTCTGCGCCAGAAGTAAATCAAGAGATAGTTCAACTCGATGTCGCTCCAAAAATTGCTGTATATACTCCCTTGGATAAAAGACCTTGGGATGACGCTGTAACAATGGTGCTAGAATATGCTGAGATTCCATATGATAAGATTTATGACAGTACCGTATTAGTTGGCGGGCTTTCCAAATACGATTGGCTACACTTACACCATGAAGATTTTACAGGTCAATATGGAAAATTTTACGCGGCCTATCGCAATGCAGCTTGGTATCAAAATCAAGTAGCTATCATGGAAGCAAGTGCTGAGAGTTTAGGATTCAAAAAAGTTTCTGACATGAAATTAGCTGTAGCAGAAAGCATTAAAAGTTTTGTTTTTGCAGGTGGATTTCTATTTACCATGTGTAGTGGAACAGATAGTTTTGATATTGCTTTAGCTGCTCACAACACCGATATATGTGAATATATGTACGATGGAGATGGCATGGATCCAAACTATAAATCAAAGATGGACTTTAATAACGGATTAGCTTTTCAAAATTACCAGATTAAGGAAAACCCATTGGAATATGAATATTCCACGATTGATGGGACAGACAGACATAGAACAGTTACTGAACGCGATGACATATTCACCTTATTTGATTTCTCTGCTAAATGGGATATTGTTCCTACCATTCTTTGTCAAAACCACACAAAAATTATCAAAAATTTCTATGGCCAAACAACCGATTTTGTAAAGGAATATATTAAGCCTTCTGTTACAGTTATGGGAGAATCAAAGTCCTTAGGAACTGTAAAATATATGCACGGAGAATTTGGAAATGGAACATGGACGTTCTATGGTGGTCACGACCCAGAGGATTATCAACACCGTGTAGGAGATGATCCAACTGATTTGAATTTACATCCAAACTCTCCTGGATACCGGCTTATTTTGAACAATATTCTTTTCCCTGCGGCTAAGAAGAAAAAACGCAAAACCTAGAAGAGATGAATTTTCTATTGTTTAAAAAAGAATTTCGCCTTGGAGTTGTTTTATTTATTGTATTTGGACTTTTCCTTTACACAGTAAATCAGACATCTGAACAGATTGTCTTCTCATTCACCAAAGAACAGTTTTTTTATTATAAACCAGCTTTCTTGAAAACTATGTATATCGTATTGGGGGCTGTTATCTTTGCCCTACTTATTGTGCTAAACAGAAACAATACAGTAGAAACAGAAGCAAAACGGAATGCCTTTGTCTCTTTTATTTCATGGACTGTATTTTCGTTTTTTCCCGGATGGATGCTTCATTTATATTTCATTATTCAAACTGTAAAACAGAAAGGCAGTTTTATGGCATTAGAAGATCAGTTTTGGATTTATTATGCGCATGATATAACTCTTTTTTTGGGGTTTTCATTAGCAGGGTATTTTATATTGAGACCGGTTATCCATGAAGGACAGTAAAGAAGTAGGATTACAATTTGGATTTAGCTGTCGTCACCATAAAATCTTTCAAATATTTCGGTTCAAAATAGGCTACATCTTCAAATTCTTGATTGAGGTATTTTTGATAGGCAATTTGCACTTGTCCTGAGGCACTTGATAAAATTGTTATATCCACTGTGATATTTCTATTAGGCCATAGAGTTTGCACCTTTTCAGCACCATCTCCACAAACTACAAAAGGCTCAAACTCTGCGTATGAATTGTCATCTAATATATCGGCTGACAAGGGCTTAACAAGTCGCATTTGATTATCATATATCCCTGAAAAAACTTCCATTCTGCGGGCATCTATCATAGCACAGATGATTGCATCTGGGTATTTTATCAAAGCCAATTGCGTTATACTTTCAAGCGTGTTTACAGAAATCAGTGGAATATCTAAACCAAAACAAAGTCCTTTAGCAGTAGAAACACCGATACGAAGTCCTGTGTAAGATCCAGGTCCGCTCGTCACTACAATCCCTTGTAAATCCTGAAGATTCCAGTGGTTTCTTTTGCAAATTTCCTCAATAAAGATAGTTAACTTCTCAGAGTGAATATATTCACCCGATGATTCTTCCAAAACGTCAACTAATTTCCCATCTTCTGAGAGTGCAACAGAACATACTTTTGTAGCTGTTTCAATATGAAGAAGTCTTGTCATAATGCAAGATTACTGCTTTTTTGACGAATTTGATTTTATTTCCCGAAATAATTTAGAGATTTCATAAACAATACTTATTTTTGGCCTTCACATTTTAAAAGTAAAACATGGCATATTTATTTACTTCAGAGTCTGTATCAGAAGGACACCCAGATAAGGTGGCAGATCAAATTTCTGATGCAATTATAGATCATTTTTTAGCATTTGATAAAAATGCTAAGGTAGCATGTGAGACCCTTGTTACCACTGGATTAGTAACCCTAGCTGGAGAAGTAAAATCTGAAATATATTTAGATGTACAGAACATCGCAAGAGACGTAATCAAAAAGATTGGTTACACAAAAGGAGAATATCAATTTGATTATAACTCATGTGGAATTATTTCTGCCATTCATGAACAATCTGCTGATATCAATAGAGGAGTTGAAAAAACAAACTTAGAAGAGCAAGGTGCAGGTGATCAAGGAATGATGTTCGGATATGCGTCTAATGAAACCGAAGATTATATGCCATTAGCGCTAGATCTTTCTCATAGAATTTTGCGTGAATTAGCAGAGTTACGAAGAGAAAATAAAGATATAACTTATTTACGTCCAGATGCCAAATCTCAAGTAACTATTGAGTACAGTGACGACAATAAACCTTTAAGAATCGATACCATTGTAATTTCTACACAACATGATGATTTTGATGCAGACGAGAATAAGATGCTGGCAAAGATTCAAAAAGATATGAGAGAGATTCTTATCCCCCGTGTGATTCAGAAATTAAATAATACCGACGTACAGAAATTATTCAACGACCAAATCATTTACCACATAAATCCTACAGGGAAGTTTGTTATTGGAGGACCACACGGAGATACCGGCTTAACAGGTAGAAAAATTATCGTTGATACCTATGGAGGAAAAGGTGCACATGGAGGAGGAGCTTTTTCTGGGAAAGACCCTTCTAAAGTTGACCGTTCCGCAGCGTATGCTACACGTCATATCGCTAAAAATATGGTAGCAGCGGGAGTATGTGATGAAATATTAGTACAAGTTTCTTATGCAATAGGAGTAGCAAAACCCATGGGGATTTATGTAAATACTTATGGTAGTTCAAAAGTTAATATGACCGATGGTGAAATTGCAAAGAAAATTGAAGAAATATTCGATATGCGTCCTTACGCTATTGAACAACGATTAAAATTAAGAAATCCAATATACGGTCCAACCGCAGCTTATGGACACATGGGAAGAAAACCTGAAGTAAAGAAACTTACTTTCAGCAATGCGGGTAACCAAACTTCTGTTGAAGTTGAATTCTTCACTTGGGAGAAACTAGATGCAGTAGATAGCGTAAAGGCTGCATTCGGATTGTAAGATCATATGATAGTATATCTAAGAGGTTGTTAAATATTTAACAACCTTTTTTTGTTTGATAAAACAAAAACTCAATTTCCTATAAACTTATAGTAAAAACAAAATATATGAAAAGAAATACTATTGAATAAATCCAACTCCAGCAGTAGTATTACTTCTTGTATCTATTAAAATAAAAGAACCATTTTCCTTATTATCAATATAGGCGTCAAAATTAAGCGACTGGGCTAATTTAATTGTAACTAATCCTAGGTCATTCAATTTTAATTCATTGACATTAGTTTCTTGAGATGTAAATGTTTCATCTAATTTTGAATCTATAGAAGCTATCTTAGATTTCACAATTTTCACACCGTGTTGAAGAAGGTAATTTCCTGCTGATATAAGAGGTTCTTTATCCATCCAGCAAATAATTGCTTTAAGTTCTTTAGCCTCTTGTGGCAGTTCATTTACTTTTACAATTAAATCTCCTCGGGATACATTGATATCATCCTCCAAAGTTAGTGTAATAGAAGATCCTCGGCTTGCTGTCTGATAGTGTTTATCATAAAAATCAATAGATTTAATTTTTGAGTTTGTGCCAGAAGGTAGCACAACCACCTCATCCCCGACACTCATCTCACCGCCTTTTAATTTCCCAGCATATCCACGATAATCATGAAATTCATCTGTTTGCGGGCGAATCACCGTTTGTATTTGGAAGCGAGCAGCAGCATGGTCTTCCGTTTCATCTATTTGGATATTTTCTAGTACTTGCATTAATGTTTCTCCTTTATACCAAGGAAAATTACTAGACTTTTCTGTAATATTATCTCCAAACTTAGCACTAATAGGAATAAAGATGATAGCTTGTTCTTTATAACTTGAATGAGCAACTAATTTATTAAAATCTTGAACAATGTTAGTAAACCTTTCTTCATTATAATCTACCAAATCCATCTTATTGATAGCTACAATTATCTTCCTAGTGCGCAATAGGCTATTGATAAAGAAATGTCGTTTAGTTTGTTCTATAACACCGTTTCTAGCATCAATTAGAATGATTGATACATCTGATGTGGATGTTCCCGTAACCATATTTCGAGTATATTCGATATGCCCCGGAGTATCAGCAATAATATAAGAACGATTTGCAGTAGAAAAATAAATATGTGCCACATCAATGGTAATACCCTGCTCTCTTTCTGCTACTAACCCATCTGTTGCGAGAGAAAAATCAAGTGTATCACTCCCCTTTTGCTCACTACTACGGCGCATTGCCTCTAATTTATCAGCTTTCAATGAGTTTGTATCATATAACATTCTTCCAATTAAGGTAGATTTTCCATCATCAACACTCCCTGCAGTACTGATTCGTAATACTTTATTTTTTTGCTCAATCATTGTCGTTGTTTGAATATCCTTTAAAAATAACCTTGTTGCTTTCTTTTTTCCATAGCGGCCTCAGAACGTTTATCATCTATTCGAGCGCCTCTTTCGGAAATATTAGAATTTCGAATCTCATCTACTACCTGATCAATAGTAAAAGCATCTGATTCAACAGCAGCAGTACAACTCATATCTCCTACCGTTCTAAAGCGTACGGTTTTTTCCAATATTTCTTCTTCCGCCTCTCTGAATACGATATTATCATCTACTGACCAAATGAGATTATCTCTCATAAACACCTTCCTCTTATGAGCAAAGTAGATAGAAGGGAGTGGAATATTTTCAGATTGGATATAACTCCACACATCTAATTCCGTCCAGTTTGAAATAGGGAAAACACGCACATTATGTCCAAAATCAATCTTTCCATTGAGCATATCGAATACTTCAGGGCGTTGATTTTTTTCATCCCAACCTCCAAAGTCGTCTCGAACTGAGAATATACGTTCTTTGGCCCTAGCCTTTTCTTCATCTCTTCTTGCCCCACCTATACAAGCATCAAATTTATTCTTCTCTATAGCGTTTAATAGCGTTTCGATTTGTAATCCATTTCTACTTGCATATCTCCCTGACTCCTCCTTTACGATTCCTGCATCAATATTATCTTGCACATACGCAACACGTAAATCAAGACCTAGTTCCTTTACTAAATTATCTCTAAATTCAATTGTTTCAGGAAAGTTATGTCCTGTATCCACATGCAATAAAGGAAAGGGAATCTTAGCCGGATAAAAAGCTTTTTTTGCTAGATGTACCAACGTGATAGAATCTTTACCTCCTGAAAACAAAATAGCAGGGTTTTCAAACTGAGCAGCTACTTCACGTATGATGTAAATTGCTTCGTCTTCTAATGGATTATTTTTTACAATGTTGTTCATTTTCTATTTAAATTTTTACCCATGAATTCCACACTCTCTATTTGCCAATGCTTTGGTAGGATCATAGTAATTCATTTCATTTGGAAGTTGATGCTCTTTCAAATAGACATCTAAATCTTTATCTGAGAAATGATAAAATGGACTCACTTTTATAACTCCATCATTTCCTAAAGACACCAAATCTATGCTATCTCTAAAAGCAGTTTGTCCTTCACGTAAATTGGTAAACCAAAAGTCGGGTTGATGCTCAGCCATTGCTCTTCGGAATGGTTCCAACTTAACCTCTTCGCTAAATATTTTATGTGCCGGGGTATCCACTTCGGGTATTCCTAACACCACATCCCTCCATCCTGTTGTTTGCTGAGGAACATATAATTGAATATTAAGTTTGAGTGTATCTATCAATTGCTTTGCATGACGATACGTGGCAGGTGTATTATACCCTGTATCACACCAAATTACTTTAATATCTGGAGCTATTGAACATACTAAATGTAAAATTGCGCTCTCATAAGGGCGAAAATTAGTTGTAATTACAGGGTTTTTTGCTTGAGCTATCGCCCATTTAACAACTTCCTCAGGACTTTTCCCTGTTAATTCTTTATTTATCTGTTGAATATCCATAGTCTTTTCTGCTCATATATTAGCAATCTGCTTTCCCCCATTTGATATTATTCCAAAGTCGTTCATGGAAATAATAAAGAAATGTTTTAGTGATTAATTCAAAAGAGCCTATGGAGAAAGCAATTGTAAAATTTCCCGAAATTATCCAAGAAATAATAATTGTATCTAACGTTCCTAACACCCTCCAAGATAAAGCCTTTACAAAACTGCGGATAGGTGCATCACTCTTAGATTTTACTTTGGTTTTGGGTTTATTTATTATTTGATCTAAAATCATAAATTCTATTTATCCTATCAATTTAATAGGAATTGCAAATTTAATGAAATAATCGAAAAAGAAAAAATGAAAAACTAAAATTAATTCGAATTAATCAACAGATAAATAATTGGAATTTATTTCCATACAAAGTTGAGCCAGACTCTTTCCTTCTAATATTTTAAGTGCGCTGTCTCTTACTTCCAGCATTAATCTATTAACACCGCAACCTTCTTCATACGGACAATCATCGCACTTCTCGTAAAAATTTAAGCTTACACAAGGAACCATAGCAATAGGTCCATTTAAAAGTCGAATCACTTCACTCATATAGATTTCCGAGGCATTGCGCAACAGGTAATATCCTCCTGTTTTTCCTTTCCTTGAGCCAAGGATCTTTCCTTTTTTAAGATCTAACAATATTGCTTCAAGAAATTTTCTGGGTATAATTTCTGCTTCCGAAATCTCTAAGATAGAGATAGGATGCTCACTTTGCTGTTTACAGATATAAGTGAGTGCTTTAATTCCATATTTCGTCTTCTTTGAGAGCATAGGTTAAAGATAAAAAATAAATTTTATTTCTCCTAAATTATAAAAAAGCACCATCTTCTTTATTACCTGTCTTTAAAGCATCATATTTCTTGCGGTTAAATCTCCACGTATATCCAAATACAAAATCAGTTTCAATAAAGCCATAGGCTTGTCGGGCAAAACTACTTTTATCATCCGGACGAGTTCTTACGCGCACATGATGCAAAAAACCTCCTGAAAAATGTCCTTCAAAAAATAGGTGATTAAAGAATTCTAATCGCAAACCTGGGTGTAAGGAAATTCCATAACCTGAAACTGAAATTGTTTTTAAATTCTTCTTACCACCAAAATCTAAATCATTAAAAGGTAATAGAAATCCAACAGTTCCTTCAACCACTCCTCGGATTCTAAACCAATTTTTCTCCCCTACTGATAATAAGTCAAAATAACGAGCTACACCAAAACGAATATAATTATTCCCATCCGAATTTTCATAGTGAATTTGATTATATGGAAGTTCTGTTTCTTGGTTATTATAATCTCCATTCCAAAGGGTGCTTACTCCCGGATCAACATGTCCCTTAATCTTTACAGTTTGTGGATGACGCATGATATATTTCATGTGATCATACCCAAAGGTAACGGCCCATTTATCCATAAAGAAATATCCCATTCTCACGTTAAATTGAGGTATCGTGATTTTTTTGGGATTGAGATATACTAACGAAACCTTTTCCGGCCTATCCTCAGCTTTTAATTCATTCAGTCTAAAATCATAACCCGGCCCCACCAAACGTAAGCTACTTTTTGTATAAGCTGATCGATTATATCCCCAATACAAGTAAAATCCACCTTTATCCGTTTGATTCAAGTGTTGAGAGAATAGAGTATTCTCAATAGAAAAAAAGAATATAATTATAAGTCCAACCGTGCTAAGTAATCTCATGTTATTTTTTTATACAAATTTAATCGATATTAAAAACTAATCCTTATCTGGTGAAAATTTAATAATATAGAATGCTACTACCGTTAACAATGCTGTAATGACAACCCGGAAAGTCATCGCTTTAATAGTCTTTAATTCATGAACACCTCCATTTTGGATATAAATCAAGAAAGCGCTAAATGTAATTATCAATAATGAGGTACAAACTAAAAGTATCTTTGCCGTTGTAAGAGGCCTTTTTAAATACAAAAGCGCAGCAATAATATACATATATCCACATACCATATTTGCATATACAACAAAGGGAACATAATTTCCTTCCATTGCACGAATTCCAAATAAATCAAATACAACGGAAGTGGACATAAAGATAGTTACCCCTCCAAATACGATAAGAAATATAATTGAAATAAGCCTAAGTGCTTTCATAATATTAGTTTTTTGTCAAAATTACAAAAAGATAATAAAAATAAAACAATTTTATTTATCTAATAATCAGATAGTTAAAAAATATTTTTCAATAGATTGTAACCTATCGGTGACTTCCATCTCTATTTGCCTAAAACAAATTAATAATTTAAAAAAACAAAATCATGAAAAAGTTAAATTTATTTTCCCTAACATCATTAGTATTAGTTTTAGGATTACTAGCCGTTACAAGTTGTAAAAAAGAAAACATTGAACCAGTAAAAGATATTCCTGTTAATGTTTTATCAAAATCATCATTTACTGCCTTTGATGATGCCATGCATAAATTATGGGCTGATCACATGACTTGGACTTATACTACTGTTGATGCTTTCTTTAACAATACAGATGCCTTAAATCAAAATCTTACAAGATTATTACAAAATCAAATTGATATAGGTGATGCTATTAAGCCATATTATGGTGAAGAAGCTGGTAATCAATTGGCTGATTTATTGACAGAACATATTCAATTGGCCGTTCCAGTGCTTACAGCAGCAAAAGATGGAGACCAAACTGCTCTAGGAATAGCTCTTGATGACTGGTATCAAAATGCTGAAGACATAGGAAATTTCTTAGCAGATGCCAATCCAAAAAACTTTGATCGTATGATGATGGTTCACATGATGAGAATGCACATTGATCAAACCACAGCTTATTCAGTAGATTTATTAGGTAAAAACTATGATTCAGCTATTGTTAAGTTTGACGAAGCATTTAGCCACATGACAGAAATGGCTCACGATTTAGCTGTAGGTATAGCAAAACAATTTCCAAATAAATTTTAAATAATATAATTAAGGTTTATCGTAAGAGAAGAGGTTGAAAATTCAACCTCTTCTCTTTTTTATAAGTCATGCTGGTTATTAATTGGAGTTGTTATGCATTAAGAATAAGATACAGATAGTGTTGTCAGCCCTCGATTGCTCGGGGTCTATTTGTAAATAATTTCTATTGCTTACATCTTTACAAATTAGTCACCTTCTTTATTGCTTCCACGCATTTCATACCATCTATTCCTGCAGAAATTATTCCCCCAGCATATCCTGCTCCCTCTGCGCATGGATATAGCCCTTTAATTTCAATATGCTCTAGCGTTTCTGGATTTCTTGGTATTTGAATAGGTGAGCTAGTTCTAGATTCAGGCGCATGCAATACAGCATCATTTGTTAGATAGCCAGGCATTTTCTTACCAAAATCAACAAAAGCTTGTTTCAACCTTTTGGCAATTTGTGGAGGCAAGACTATATTTAAATCACAACTCACAATACCTGGCAAGTAGGAACTACGAGGAAAATCTTGTGATACTACTCCATTTATAAAATCTAACATACGTTGAGCAGGTACTCGTTGGGTTTTACCAGCAGCCTCCCAGCAGGCTTTTTCAACTGATTTCTGAAAATTAAGACAGACGAAAGGATCTTTCTGATAATCCTTAAAATCTTCTTTATCAATTTGTACTACTATCCCAGAATTTGAATATGGATTATTGCGTTTAGAAGGTGACCAACCATTAGTAACCACTTCTTCCTGTTCAGTTGCACAAGGTGCTATAATTCCCCCAGGGCACATACAAAATGAATAAACACCTTTCTCCTTGACTTGTGTAACTAAAGCATAACTCGCAGGTGGTAAAAATTCATCATTTATTCTTCCGTGATATTGTAATTTATCAATCAATTCTTGAGCATGTTCTATGCGAACTCCCAAGGCAAAGCCTTTAGCATTTAATTGTACTCCTTTTCGATAAAGTAAGGTGTAAATATCACGAGCCGAATGTCCAGTAGCCAGGACAAGATATTTACACGAGATTCGAGCTTGATTGTTTATTTCTATTCCTTGTATTCTTTTATCTTCAATAAATATATCTGTCAACTTAGCATTAAAATGAACTTCTCCACCCGACTGAATAATTGTTTCTCGCATTGAAACAATGATAGAAGGAAGTTTGTTAGTCCCGATATGTGGATGCGCATTTATCAGAATGTCCTCAGGCGCACCAAAATGAACAAACCATTCTAAAGCTTTTTGAATATCTCCTCTTTTTTTAGAGCGAGTATAGAGTTTCCCATCAGAGTAAGTGCCAGCTCCTCCTTCTCCAAAACAGTAATTAGATTCAGGATTAATGCGCTGCTCTTTAGTGATTTTAGCCAAATCGCGGCGGCGTTCCTTAACGTCTTTTCCACGCTCATACACAATAGGTTTTAAACCCAATTCGATAGCATGTAGCGCTGCAAATAACCCCGCAGGTCCAGCTCCAATAATAACCACTTCTGGAGATTCTGAAACATTCTGTGGAATAAAATATGGCTTGGGTTGAGGTAACTCTTCATCCAATGCCACCTCAAAACGAGCATTTATCTTAATATCTTTCTTTCGCGCATCAATAGAACGTTTTAACCAACGGTATTCAAATATGTCTCCATTAAATTTCAGCAATCTTCTAAGATGTTTCTCAATAAATACAACATCTTTTGCCTGCTCAGGAGTTAGAATACAATCAATGGTTTGAATCATTCGTTTGTTAATTTGGAGCAAAAATAAGAGATTTTGCTTTTAAAGTATATTTAACTTATTGTGCATTTAAAATAAAATACAGATTATGTTCATAGACCCCGACACTCCTTCGTCCGTCGGGGTGACAATACACAGAGTGAGTAAGGCGGTCGGCAAAGCCGACCGTCAGCTGCCCATACAATTGTCACCCCGAGAGCCTTGGCTGCTCGGGGTCTATTTATAAATCATTCCTATTTCGTACATCTTTACAAATTAAATATGTAAATACACAACGGGTATATTTAATCTTTTCTATGGTAATCTGAAATCATGTCTTCTTTTATGGAAGCTGGGGAATGAATGTATGCTTTCTCATAACCACGACATCACTCCCCATTTACTACAATTTGCTAGCTCTTTTTCATCCATTTGAGCAACATGACAAATTTTAAACGGTGATTATAACGTAGCAGTCCATTTTTATAAATTCTTCCAGCTAAAACCAACATTCCATAAGCTGAAATAATCAGGATAAATAAGGACAAGAACAATTGCCAAGAATCCCCTGAATCAAAACCATTCGAGAGTTTAATCATCATAATCATGGGCGATGTGAAAGGTATAAATCCAAGCCACATCTCTAAATTTATTGATGGATAGTAAATTAAATAATAACCCGAAGCAACCGATAATAAAATCAAGATAGTGAGTGGAATCACAAATTGTTGCCCATCTGACTCAGAACCCACAGAAGCTCCCAACATAGCATAAAAAGAGCCATAAAAAAGATAGCCTCCGATAAAAAACAGAAGGAAAAATAGCAACATATTCCCATATTGAATATCCTTATAAATCAAATCAACAAAAGGGCTTTGGTTAAAAACAGCTTCATCCAAATTATCTTTTACAATCTCTTGAGCAATAAATTTTCCACTGAATAGGTCCGGAAAGAGTGTCTCTCGAAATACATAAAGTCCCACACCTATTACCAGTATCCACACAAGGAACTGTAGAATCGCAGCAATACCTATTCCTATTACTTTGCCTGATAATAATTGTCGTGCCTTTACACTAGATAATAATACTTCTACCACTCTATTGGTTTTCTCTCGTGATACACTACGTAAGATAGTCATTCCAAAAGAGAAAATAAATAAGAAGATGAGCGTCCCAAAAGCAAAGCCCACCCAACTAGCCGTGTTAGACTTTTCATTTCGTGGATCATTGGCATCTATCAAGTGAAATGCAAGTGATTGTTTAATCTCTCTAAACTTCTCTATGGGCAAATCAGTGAATTGCTCCACCATTAATTCTTCTACCCTACGTTCTAAGAAATAGACTAATTTTCGCTGAACATTCAACGGGGGATACTCTTTATACAAGATAGTAACATGTTTATTACTAATCACTTTTTCATTAATAGTAACGGCTAAATCATATTTCTTAAATTGAGACAGATTGGCAAATTCATCGTATTCCACAAAAGCATTGATAAAATCAAATGTCATATCCTTTGGGTGAGATGGAGTTAATTTTCCTTTTAGAAGCTCATTTTTATCCATGATAAGAACATTCCAATCTTTTTTTGTAGAAGTTGTTAAGGCGAAAAACAGATATAGAGCGGCAAGGACGAGAATAGGTCCCAATATCATAAACGCACGAAAAGAACGACTTCCCAAGCGTTCAGCTATTTCACGTTTTGCTATAAGTGCTATCTTATTCATTTACCGCTTGTTTTTGAATAGATTGAATAAAAATAGTTTCCATACGAGGTAAAACCTCTTCTACCCCAATAATATGAATTGCATTCATAACATCTCTCAAAAGGTCATTGATTTCATTTTCCTTTCTCATCTTTAAATAAACTGTAAAGACATCATCTCCTTGCACTTCCTTATCTACAATCTCGTAACCCACCCACAGCGCATTTGCAAAAGCAATCATATTGCCTTGGAAAGTAATTTTATACATTCCATCTTTATATTGTTCGCGTAATTCATGTACTCTTCCTTGAAGAACGATTTCTCCTTTATTAATTAGAATAACCTCATCACACAATTCCTCTACATTATTCATGTTATGAGTAGAAATAATAATGGTCTTCCCTTTTTCTTTCATGCTCAGCAATTCCTTTCGAATCAATTCAATATTCAACGGATCAAAACCGCTGAATGGTTCATCTAGAATTAATATAGAAGGCTCGTGTAGAACTGTACAGATAAATTGGATTTTCTGAGCCATTCCCTTAGAGAGTTCCTCAATACGTTTCTTTTTCCAAGAAGCAATCTCAAATTTATTCAACCAAGCTTCCATTTGTGTCCTTGCTTCACTCTTGGTGAGACCTCTTAATTGACCAATGAACAAAATTTGTTTTTCTACAGTCATAGAAGGATATAAACCCCTTTCTTCAGGAAGATATCCAATTTCAGCAAGATGTTTCTCTTTAAATAATTGTTCGTCAAAAGAAATATGTCCTTTATCCTGTTGAATAATACGATTAATAATACGCATCAACGTGGTTTTTCCTGCACCATTCGGTCCTAATAAACCAACGATTTTACCTTTCTCTAACGTAAATGAAATATCATTTAATATCAATTGGTGATTGTAATACTTAGTGATATTTTCTATGCGTATCATATTCTTTGTTACAGTTCTTCAAAAATAATCGAATTTTTAGAAATAGAGACTTTTAAAGCATATTTTACTTCATTCATTTATCTTACCTTTGTTACCCAAATTAAGCATTGGAGCACATGAAATATGCACGTCTTTCTTTAACAGATCTAAAAGATTTAGAAAAAGAATTTATTGAATTTCTAGTGGTGAATGGAATTCCTGCTAATGAATGGGAGGCCTTAAAAAAGACAGATATGTCAAAAGTAGAAGCTATTATAGACCAATTCAGTGATGTTGTATGGGAAAGTATATTGCGAAAACATTCTACAGTAGAAAAAAGATTCAAAAACCAACTTGTTGTTTGTAGAGTGAGTGAGAATACATTAAGCACATGGTATATTCAGCCCAAAACAAATACATTTGATTTAACTCAAAAAGAAGATGTTATTCGTTTATTTAATGAGTTAGACATGCACGATATTCGCAAACAAACTGATAAAATTAATAAATCAGCAGCCGAACAATTATTCGATTTGATAAAATTAGGCTTTTATCTCGTGCTAGAAGAAGATTACAAGATGCTAAAATGACGTGATTTAGAACCAAGAAACACTAATTCCAATAGAAAAAGGATACAACTGTACACTTTCTTTACGCTTAAAAATAGGAGAAAAATAATACGCGCCAAATAATGCCCAATTTCGAATTCCAATACGAGCTGTAATACCATATCTCAGTGGATTTGAATCAATAAAGTTATATTGTTTAATTGGGTAATTTTTTCCATCCTTACGATATACTTCTTTTGTATAATCATTCAATCGGTAACCTATCTTTCCTCCAACAAAAAACTTAAAATGTTGGATTCCTTTTGTCTTAAAACGAAATTCAATAGGTAGTTCGATATAATTTGCTCCATATAAATTGCTTTTCGGCATATTCGACGCATTAAAATCAGAAGCAAGTGTGGCTTTATTTAGGAAATCTCTTGAGAACTGCCATTTGGTACGATTACTATAATGACTTATTCCAATTCCTATCCCCATTCCTACAGTATTTGCTTGAGTAAAAGGTATATCAAACATAAACGCAGCATTTATACCTATAGACGACCATGGACTCTTGAAAGCTTTTGTATCTCCATGCCAATCATTATACACCAGATCAATAATAAGTCGATCATATTTTCTGAGTTTCTCGACTTCATAGGCCTTAAATCCCGAGAAAAACCATCCAATCCCTGGTCTAAATTCAGAATGAATACCATCTTCTTTTGCATTATATTGAGAAATACAATGATGAGATAATGTAAATAATATGAATAAGGCAATGTATTTCATGAATTATTTCTCTTTGTTCTAATGTATTTTTCAAATTTCCATGCGGAATCAATTGCTTGCTCAATGCTTCGGCTTGCTTTCCATTCTAAATTTTTATTTGCCTTATCAGTATTCGCAAAGATAATAGGAACATCACCACTTCTCCTCGGGCCAATCGTATAAGGAAGTTTCAAGTGACTGACTTTTTCAAAAACAGAGATCATTTCCATTACACTGCTCCCCTTTCCTGTTCCAATATTATATACAATCGGATTTTCCGTAATTGAGTATGCTTTTTTCAACGCAGCCACATGTGCCTCTGCTAAATCGCATACATGAATGTAATCCCTAACACAAGTTCCATCCTCCGTATTATAATCATCTCCAAAAACTGTTAACTTTTCTCTTATACCAATAGCTGTTTGCGTAATAAAAGGTAAAAGATTATTGGGTTTGCCACCTGGTTCTTCTCCTATAATTCCACTATCATGAGCTCCAATAGGGTTAAAATAGCGTAAAAAAGTAGCTTTGGTTGTTGGGAAACTTTCAATAAATTGAGTGATAATTTCCTCACTCACCTTCTTCGTATATCCATACGGTGAATTGAAAGAAAGTGGACTATTTTCTACAACTGGGATTTGAGTTGGATTTCCATATACCGTGCAACTAGATGAAAAAACTAAATTAGTAATCTGGAATTCTTGAATAAGCTCTAATAGAGTAATAAGACTCCCTAAGTTATTCTCAAAATACATAAGTGGCTTCTCAACCGACTCTCCTACAGCTTTATAGGCCGCAAAATGAATAACACCTTGTACCTTATATTTTGTAAAAACTTCTCGTAACTTGATTTTTTCTTGGCAAGCTAGATCATAATAAATTATATTTTGACCTGTTATTTCTTGCAGTCGTGCAATAACATCCCGATTGGAATTGCGAAAATCATCTATAATGATAGGTGTATATCCATTTTCTAATAAAGAAATCACAGTGTGGGAACCTATATAACCAGCTCCGCCTGTTACTAAAATATACTCACCTTTAGATTCCATGCGTTCAAAAATAGAGAATATATTTTAAAGAATGTTGTGGTTGTATTAAAAAAGGGTGATTGAGGGTGACAATTGATACAATTTAATCATAGTCATAGCTAGCTATGACTATGATTTTTTTTCAATACTTTAATTTTCTATTTCGACAATCTGTACCTGATTATCAAAAGTCGATTTAAAACCAAAATCATAAATCATGGTGTATCGTTCTCCTGACGGAGCATTAAATAAATGTGTATGGAATTTATCATTGAATCCATACGAATTCAGCACATTTAAAGAAATGGCTGAACTTCTATACACTTGAAATAAGTCTTTTAAAATAGTTCTATTTTTCGTTAAAATTCTGTTTATATCAAAGATGTTCTGATTATCATTTCGATATTCTTCATTATGCAGCTGGTTCTTACAAGCCACTGAACAGAATTTCTTATTCCTTCTTCCTTCAAATTCGTTTTTACAATTAGGGCAAGTTTTTAGTTTCATAACATTATTTTTTTTTGTGCGTGAACATTTGTACGACAATTAAAAAGTTTGGTTACATTTAAAAGCGATTTAAAAACGGAATGGAAACGAATAAGACTGATTTTACAAGGTTTCAAGAGTTAAAAAAAAATAAGAAAACTTTTTATCGCTTACTCATTTATGCGGTTACAACAGCTATCCTTATCTATTTAATTCTATCTAGTATAAAGCAAAATCACGATGCTCCAAGTGTAGAAATAAAACAATTTGAAGTTGAATCAGAATAAAATTCATATACTTTTATAAAAAAATAACCATGATTACCCCATACAACAACGAATACTTTATGAAGAAGGCTTTGGAAGAAGCTAAAATTGCCTTTGAGAAAGATGAAGTACCTGTGGGTGCAATTATTGTGGCAAATAATCAAATTATAGCGCGAGGGCATAACCTAACAGAACAATTAAAGGATGTTACCGCACATGCTGAGATGATGTGTATTACCTCGGCTGCTAATTTCTTAGGAGGAAAATATCTAAAGAAGTGTACTTTATATGTAACTTTAGAGCCTTGTGTGATGTGTGCAGGCGCTCTAAACTGGTCACAAATTGATAAGATTGTCTTTGGAGCTTATGATGAAAAAAGAGGTGCCTCACGTTATGAAGGAGTTTTTCATCCAGCTACAGAGGTAGAAGGAGGAGTGTTGGAGAAAGAATGTAGTGATTTACTATTGAAATTCTTTCAATCTAAGCGATAATTATTTGCTCTCATATTCCCTCGCTCGCTGTTTATCATCCTCATTATTCTCAACAGGCGGACAACGATTTGGATCTTTTTTAAACAACCATACTAAACGTACTTTTGCTGTAATAGGATAATATTTGCTATTGAACCAATGGATTTGTGGTGTACCTCCCCTCCATTCATACGCTCCTAAAATTGGAACTTCTACACTTGGAATAATAAAGAAGCCCTTTTTGGGGTCTGGCTTTATACCAAATCCAAATGCATAATTTAATTGAAACATCATTTTTCCTTGAAAAGGCTGAGAAGGATTAGCAACAAAACTAGGATAACTAGTTTTACCTTGCTGTACCATATAATCAAAATTAAATCCCAATGAATTATCTAAGAAATTATATCTATTGAATTGAAAAACATTGTGTGCGGCAAAGCGACCATAAACGTATCCATTATAAAAATCACCTACCCCTTTCGTAGATGAAACAAGTGAATCTCGATAGTTATAAATATCTGTTTGAGTTATCTCACCTCCTCCTATCATTTTATAACCAATACCCCAATCATAATAGTGAATAATTTTTCGTGGGCGCTTTGTTATGTGTACCATTCCTAACTCCACAAATCCTCCTAATTTACTTTTGGTAGTGACTGAAGTATGAATATTTTGTTCATCTGTCGGATCATTCCCTTTAAATTGAAAAGTATAATCTTTTGAAGGAATACGAGTGAGCGTATAATTGGGTCCAAAAGCAACTTGTAATCCATGTTTGGAATAATCGCCAGTTACCCATCTAAAAAGAGGCTCTGAAAGTCTTGGATTTCCATAAAATTGTTTCTTCTTCGTTTTAGGTTTATATTGCCCAATAGAATAAGAACTTATAAAAGTCAAGCATATAATGATGAAAATATAACGTATCATAATGCCAAATTTAAGAGTATCCAAACAGAATAGGAGAAATATACAATTAATTTATAAAAAGAAAACTGTTAATTGATACAATTTAAAATACAAAACGAATATAAAAAGCGATTATTGCTTCCATCTCTTTGCATAAGTATTCTCAAAAAAATGGTGTGTTTTTCTATTGGCATTTTTCTTTTTATGAAAAATTATCACCATACGCCAAAGCACAAGACCTACAATCAGAACAGCAAATACTTGTACTAACAAATCAGTATATTCAGCCTCATTATTGAGTTCTCCCGTAAAACGACGTTGTATAAAATCTTGAATCTTCACAAAGGCAATTTGACTCCAAAAGTATAAATTAAAAATAGAGGGGACCTTCTTATTCTGAATTTAATAGATTAATCCAGCTTATTAATTTTATCCATCACTCTTGCTGTAAATGGATTACACAAAACTGCATTAAATTCATATAATTCAGTTACTTCATGAGATTGTGTGATGAATTCTTGTAACATAGTTTTTGCCCTATTTAATCTTACTTTCACATTTGCTTCAGTAATATCCAAAAGTTTGGCTGTTTCTTCCACACTATATCCGTTCATTTCTCGAAGTGTGAAAACCATGCGGTAATTCTCAGGCACTTTACTTAAAGCTTCTTCGAGAAGCGCTGCTAATTCTGAATTATGAACCATTTTTAACGTATCATTGCTTGTATTTGCATACATAGGTGTAACATTCTCTCTTAAATTTTCTTCTGAAAACTCATTCTTAAAGCTAGATTTCTCGCGTTTTCTATAACAGTTGTTCAACATAATACGAGTAACCCAAGTTTTAAAATTAGATCTATTTTCAAATTGATTTAGGCTCTTATAAGCATCAATATAGGTGTCTTGCATTAAGTCTTCTGTATCCTCATGATTATAATTATACGATCTCCCTATTTTGTATAAATAAGGATTGTATTTTCTAATAATCACCTCATAAAGTGACTTTTCACCTTTCAGAACTCTTTCTATAATTTCTGAATCTGTTAAAGTCGCTTGATCTTTAGTCATAATTCATTTTGTTTTTTTAAAATTTTCAATCAAAAATAATAATTTCTCTAATAAAGTCAAAATGTGAAAAAAATGAACTTTATAAAACACTATCTATTAACGCTATATGTATTAATTTGTTCAAATAAACAGAATATTAAAGCTTATCAGGATTTCTTTAAATTGGGCAAATAAACGGTCAACAACCCTAGTAATGGCAAGAATGAGCACCAAATAAATACTTGCTGGATACCCTCTAAATCTGCTAATTTCCCTAATACAGCAGCTCCAATCCCTCCCATTCCGAAGGCAAAGCCATAAAAGAAGCCAGAAATCATTCCCGTTCGACCTGGTAAAAGCTCTTGTGCATATACAATGATGGAAGGAAATGCAGAGGAAAGTATCACCCCTATAATAATCAATAAAACTAGCGTCCAAAAAGGATCAGCATAAGGGAGCATGAAGGTAAATGGAGCTACTCCCAAGATGGAAAACCAAATGATATATTTTCTGCCAAATTTATCACCAAGAGGCCCTCCCAAAATAACGCCAATAGCCACTGAAAACAAATAAGCAAATAGATAACTTTGAGCCTTACTTTCAGAAAAATCAAATTTATCCATAAGATATAAATGAAGATAACTTTGAATGGAAGCTACATAAAAGAATTTTGAGAAGACCAAGACAAGTAAAATAAACAACGAAATATTAATCTGTTTCTTGGAAAGATTTGTGACAATTTTCATTGCATTTTTAACTATTCGCTTATTCTCTTGTAGAAATTTCTTATACCATTTACCTATCCGATACAAAATAAAAATTCCTACAATAGCTAATCCACTAAAAAAGACAATATACTCTTGCCCATTAGGTATAACAAATAAGATAAACAACAAAGGGCCAAGTGCTGTTCCTGCATTTCCTCCTATCTGGAAAATAGATTGGGCTAAACCCCTTTTTCCACCTGCTACATAGAATGCTAATTTGGAAGCTTCTGGATGAAAAATAGATGAGCCAATTCCGATTAATCCTGCAGACAATAAAATCATGTGATAATTGTAGGAATAAGCTAATAGAATGATACCGAAGAAAGTAAAACTCATACCAATCATAAACGAAAATGGCATGGGGTGTTTATCCGTATAATTTCCCACCAAGGGCTGAAAAATAGATGAAGAGAGCTGAAAAACAAGAGTAATCATCCCTATTTGTAGATAGGATAAATGATAATCCTCTTTAAATTGAGGAAAACCTGTCTGCAAAACAATTTGTAACAAATCATTGATGAAATGAGCCATAAACAAGGCCATCAAGATAGGATATATTGTTTTTGGATTTGAATTATCCATAGTTCTAAATATAAAACAACAAACAACTTTACTTTGAAGTTGTTTAAACGGGAGCAAAAATATCAATTTAAATAGATAACTTCGGCATACTTTTAGTTTGTTTTTATAACTTTAAAGCCCAAATATCTTACCATGAAACAAAATAGACTATTCATTTTACTTTTTATATTGATGACAGCATACAGTTTTGGACAAAAAACAGCATTTTCGCCAAGTGATTTATGGAAATTAGATCGTATTGGTGGAGGAAGTGTATCTCCAGACAATTCCACTTTATTGTACTCAGTTACTAAATACGATGTGGGAGAAAACAAAGGGTCTAGCTCTTATTTCACGTATAATTTAAAGAATGGAAAAAATGAAACTCTAAGTGGTGAAGTATCCAAACTAAAAGGAATTCAATGGACGAAAGACAGAATAGCTGGAATTCAAGTAGTAGATAAAGAAAAGAAAATCATTTCTACTACTCTAGATAATGACAAGCCTCTTGTCATTATCTCCTTACCTGCCGAACAATTAATTGATTTTAAAATAAGCCCTGAAGGAAAATACTTAGTTACCATAGAAAAAGTAAAAACTAGAAAAACAACTACAGATATCTATCCAAACTACCCCAAATCTGATGTGCGAATAATTGATGATTTAATGTATAGACATTGGGATACATGGCAGGATGAATTTAGTGAACAACTTTTCGTATATACACTCGAAAACGGTGTTGCAAAAACCCCAGGGATAAATCTATTAGATGGAACTGAGTATGATGTATTTGGTGGAATGAGTAATGTTATTTTCTTAAACGAAAATAGCATTGTATATGCTTGTAAAAAGAAAATAGGTAAAGAAGCTGCTCAAAGTACTGATACTGATTTATATATATATGATATAGCTTCAAAATCAACTGAAAATTGGACGGAGCACTACATGGGATATGATCAGCAGCCCATCTTCCATGAAAAGACACAACAATTAGCTTGGTTGAGTATGGCAAATGATGGTTTTGAATCTGATAAAAGTGAAATTATTATTCGTGATATTACCACTCAAACTGATGTGAATCTAACACATAACATAGATTTAACGATTAGCGATTTTGTTTGGAATGAAAAAGGAGATAAAATTTATTTCTTAGCTGTAAAAGAAGCTACTTTTCAATATTTTGAAATTGATGTGAAAACCAAAGATTTTCGTCAAATTACAGAAGGAGTACATGATTATACAAGTATCCAACTAGTAGGAACCAAGTTAATCGGTATGAGACAATCTATGCTAACCCCCAATGAATTTTATGAGGCAGATATCAAAACAGGTGTTGAAAAGCAACTTACTCATATAAATGATGAATTCTTGGCAAAATTTGATACCCCTAAAGTTACACAACGCTGGGTAACGACAAGCGATGGGGAGAAGATGCTGGTATGGGTGATTCTTCCTCCAAATTTTGATGAAAACAGGAAATATCCAACTTTACTTTATTGTCAAGGAGGCCCACAAAGTGCTGTAAGTCAATTCTTTTCATTTAGATGGAATTTCAGATTAATGGCTTCTCAAGGATATGTAGTTGTTGCACCAAATCGAAGAGGTTTACCTGGATTTGGAAGTAAATGGAATAACTCTATTTCAAAAGATTGGGGCGGTCAACCTATGCGTGACTATTTAGCAGCAATTGACGATGTAAGCAAAGAGAAATATGTCGACAAAGAAAGAAGAGGAGCTGTCGGAGCTTCTTATGGTGGGTATTCTATTTACTTCTTAGCAGGTAACCACGAAGGCCGATTCAAAACATTTATTGCTCACGATGGATTATTTAACATGACTTCTTGGTATGGAACAACAGAGGAATTATTCTTTGCTAATTGGGACTTAGGTGGTCCATATTGGGAAAAAGAAAATGAAAAATCATATACAGAATTTAACCCAACAACATACGTAAACAATTGGGATACTCCTATTCTTATTATTCAAGGTGGAAACGATTTTAGAGTACCTATTGGTCAAGGACTAGAAGCATTTCAAGTGGCTCAATTAAAAGGTATAAAATCTAAGCTATTATACTTCCCAAAAGAAAATCACTGGGTTATGCAACCTCAAAATGCTATGATTTGGCAAACTGAGTTTTATAAATGGTTGTTAGAAACCTTAAATTAAAATCATGTCCATACAAACTGATAGTCTTCAAAAACAAAAAACAGTCGCATACTGGCTACTTATAGGTGTTTTTATGGTGATTATCCAAATCATCATTGGAGGAGTAACTCGGTTAACTGGCTCTGGGCTTTCCATTACGGAATGGCAACCTATATTAGGCATTATTCCTCCTATAAGTGAACAAGATTGGCTGGATGCTTTTGAGAAATACAAAGGCATCGCTCAGTTTTCTAAAATTAATTACGACTATACGCTGAGCGATTTCAAATTTATCTATTTCTGGGAATGGTTCCACAGACTTTGGGGACGCACACTCGGTGTTGTATTTGCAATTCCTTTTGTTTATTTTATTATTAAAAAATATTTTACAAAAGAGATGATTTTCCCTCTTGTTTTGTTATTTATCTTAGGAGGCTTGCAGGGTTTAATCGGTTGGATTATGGTTAAATCTGGCTTAAATGACACCAATATCTATGTAAGTCACATTCGTTTAGCCATTCATTTTAATACAGCCTTGATACTTTTAGTTTATACCTATTGGTTTGCATTAAAATTGTTAATCCCTAAAGAAGACAGAATAACTCAACCTCCGTTAAGATGGTTGCTTCTCTCCATTCTTGGCATCTTAATCATTCAACTCTTTTATGGTTCCTTTATGGCTGGATTACACGCAGGAGCTGCTGCTCCTTCTTGGCCTGATATCAACGGAAAATTCATACCAAATACATTTCCTTCTGAGAGTTGGATAAATGACCGACTTAATGTGCAGTTTATCCATCGTATGTTGGCTTATATTCTAGTAATTCTAATTATTTGGATGTTCATGAAATTAAGGACATTAATGAAAGAAAATTCAAGCAATTTATCTCTTAAAAGAGCTCTTGTTTGGCCTGTTGTTTTTGTTGTACTACAGGTTACATTAGGAATTATGGCTGTTTTAACTTCTACTACTGTTGTTAGAGGACATTTTGGAACTTTTGAATTCATCGCCGAACTACATCAAATTGTTGCTCTTTTCTTAGTACTTTCTCTGGTGCGTATGTTGTACATAGTTAATAAAACAGCACAATGACAAATAAGGAGGTAAATACTCTGATTCAGGGTGATATTCCTGTTTTATTTGATTTTTATGCAGATTGGTGCGGCCCTTGTCAAGCACAAACTCCTATTATCAATGAAATTGAAAAACATTATGGAGAGCAATTGCACATCTTACGTATCAATGTAGATAAAGAACGGAAACTCTCAGAGAAATATTCTATTTTTAGCATCCCTTCACTTATCTTAATGCATAAAGGTGAACAAAAATGGAAAGTTGCAGGTGTTCGATCCATGCGCGATATCCAAAAGATTGTAGATAAAGAATTAGGCATAAAAGAAACTCCAACATCTAAAGATAATTTCTTTTCCAATTTATTTAAAAAGAAGGAAAATAAATAGCCTGATTTTTATGTTATATTTGCCTGAATAGAATGTAATAAGCCCTCATGCAAAAGAAATTCTTAGGAAATTTACTTTTTATTATCTTACTAAATCTTCTCATCAAGCCGATTTATATATTCGGTATAGATTTACAAATACAAAACATTGTTGGGGCAGAGGATTATGGGATGTACTTTTCATTATTGAATTTCTCTTTCCTTTTCAATATGTTCTTAGATATTGGCATCACTAATTATAACACAAAAAATACTGCTCAATATCCGCATGCAGTAAGTAAATATATGAGTTCTTTTTTAGGAGTAAAAATTGTACTCATTTTTTTATATACATTTATCACTATAGGTTTTGCTCTTCTAGTTGGCTATTCCGACAAAGAGATGTATATCTTAAGTTTCTTTATCATAAATCAAATTATGGTAGGTATTATTCAATATCTACGAAGCAATTTTGCAGGTCTACATTTATTTAAAATAGATGCCATCTTATCCGTAATGGATAGATTTTTATTAATCTTATTTACGTCTCTATTACTTTATGGAAACATACTTCACAAACCTTTTCAAATTGAGTGGTTTATATATTTACAAACACTCACCTATTTTTTCACGTTAATTACCGCCATAATTCTAACAGGAATTAAGATAGGAAAATTACGAGTTCACATTAAAAAAACTTTCTCAATTGCCATTCTAAAACGAAGTTTTCCTTTTGCGCTTTTAATTCTACTCATGATGCTATATACACGCATTGATTCTGTTATGATAGAAAGAATGCTTCCTAACGGCAAAGAACAAGCTGGGATTTATGCACAAGGATTTCGTCTTCTTGATGCCTTAAATATGTTTGCCTTTTTAGTGGCTGGACTTTTATTACCTGTTTTTTCAAGAATAATCCGTGAAAATAAGCCCATCCAACCCATTCTACAAATGTCTTCCAAGTTACTAATTGGAACTACCTTTGTCATTAGTATTGGGTTGGCAATATATGCGCATCTTGTAATAAGCAAGATATATCATGAACATATAGAAACAGCTTCAACTATTTTCTTTTGGCTGGTTCTTTGTTTTATACCTTTGTCCTTTTCGCACATATTCAGCACCTTACTAACTGCCAATAACAATCTACGCCAACTGAATCAAATGGCTATAGCCGGTATTATAGTAAATGTAGGTTTAAATTATACTCTCATTCCTATAATGGGAGCTGAAGGCGCTGCAATAGCTACTCTTTTTACACAAACTACAATGGCTATTATTCAGGTGTTACTCGTTTTAAAAGTATTCAAATTTCACATACATTGGGACAGCATCATTCGCTTCTTCATATTAATCTGTATAGTGTGTATTTGTGCAATCGAATCTAAGAATTATATTGATAATCAATTCTTTGGCTTGTTAATTTCCATAGGAGTTGGTTCTATACTCCTTTTTGTACTCAAACTATTTAACGTGAAGGATTTTTTACTCCTCATAAAGACTAAAAGTGAATAAATACTTCCACACACCATTCATAATGGATGTACGCCGATTATCAATATAATTTAAGTGGGAATAGAAATTATAGCACCATCCCTCACTATTTTAGTATCTTTAATGCAGATTAATTGCATCAAAACTAAATACGATTTGAAACTATATAATATGAACAAACAAATTTTCACACTTTTATTCCTATGCTTTTTTTCAGGAAATATATTCGCTCAATTACAAGCTACATTTACTAAAACAATTAATACCGAATGTTTGGGAGCAGATTGTAATTGGACAGGGCCAAGTATCTTGATCAATGAGATACAAGTTGCCCCAGTCAATGGAGATGGTTCATTATCTGGATATCAAAGCGAGGGAGTTCCCCCTCTAATCCCCCCTGTATCAGCCGCAGGGGAGTGGATTGAATTATACAATCCGAACGTTTGTGAACCTGTAGATATATCTTGTTATTATTTAGGAAATAACGCCCCCGACCCTTCCAATTACGGTGGAGGATTCCAATTGCCACAAGGAACCATTGTTCCTCCTGCTGGATTCTGTGTCATCAGAGGTGTATATGCACCTACAGTACCAAGCAATTTATTAGTGCAAAACGGTGGAAATACTGTTGAAATTATTGTTCCTGAATTAATTAATTCCGATGGCGTTTGTGTTGGCGCTGGTGGTCACCGTTTATGGTTCCCAAACGCAGGAGGTTGGTTTGCGTTTTATGATGGAAATGGAGTTCCTCAAGATGCGATCAGCTGGGGAACAGAAGCAGGTGCAAGTGGACAGCCTTGTTTGCCCACCAGTTCGGGATGCAATACTGGCGTAACATCGTTATCAAGTTACACTAACTTCCCTGCTAATCGAAAAACAAAGATTTACAATGGAGAAGTGCCTAAAAATAACAATACCATTCGAAGAATACCTGATGGAGGAAACTGGGTTATAAACACAGATGCAACACCCACCTATGGAACCTGTAACGACATTTGTGCTCAAGTAGGCTCTTCCACATGTGCAGGGACCGCTACAATCAACGTAACAGGAGGAACACCTCCATATACTTATGCATGGAATGATTCACAAGCTCAGACCACTCAAACGGCCACAGGATTATGTGGGAACACATATCAAGTGACAGTAACTGATAATAATGGTAATACACAAGTTTTTAGTGTGGTTATCGAGAATTTAGAACTAGACGTATCGGCTACTTCAACAGATGCGAATTGTGGCATGAGTGATGGCCAAATCAATGTTTCAGTATCAAATGGAGCTAGTCCTTATACATACGGAATAGGAGGACCTACACAAAGTAGTAATACATTTACAAGTTTAGCATCTGGAGCATATACTGTAACAGTTAAAGACGATAATGGATGTGTAGGAACAACAAATGAAAGCATTGGAAGCATTGGTGGGCCTAGCGTTACAGCTCCTTCAGATATAACTATTTGTCTAGGAGATGATGTAACTCTTACTGCCACAAACCCAGATGGAGCAACTATTTCTTGGGATAATGGTATAAATGACGGCGTTACCTTTACACCTACAAGTGCAGGTGTTACAACTTACACTGTAACTGCAACGTTGGGAGGATGCGATGCATTTGACCAAACAACCGTCACAGTCATAGCTAATCCTGATCCTACATTTGATGCCGATATTCTTGAGGGTTGTAAAGCATTAAAAGTTACTTTCAGTAATACATCTGGAATTACAGGAGGAACTTGTTTGTGGAACTTTGGAGATGGAACTACTTCAACAGATTGTGGTACAGTTATTCATACATATCAAGACGCAGGTGATTATACAGTAACTCTCTCCATTAATGTAGGTAACTGTCAAGGCACAACTACCAAAACAAATTATATTCATGTAATAGATGGACCTACAGCAGCATTCACGGCTAATCCTACAGTTACTCATTTACCTAATACAGAAGTAAACTTTACCAATAATTCAAGTAATGCAACCAATTACACATGGGAATTTGGGGATGGAACTAATGGGAGCACAGATGAAAATCCCACTCATTTTTTCCCAAGTGATGATGCCGGAGAATATACAGTAACATTATATGCAAGTGATGCTAACTGTACAGATTCGGCAAAGGTTAAGATAACTATTAAATATCCAGGTGTAGAATTCAAAGTTCCAAATGTATTCACTCCTAATGGGGACGGTAATAACGATGAATTCCATTTTGTATATGCTAAAAATATAAAAAGTCTTGAATTGGTAATTGTTAACCGTTGGGGAAATACTGTATTCGAAAGTGATGAGGTAGTTTTCAGTTGGAATGGGAAAGTAAAAAATTCAGGAGCAGATTGTTCAGAAGGCATTTATTTTTATTCCATTAAGGTTACTGATTATGAAGATGTAGTTCACGAAGAAAATGGATTTATACATCTGACAAGAGGAAAATAAATTGGTCTTACTCTGTAGAGAATGTGGATTCTTCGATGAGCTTACGATAATAGAATATCGTTAGTTATTGATGAGAAAGAAGGTAAATTCTTGAATAACACCTTAAAATAGACTGTTCAAATTTTAGTTTGAAACAGCTCCCTATTTATTTTTTATTTCTTTTATTCAACTGTAACCGACTTAGCTAGATTTCTAGGTTGATCTACATTAGCTCCCCTCATAACAGCAACATAATAGGCTACTAATTGTAAAGGAATGGTTGCCAATAACGGAGTTAAGTTCTCATCTGTTTCAGGAATTTCAATAGTATGATCTGCCATATCCTTTACCTGAGTATCTCCTTCTGTAACAATAGCAATAATTCTTCCTTTCCTAGCCTTTACTTCTTGAATATTACTCACAACTTTTTCGTACGAAGCTCCTTTGGTAGCTATCACAAATACAGGCATTTCCTCATCAATGAGTGCAATAGGCCCATGTTTCATCTCTGCCGCAGGGTATCCCTCCGCATGAATGTAGGATATTTCTTTCAATTTTAGGGCTCCTTCTAAAGCAACAGGGAATGAATTTCCTCTTCCTAGATAAAGTGCATTTCGTGCATCTTTATATACCTCAGCAATTGATTGAATAGCACTACTCTTATCAAGAATCTTTTTTACCTTTTCTGGTACTAAATCTAATTCTGTAATGATTCTTCTAAACTCACTCTCTTTTAATTCATTTTTTTTCTTAGCAATTGTAAGAGCCATTAAAGTAAGAACTGTTACTTGAGCAGTAAACGCTTTCGTAGAGGCTACTCCAATTTCAGGGCCTGCATGTGTGTATGATCCCGCATCAGTCACTCTCGAAATTGAAGAACCTACAACATTACAAATACCTAATATAGTTGCCCCCTTTGATTTTGCTAGGTTCAATGCGGCTAAAGTATCTGCTGTTTCACCAGACTGAGAAATAGCAATCACTATATCACTTTCATCTATGATAGGATTTCTATATCTGAATTCAGAAGCATATTCAACTTCCACTGGAATGCGTGCTAAATCTTCAAATAAGTACTCTCCGACCAATGCTGCATGCCAAGAAGTTCCGCATGCAACCATGATAATACGTTTGGCATTAGCTAACTTCTCCTCATAATCCTTGATACCACCAAGTCCAACCCAGCCAGTTTCTACATTTAATCTACCCCTAAAACAATCTCTAATAGTTCTCGGCTGTTCATTAATTTCTTTTAACATGAAATGTTCAAAACCACCTTTCTCAATAGCCTCTAATTGGAGTTCTAACTCTTGAATATAAGGAGTTTTTTCTTGATTTTGGATGTTGATTATTTTTAAACCATTGGTGCGGTGCACAATAGCTATTTCTTCATCTTCCAAATAAACTACTTCATTGGTATATTCAATAATTGGTGTAGCATCAGAGGCAAAGAAGAAATCATTATTTTTTCCTATCCCTACTACTAAGGGGCTTGACTTTCGTGCAGCAATCAATTCATTCGGATTCTCCTGATCTAACACCACAATAGCATAAGCCCCTATTACACTTTGCAAAGCCACTCGAACTGCTTCAGATGTTTCTAATTGCTCTCTTTTACGAATATCATCTATAAGGTGGACTAATACTTCGGTATCTGTCTCACTTCGGAATATATGTCCTCTAGCAATTAATTCTTCCTTCAAAGAATCATAATTTTCAATAATTCCATTGTGAATCAAAGCTAAATCTCCTTTATCTGAGATATGAGGATGCGCATTAATATCATTAGGAAGTCCATGAGTTGCCCAGCGCGTATGTCCAATCCCTATAGTTCCCGAAATATCTTTAGATTTAGAATATTCTTCTAAGGCATCTACTTTCCCTTGACGTTTATATACATCTAATTTATCATTATGCAATAAAGCAACTCCCGCACTATCATAACCACGATATTCCAATCTTCTCAATCCCTTCATAATGATAGGGAATGCCTGTTCATTTCCGATATAAGCGACTATTCCACACATAATTTAAGTTTAAAAGTTCAATTAAAGTTTTGTGTAAACTATTTTTAGTTTAGGCTTCTTTTTATTTAGTGTATTTGATCCGTTAAATATAATACGCTCTACTGAAGTATTAAATCGTTTAGGGGATACATATATTCCATAATTCTGAATATCTCCTTTTAAAACATTCTGCACATACGTTCTTAAATCAATAATATATGCTTTTTTAGTCATACTATATGTAACTGTTGATAGAGTGTATTTCTTTTTATCTCCTTTAAATAAATTAGCGACCACATTGACCTGTTCACTTGGATATAAATCACCTGCTGGATAATACGATAAAGGAATCTCCAATGTAGCATTATGAATAAACACATCTTTAGGTAAATTATTTAAGGAAGGAAAATCTATTTTAGCTCTCGTAGTAAATGCTTGAGCATAGTATTCCTTTTTACCCAAAGTGCTATCAGTAAGTAACTGACTCATTTTTGTTCCTGTATAATCAACATCTATATGATTAAAATCGACCGCCTTACTTGTAATAATAAAATCAAATTTATTAGGTCCTTGCGCATCTGAATAATATACAGTCAACTTTGATGCTGATTTAGTTGAAGCTAAATATAAAATAGCGCCTTCCCCAGGCATCATTGAAGCATTATTAACTTTTACATAAAACCCTTTAAAATTTTCTAAGAAATCCTTATCATTTACAGAATTCTCAGCAAGTACAAGCATATTACGAGCAAATACGGTATCAATTGGAATTCTCAACTGAGGCGATAAAGTATCTGTACCCACCACAGTTGGTTTTAATGGGTTAGGTTTAATATAACCTTCATTATTTAAGGTAGGTACTAAGTTTTGTGGGTTTACATTCACAATAGACTTGCGCGTATAAGTAGAATCTGCTGATAAACTCTCAGTCAATTCATATATTTCAAATAATTGGTTCTTATTTACAGACCCATAGTAACCACCATACTGAAATGCAATAACTGCCGAATCAATCTTTTTAGAGGCTAAATCACCAAAATCAGGAGAGAATCCCGAAAGTGTTAGTTGTGTATAAAAACTTGCCTCAACCATCCCAAAAGTAGGGTCATTATATGATCCCAATAAATTAAATTCTGGATCTTTAGAAGCAACAGAATCTTCCTCAACCGTATAAGTAAGCAAATCAAAGGTATCAACAACGATTGAACCCATGATGTAATCTGAAGGGTACACGTTTTCTCCTAATGGATTTACTTTCTTTTTACACGAAGTTATTCCTACGCTCAAACAAAAAAAAGCAGCGAAAAACAAGTATGTCTTTCGCCACTCTATAAATTTATACATATATTTTATTTTCATTGAATCACTGCTTCTTCATCCAATACTCTGTCAAAAAACTCATTTACCTTTTTAGGGTGTCCTTCCTCTGATTCAAAATCTAGCTTTAATTTATCTGTTTCATTAAAGATCTTACGCAATTGACCGTTCACTTCTGGATTACCAATTATAACACCATCAGAGTATTCAATCGCTGCTCTATTCAAATCAAAGAAGTCGCCGCTCTTCAATGTAGATATAATCTCTTCATTGAATCCTTCAAATTTAAGTTTTGATTCAAATGTATCATCCCAATTTTTGTTAAATCCATCTTCATATAATGAATATACAACTTTAACATCATCAAAATGTGGGTCATTCTTATAAACATCTTTAATATACATAGGCATTAAAGCAGTCATCCAACCATGGCAATGTATCACATCTGGCTTCCAACCTAATTTCTTTACAATTTCTAAAACACCACGACAAAAGAACATAGAACGCTCATCATTATCTTTAAATTCTTCTCCTTTTTCGTTCGCGTACATTCCTTTTCTTCTAAAAAATTCATCATTATCGATAAAATATACTTGAATGCGAGCTGTTGGTATAGAAGCTACTTTAATAATCAACGGGTGATCTGTATCATCTACAATTAAATTCATTCCTGATAATCTGATTACCTCATGTAATTGATGTCTGCGTTCATTAATAAGTCCAAAACGAGGCGTAAAAACTCGAATTTCTTTTCCATTGTCTTGAGTTCCTTGTGTAAGTTTTCTTGTTGCCGTTGAAATTTCCGATGTCGGTAAAAAGGGATATATTTCTTGCGAAACAAAAAGGACTTTCTTTTTCTCCATGAAATTTGTTTTTTGTAAATGTTTCACAAAAATATAAAAAAAAAATCGGATATTCAGTATAAAAAGATAGATTTGTTGGTTTTCCCCTTAAAAATTAAAGAATTGGAGAGCTTTCATACATATTTTGAGGTTCGAAACGGACTTCAATCATTATACGAGCAAAACAAGATTATTGGGTTTATCCCTACAATGGGAGCTTTACATGAAGGGCATCTTTCACTTGTCAGAGAAGCTCAAAAAGAATGTGACTATGTAATTGTCAGCATTTTTGTAAATCCGACACAATTTAACAACACACAAGACTTGGCTCTTTATCCTCGACAAGAAGCAAAAGACATTGCTTTATTAGAGTCTATAGGAACTGACTTTGTTTTTATCCCAACAGTTGAGGTTATTTATCCTCCCAATTACCAAGCACCTTCTATTGATCTTATTGGATTGGATACAGTAATGGAAGGTGAATTTAGACCAGGGCACTTCCAAGGAGTAGTAAATGTTGTATCTCGCCTTTTTGATATTGTTCAACCAACTATTGCCTATTTTGGGAGAAAAGATTTTCAACAAGTATCTATTATTAAGCATATAACAAAAACTCTGAACCAATCAGTTACGATAAGGGAAATAGATACTATTCGGAATCAAGATGGTTTAGCTTTGAGTAGTAGAAATGCACGATTGAGCGAACAAGAATTAAAAGATGCTGTTATTATTTCTAAAGTGTTAAAGCAAGGAATACAATGGGCACGCAAATTCACCCCTCAAGAAGTATTGGAATACATGGTAAGTGAATTTAATAAAAGTAAACTAAAATTAGAATACATACAAATTGTTCACCCTGAAACACTCAAAGAAATAACGCATTGGGTTCCTGGTGCAACAGCATGTATTGCATCTTATTGTGGAGATGTAAGACTTATTGATAACATGGAATTAATCCCTTCAAACTAAACAAATATGTTCACAGGAATTATTGAAACACTAGGTACTATACAAGATATTCAAAAAGAAGGTAGCAATCTTCATTTTACACTATCATGTGCTTTTGTAGATGAACTTAAGATAGATCAAAGTGTGGCTCACAATGGCGTTTGTTTAACAGTGATTGCCATTGAGAATAATCAATACCGTGTTACCGCCATAGACGAAACGCTTTTAAAAACAAATCTAAAGGAATTAAAAATAGGAGACAACGTAAATCTAGAACGTTGCATGCCTGCTAATGGGAGATTTGATGGGCATATCGTACAAGGTCATGTAGACACAACAGCTGTATGCAAGAACATCCAAGAAAAGGATGGAAGTTGGGTATTTACTTTTCAGTACGAATCAGATAACATCACCGTCGAGAAAGGGTCAATTACAATAAATGGAGCTAGTTTGACTGTTGTAGATTCAAAAGATAAATCTTTTTCAGTACATATTATTCCTTACACCTATGAACACACTTCTTTTCATCAATTAAACATTGGAGACAGCGTAAATATAGAATTTGACATTATTGGAAAATATGTAGCCCGACTTCTTAAGAAATAGTATGCTTACTAATTTCTCTTTCTAACGGTTCTTTGCTCGATACGTTTCTCAAATTTTTGTCCTTGAAAAATGCGTTGAACAAAAATTCCAGGTGTATGTATTTGATTAGGGTCTAAAGCTCCTGCTGGCACCAATTCCTCAACCTCAGCAATTGTAATCTTTCCTGCCATAGCCATCACAGGATTGAAATTTCTTGCCGTTCCTTTGTATATTAAGTTTCCTTCTGTATCACCTTTCCAAGCTTTCACAATCGCATAATCTGCTGTCAGTGCAGTTTCTAAGATGTGTGGTTTATCATTAAAAACACGTACTTCTTTCCCTTCCGCTACTTCTGTTCCGTATCCAGCCGGGGTATAAAAAGCGGGAATTCCAGCACCACCCGCCCTACATCTTTCAGCAAGAGTTCCTTGTGGAATTAAATCTACTTCCAATTCACCTGATAACATTTGTCTTTCAAACTCTTCGTTTTCACCCACATACGAAGAAATCATTTTTTTAATTTGTTTCTTATGTAAAAGCAATCCCAAACCAAAATCATCTACACCTGCATTATTGGATATACAAGTTAAATTCTTAACTCCTTTCTTTTCTAAATATGCAATAGTATTTTCAGGGATTCCACATAGTCCGAATCCACCAAACATAATAGTAGCACCATCTTTAATGTCTTCACAAGCTTTCTCTACATTTTCTACTGTCTTTCTCATAACAAATTTTCTTTATATCTTAAATGGGTCATTTGAATTATTTGTGTCATTACTATTTCCCCGACAATTATATATGGAATTCTCATAGCCGAAGGGGGCTTCAAAACCATCTTTAGAAATATGAATATTTGGGTCTTTATAAACTCCTTGCATCATATAACCATAAATTGGCAAAGCCAACCTAGCTCCTTGTCCCCACTCCATAGATCGGAAACGGATTGCACCATCTTCAGCTCCTACCCATACACCTGTTGCTAAGTCAGGAGTTAATGCCATAAACCATCCATCTGTGTTGTGTTGTGTGGTACCTGTTTTCCCTGCTGTTGGATAGGTAATCCCTCCCCAATCTCCTCTCCACGTTCCACGCAAACTTGCTCCCGTACCGTATAATACTACATTTTCCATTAATTGTAGAGTAGCATAAGCTAAATCTTCTGACATAGCCTCTTTGGAAACTGGCTCATGCTCATATATCGTATTTCCATTCCTGTCTTCAATACGAATAATTGCAGAAGGTTCGTTATAGATACCACCATTTACAAATGTTGCTTGTGCAGATATCATCTCTAAAAGAGATAAATCCATAACACCCAAACACATTGCAGGAACAATATCTTCCTCTCTTAAATCAATATTAAGATCGCGCATTAACTTAGCAACGGCTCTTGGCCCAGCAGTCCCACCCATTCTAGCCATTACTGCAACGGTAATATTATTCATAGAATTAGCTAATCCTTTCTCAAAAGACACTGGTTTTCCATCCATATCTACTCCTGCATTTCTAGGACACCATTGCTTCATATTTTCTGGCTTAGGACCTGTTTGGACATCAACACAATATGGAATATTAGGTGTGGTTTCACAAGGAGTAATTACTCCAAACTGCATTCCTGCTGAATACACAAAAGGCTTGATTGTAGATCCCACCTGGCGCTTTCCTTGAGCCACGTGATCATAGGAGAAATGTGCAAAATCAGGCCCTCCTACCCAAGCTTTAATAAAACCTGTTTGAGGCTCCACAGAAACCAATCCAGCTCGCATTACATTTTTATACCAACGAATAGAATCATTTGGCGTCATGATAGTATCAAAATCCCCCTCCCAAGAAAATACTTTCATAGGAATTGGGGTTTCGAAACTTGCCAAAATCTCCTTTTCTGGAATTCCTCGTAGCTTCATTTCTATATATCTATTTGAACGTTTACGAGCATTATTCATAAGTCTGTCAACGTTCTCTTGCGTTATATCATACGCAAATGGATAATTTTTTGAACGGAGGTTATTCTTTGTAAATGGTTTTTGGAGATTATTCTTTAAATGTTTTACAACTGCAGCCTCTGCATATTTTTGAATATCAGGATTTATAGAAGTATAGATTTTCAAACCATCTTCATAGATATTATATGGCTGACCATTTTCTTTACTAATTTTGTATTTCCCATCTATTGTCTTCTCTTTCAACATCTGAGTCACCTTCTTTCGAAGACTTTCTCTGAAATATGGAGCTAATCCCTCCCTATGATCTACCACCTGATAATCTACATGGAGAGGTAAAGCTATCAAACTATCGTATTGCTCTTTAGTGATTTTACTGGTTAAAGCATCATTTCCTCTGTTAGAACTCTTATACCATTGATATAAAACAACATTACGCCTTTGAATCGTTCGTAAAGAATCCTTCTGTTTTTCTTCTCTGATTTGTACTAAGGAAACATCTTTCTTATTTATCCCATTTCTACTTGCCACTCTATCTCTATAATCCCTTACAGTATAGCTGTATGGATTGTATAGTCCTGGGTTTTTGCACATACCTACTAAAATAGCTGCCTCATCAGGGGTTAAATCCGATGCCTTTTTATTAAAATAAACATGGGCTGCACTCGATATCCCTACTGCATTATACAAGAAGTCAAATTGATTCAAATACATCGCAATAATTTCATCTTTTGAATAGCGTCTCTCTAAACGAAGAGCAATAACATTTTCTTTCACTTTCTCAAAAAGTCGACGCTCAATCTTATTCATTTTACTCTTACGCTCCTCTTCTTGGGTAGGGCCTGAATTTTCTTGTAACGAATTATCTCTTTCTTCTCTCTCCTTCAAGGTAAAGATTAACTTTGCTAATTGTTGAGAAATAGTAGAAGCACCACCTGCTGATCCTAAACTCACCACGGACCTTCCTACAGCCTTAAAGTCGATACCTGAATGTTCTTCAAATCGCTCATCTTCAGTTGCAATTAAGGCAGATATAACATACGGAGAAATTTCCTTATAAGGGATACTCGTTCTATTCACTTTCCAGTACTTACCCAACTCAGTGATTCCATCATCTGCATATACAGTAGTGGCTAATAATTCTTCAGGATTCTCTAACATAGAAGCAGAAGGTAAAGAAGAGTTGTCTGTTTGAAAGTATCTTAAATATAAGATAAATAACAAAGGCATCATACCTCCAAGCCATATACCAATAACAACTATCCTTGAAAGAAATGTTCTTTTAGAAGTAAGACTCTCTTTATTTTTTAGTTTAGCCATTTATTATTAATGAAAGTATAAAATTAAGAAATATTGATGAATTAGTATTTTAAATTATTGCATAAAAATATATTCTCAAAAAAAATGACCCTATATGGGTCATTCTATATTATCCAATTTTTTTACTTTTCTTCTTAGAGTCCTTTATATATTGCTCAATAGCCATCGACATAGAAGGTATCTGAGGCTGTGGTGCATTGATATCTAAACGTAGATTGTTATCTAAAACAGCCTTTGCTGTTGTAGGTCCAAATGCAGCAATAAGCGTTTTATTTTGTTTAAAATCAGGGAAGTTTTTTAATAGAGATTCAATTCCTGAAGGTGAAAAGAAAACTAACACATCATAATATACATCCTCTAAATCCGATAAATCTGAGGCGACAGTTCTATATAAAACAACTTTCTGAAACTGTACTCCTTCAGTATCTAATGCTTCTGGGATACTATCTCTCAAAATATCAGTACAGGGTAATAAAAATTTTTCTCCTTTATGCTTCTTAATAGCCACCATCAATTCTTGAATAGTCTGTTTCCCAAAGAAAATTTTACGTTTTCTATATGTTACATACTTTTGAAGATAATATGCAACCGCCTCTGAAATACAAAAATATTTCATTGTGGTAGGGACTTCATATCTGCATTCTTCAGCCATTCTAAAATAATGATCAATGGCATTCTTTGAAGTCATAATTACAGCAGTATAATTAGCAAAATCAACTTTCTGTGCCCTAAAATCGGTCAAATTAATACCTTCTACTTGCACAAAAGGTCTAAAATCAACTTTTAAATCGTACTTTTCAGCCAACGATGCATAAGGATTCTTATTATCTGCTGGTTCCGGTTGCGAAACTAAAATGGTTCGAATACTCAAGTCTAGCGAATTTATAATTTTAAAACAATCTCTCTCTCAATGAATTAAACCTTATATAACATATAAATAAGTATAATAGGTAAAATTTCCAAAGTGCAAAGATACAAAATTATGTAATACCACCGTATATTATTCCGCAAAGCAATAAAAAAACCTCTCCATATTTGAGCAATATGTAATAAACCAAAAATAAACACAAAAATGACAATAAAATAAATTGAGTATTGTGGATTTAGAATCCAAGCTAAAAGAAAAGGAATAGATATAACTCCAATAATATGTGCTATAGTATTTGTTAAGAAAATATTCTCTCCCAGATCTTTAGATACTCCCGAAACTGCTCCAACAAAAACATGTGAAAGCAATCGAAAAAAGTAATAGCCTGTAGGAAGAAGAATAGCATACTCAACATGAATATTATAATAGGTCATTATCATATACATGGTTAGAGAAGATATTAAAAAAAAGTTAAGAAGTAATAATAGATTATATCCGCCAAAATACCTTAATTCATTTTTGGAATATGGTATTTTAAAAGGTGGTTTGTATAATGCTAATAACAGATAATAGAAAGTATATTCTTTGGTATATTTTAATATCATTAATAGCGAAATTGAACCGAATAACACCAGCAATATCCAATGCGGAAATAATTCTTTTCTTATTATCAATTCAAAATGATCCATCCTGTTCTTTCGTTTCAAAAGAAGAAATACAAAAATAATATAAGATGTTAATCTCCCACTAGAAACCTCAAAAAGAAAATAATTACTTACCTTTAGGCGCAAAATAAAAGAGAAATACATGAAATCAGATTTGTACACGCATCCCGATTATTATATGATGGATGATTTATTGACAGATGAGCATAAATTAATTCGTGATACCGCCAGAAATTGGGTTAAGAAAGAAGTTTCACCCATTATAGATGAGCATTTTGAAAATGCCACTTTTCCTAATCAGATTCTAAATGGTTTGGGGGAGATTGGTGCTTTTGGTCCATACATTCCTGAAGAGTATGGAGGACCAGGTCTTGACCAAATTTCCTATGGATTAATTATGCAAGAGCTTGAAAGATGTGATAGTGGTATTCGTTCAACGGCCTCCGTACAGAGTTCCCTAGTCATGTATCCGATTTGGAAATATGGAACAGAAGAACAAAAGCATAAATATTTACCTAAATTAGCTACAGGTGAATTCATGGGATGTTTTGGTTTAACTGAACCTGACCATGGTTCTAATCCTGCTGGTATGGTTACTAATTTTAAAGATATGGGAGATCATTATCTTTTAAATGGTGCAAAGATGTGGATTTCGAATGCCCCATTTGCTGATATTGCGGTAGTTTGGGCAAAAGATGAAGCAGGAAGGATTCACGGTTTAATTGTAGAAAAAGGAATGGAAGGATTTTCGACTCCCGAGATGACAGGTAAATTATCTCTTCGTGCTTCTTCTACTGGAGAATTAATCTTTGTAAACGTAAAAGTTCCAAAAGAAAATATACTACCTGGTAGAAGCGGTTTAGGTGCTCCTTTATCCTGTTTAGACTCTGCAAGATATGGTATTGCTTGGGGAGCATTAGGAGCTGCCATGGATTGTTATGATCAAGCCCTACGATATTCTAAAGAAAGAACACAGTTCGGTGTTCCAATTGCTGCATTTCAACTCACTCAAAAAAAATTAGCGGAAATGATTACAGAAATAACAAAGAGTCAGCTACTTTTATTTCGTTTGGGTCAATTAAGAAATGATGGGAAAGCTACAAGTGCTCAAATTTCTATGGCTAAAAGAAATAGTGTGGAAGTTGCTCTAAACATTGCTAGAGAAGCTAGACAAATGCTTGGAGCCATGGGTATTACATCTGAATTCTCTATCATGAGACACATGGCAAACTTAGAATCTGTTGTTACGTATGAAGGAACTCATGACATTCATCTATTGATAACTGGAGCTGATATAACTGGGATTTCAGCTTTTACTAGAGATTTACCAAATAAATAAAAACTTAAACAAAAAACGAGACTTTTGGTCTCGTTTTTTTATATATTACTTTTATATATTCCTTTAATGGGTTACCAATTTAAGTCGTTAAAGCTGTTAAACTCTTGTAATTCGGAGCCTTTTCATTTAGAAACCTATCGAATAACTTATCAACCATAGAACCTCTGTGGTTTCTCCTATTCAAACGATAGATATACTCGTTTATATAGTGTTGAAGTTTATTCCAATCGCAAAAGGAGTGAGTTCCTCTAAGCCAGTTCTTAAAATTTCTTATCTGTACATGAATTTCTGGAAAATTAGCTCCATTATTTGATAGGACTTGTTTCATGTTGGGGTAATCTTTTGCTATCGGTTGATAACTTGACCATTTGTCAGTAACTATTTCAGCTAGTTTGTCAATATGTTCATTGAAAATTGGTCTTAATGATTCCTCACTAAAGTCCTTTATTACCTTTACATAAGCATTTCCGATAACTGATTTGTTTTTACGATGTTTATTTTTACGGATTTCAACAGCTATAATAGCTCTTGCTTTTTCATCTGTTTTTGCCCTCCCTTGCTTTCCTTTTTTAGGTGTTCCGACCTCAAACTCATCAACGTGGACGAGACCAGTTAGTAAATGTTCACCGCTACTTTTGAGATAGCTTTGGATTTTACATCTAAATAACCAAGCTGTATTCTGGGAAATCTCAAATAACTCACCAAGACGCATACTACTCGCTCCTTTTTTATTGGTCATCATCTCATAAACCATTCCAAAAGCTTTGTATATATCAAACTTTATGTTGTGGAACAAAGTATTAGCAATTGGACTTTCTTCATATCCGCAGTTGGAACAACGTCTATTAAATTGCTTTTTACCCTTTACATAATCATTCTTGCCACATCTTGTGCAGACATAACTATCACCCCATTTCTTCGTTGTCAAATAAATTAGACATTGTTCATTTGTACCAAATTTCCTATCAAACTCCTTTCTACTTAAACCTCTAACTGTCTTCATCTCTTTAATTTTGATACAAATTTATTGTGGCAGTCCGTAATCTATTTACGGTCTATGAGATTTAACGACCTAGCTTGGTAACCCATTTCCTTTATTTTTCTTTGACAGGTTCTGCTTGGTTGTTTTCTTTTAAAGCACCCTGTGGTTCATTCTTAATTGATGTATTCTTTTGCTCAGATTGAGTCCCTTGTTCCATTGTAGCATTCTCAGGAGCAGGATTATTGCTCTTCTTTACCTCTTGTACATTAGTTGTCTTACTCATAAAAGCATTCTCTGGTTTCTCTTGTGAAAATGAAACACTATAACATGCAGCTAGCATACAAATTGTAATTACTTTCTTCATATCCTAGTTAATTTATTGTAATACAGTTAATGTCATGTGTTCCTCATTTGGCTGAGAAGATGGATTTACTACAGCGGTATAGGTTCCTGAAATCCCACTCACCATCCCTTGAACACTAATTGTATATGAATTTCCCACAGTCAATCCTGTCAACAATTTATTAAAACCACAACTCCAAGTTGTGATTGTTCCAGTCCAATCATCATAATTTTGGATTTTCTCCATTGTACCTCCAATATTAGCTCCATTATTCAACAATCTAAATGCAACATAAGACATAGAGTTAGTGTATCCATGACCTGATGCTGTAAACATAACTAATGCTGTTGATGATGTCGCTGTAAAAGTAACTGTTCCCATACTTGGCACATTCGTCCAAGAACTACTTGTTATATTAACATCTGTAGTTAAACTTGTGCTATAAAAATTTGCAGCTTGTCCTTGCGGGCCTTGTGGACCTTGTGGACCAGCAGGACCTTGTGGACCAGCGGGACCAGTAGCACCATTATTACCAGCAGGACCTTGTGGACCAGCAGGGCCTTGTGGACCAGCAGGACCTTGTGGACCAGCAGGACCTTGTGGACCAGCGGGACCTTGAGCACCAGCGGGACCTTGAGCACCAGTAGCACCATCATTACCAGCAGGACCTTGTGGACCAGCGGGGCCTTGTGGACCAGCGGGACCGGCAGGACCTTGTGGACCAGCAGCACCAGCGGGGCCAGCGGGACCAACAATTCCAGTGCATAAATCATTCCAGCCTAAAGATAATTTATAATAATAAAAACATTCAAAATCTGTATCATAAACCAATAATCCTTCAGCAGGGGAGGATATTCCAAGGCGTTGAGCTGTAGTCATACGAGGAACTAGGGCTCCCTTATTACTAGACTTCATATCTAAGAGTGCAGATGGATCAGGATTAGTTGTTCCTATACCTACATTATCATTTTGAGCAATAACAATTGAGCTAATGCTAAAAAGGCTAGTCCAAATTAATAATTTTAAAGCTTTCATATTTTCTGTATATTTATTATTTTCTTATTAGAGTGATAAATCCATGTTCTTTAATCTCCTTATCTTTAAACTTTGCATTTAATGTGTAGAAATAAACACCTTCTGTACAGTCTTGACTACTAGGAGTTTTACCATCCCACACACCATTTGGATCTTCAGATTCATATACTAAATTTCCCCAACGGTTTATAATCTGAATTTTATATTCAGAAAGCCCATATGTTGTAACGTAGAATCCATCATTCAAACCATCTCCATTAGGAGTTAAAACATTTGGTATGATAAGTTCATAAGCTGTTGTTATAAACGCATACTCATCATTATCAGTCGGAAAATGCCAACCACTCTTTTCAATGTAGCTATAATTAGACTCATCTTGTTGGATAGCATTCTTTATATTCCTCCATTCTTGCTGCGAAGAACTCCAATGAGCGATACTTTCCCAATCTTTATCAGTTGATGGATCATAATATATGATTAAGTTTGCATCTGTACTTCCTTCCAACCTGCGAATAGAATGATAATATGCCGAATTCACCTCATCTATCTCAGCCTCATGCTGTACGACAGGGTACCCTTCATTATCAGATATAAAATTATTCATTCGAACAGCATAAGATTGTGCACTACTTGTTTTTGAATCAATAATTACAGCTCGATATCTTCTTGTGCCATCACTGGATCCTACAGGGAAGATATAATCACCTGTTACCGCCATTTTTCGAACTAAAAAACCACCCACTCTACTACTTACGAATCCTTCATTTAAATAGTCATTGCTAAATTGAATTGCTGAAAGATTAATATTTTCTACTGTAAAAGTATTTATATCCGTATTGAGCTCCCTATCTGTTAAATTTAATATACCACTTGAACTAACCGATGAATTTACATTTTGTAATGTTTTTTTTCTATCAGAATTAATTCCATTCCCACTTAGTGTAAGATTATTGAATTGAGTAGTTGTTCCATTAGTTGAAGTTATAAACTGCTCGGTATTACCAAATAATTCAACTGTACTATTTTGAGCTATAAACTGTGCATCATTTATCCAATTTTGTTCGATTCTATATGTTCCCTCTCCAGAAACTGTAGAATTAGATAAAATCTCAAAATCTCCAGGATGTGCAACTACTGAACTTTTGGTTGCTATTAACAGACCATCATTAATTAAATCTGAAGTATTGTTAAGAGTCACGCCACCATTTGAATATACTATACCATCTGTTTTAATAGAAATGGTAGCACCATCTGAATAAATAACTTGCGAGAGAAGTGTAGAAGAAAATAGAGATAAAATTCCTATATAAGATATTAAACAAAATCGATTCATAATAAATAGTGTATTTTATTTATAATATATCACTAGACATAAATAAAACGTAAACAATAAAAAAATAGTTGCACCGAGATGAAAGAAATATCTATTTCTTTTCTTCCTCCTTCTTCTCTATTTTAAGAATCTCAAACTTTTCGCCGAAAACTTGAGTAGAATCACTATTAATCTCTCTGTCTGATAATCTTATAATAACCATATTTTTAGGAAATTCAATTGGTTTTCCATTTTCATCTAAGATCAATTTATGCTCTTGTTGAGACTTAGTAATAGTTTGTTCTACTTGGATTTGATTTTCAGTATTTTCTTGTCCAAAAGAATAACTAATAGAAAAGAATGCTATCAAAAATAAAGAATAATTTTTCATTTCTTTTTATTCAAAAATGGTTAATATTCTATGCTGAAAATCAGGATCAGAGACAGGAATGTTATTTATCTGCTGTCCTCCTCCTGGTGAAACCATTCTCCAATCTACACGAATTGTTACTGGAACACCTGGCGTAACATTGATAGCAGTAGGAGCAATGCTTGTCGCCCCTCCATTTAAAACATACCAATTTCCAAAATGTCCTAGATTCATACTTGAAGCAGCTATCTGAGCCCCAGATGTCTGATTAAAAATTCTATACCCTGCTAAATTAACTTCTTGAGTTCCAGATGTAGTTCCACTTGCAGAGAATGTAGCATAAATTACATTTTTAGTAGGAGTAAGTGTAATCGTCATCTGAGGCATTGGTGTCCATACAGATGATGTTACAGAAGCATCAGTTGTCCCCTTAACTGTATAGAATTTAGCTGTACCAGCAGGGCCTTGTGGACCAGCGGGGCCTGTAGGACCTTGTGGACCTGTTGCACCAGCTGCACCAGCTGCACCTGTAGCTCCGGTTGCACCAGTAGCTCCAGTTGGACCTTGTGGGCCTTGTGGACCTTGTGGACCAGCAGGACCAGCAGGACCTTGTGGACCAGCGGGACCTTGAGCACCAGTAGCACCATTATTTCCAGCAGGACCTTGTGGGCCGATAGGACCGATAGGACCAGCAGGGCCTTGTGGACCAGCTGCTCCATCATTACCAGCAGGACCAGCAGGACCTTGTGGACCAGCTGCTCCATCATTACCAGCGGGACCAGCAGGACCAGCGGGACCAGCGGGACCGGCAGGACCTTGAGCACCAGTAGCGCCATTATTTCCAGCTGGACCTTGTGGACCAGCGGGACCAGCGGGACCAGCGGGACCTGAAATACCAGTACACATATCATTCCATCCAGAGTTTAATTTATAGTAATAAAAACATTCAAAATCTATATCATATACTAGTAAACCTTCAGCCGGATTAGAGATGGCTATTCTTTGCGCAGTCGTTAATCTAGGAACTAACATTCCCTTATCTTTAGACTGTACCTCTAGAACTGCAGATGCATCCGGTGTGTTGGTTCCTATCCCAACATTGTCTTGTGCTAACACATTTGAAGCACAACATAAAAGAATTAAAGAAATAAAAACATGAATTGTTCTCATAGTAGTAATATTTGTTTATCATACTTTATAACCAATTATCTTGGAAATAAACTTTTCGTATGTAAAAATACTATTTTTATTCAAATTATCAAAAAATATATAATAAAAAGGAGATAAAATAAATCAACAAATTTTATTTATCTCGAATGGGTTTAGCTACTCCTTCTATTGATTTATCATCCACTATTTTCTCTTTTGTAGATTGGAATCCAACAAAAGGAGCAAATCGAATGTCTGCATTTTTAGAAACAACTTCTCCGTTAACTATTCTATCAATTCTATTTGCAACCACTTTATAGGTGAATTTAACTGTAGAATTTCCTCCTTGAAGTTCTTTCACATCAAACCCCGTTGGTGTCTTATTTGTAACAAATACACCGTTACAATCTCCTTCTAATTGGACTAACACACGTAAAGGGTGTTTTTCATTAATAGTAACATTCTTTGCGAAGATAGGATCTAACTCAATATGAGCAAAACCATTTACAAGATTTCCTTCACCATAATCTTCAAACAAGATTTCAGGGGCTTCAGGGGAATACATTACAACCTGTTTTTCATTCATGTCTTCTACGATTGTACTTATACTACCAGTTCCTAATACTTTAAATTCAGTCAAACCATTATACCCTCCAATATAAGTTCCTGTTTTAACGGAGGCCGATACACTATCCGTAAAATATCCTCCCGCCGAAATTGTTCCCGTCGAAAGAGATACAGGGTTTGCATTTCCAAACACTCCAATAGTGCTACCAGTAAAAGCACCACCAGAGCCTTTAATTAGAACAGTGGCTGCTGCAAGATTATTCCCTAAACCAACTACACCTGTCTCTGTAGCCACTTTTGTTTGTCCCCAAATTCCAACATCTCCTTGAGAAGAGCCGAAGACACCCAAAGAATTAGTAGATTGACCATGAACAGCATAGGAATTAGTTGATAATCCTATTACTCCTCGATCATCAGTAGATTGACCTTGGACTCCAACTCCTAGTGTGTTAATACCTAAAACACCAATTGCTGAAGCATTTTGAGCTTGCCCGTAAACTCCTGCCTTCGTACCTGTAGTATATCCATTAATTGCATAATCTGCTCCAGCTGCATAAGCAGAAAAAACATCACCAGCAAATGGCGCTCCTGTGTTATTAACCACAACTTGTCCATTTCCTTGAATTTTCATTCTTTCTATATTATTTGTTCTGAACTTAACATCTGCATTATTAACTGATCCAAGGAAATCAGTAGCAGCAACTGGGTTATTTCCACTTAATAACCAAGCTTTATTTGTAGAGGATATTGTAGAAGGTTTATCAGTTATAATTTGATAAGATCCGTCAGCATTGAAATTAGTAGAAGTGATATCCCAAGAGGGACCTTGTGGACCAGTTGGACCTTGTGGACCTTGCGGGCCAGTTGGACCTTGTGGGCCAGTTGGACCTTGCGGACCAGTAGCACCATCATTCCCATCAGCGCCGGCAGGACCTTGTGGACCGATAGGGCCAGCAGGGCCTTGTGGACCAGTAGCACCTTGAGCACCAGGAGCTCCATTATTTCCGGCAGGACCTTGTGGACCGGCAGGACCTTGTGGACCAGTAGCACCATCATTCCCATCAGCACCGGCAGGACCTTGTGGACCGGCAGGACCTTGTGGACCGGCAGGACCTTGCGGACCTTGTGGACCAACAGAACCTGTTCCTCCATTTCCATTACAGATATATTGAGTAGAAGTAATTTCTGTCGGTTCTAAGGTTCCATTTCCATTTAAATCAATTCCAATCTCCAATTTAAATCCTCCTGCAGGGCAATTAACTCCGGCTATCTCTGGTGTTGTTACAGCAAGAGAATTTTTCCCGTCAACTCCATCAGAACCATCTATACCATTATTACCAGCAGGACCTTGAGCTCCATTCACACCATCATTTCCATTTACTCCCGCAGGACCTTGTGGACCAGCAGGGCCGGCAGGACCTTGTGGACCAGCAGGGCCAGCGATGCCAGTACACATATCATTCCAACCAGAATTTAATTTATAATAATAGAAACATTCAAAATCTATATCATATACTAGCAAACCTTCGGCTGGATTAGAGATAGCTGTTCTTTGAGCAGTTGTTAAACGTGGCACTAAAACCCCCTTATCATTTGCCTTTAATTCCAAGACAGCAGAAGCATCAGGTGTATTCGTTCCTATACCCACATTATCTTGTGCATATAAACCTATTGAAGTTACTAGTAAAGTAAGTAATAAAGTTATTCTTTTCATTTTAATGCTTATTTCATTTTAACGATAATAAACTCTGTGCGTCTATTCTTTTGATGTAAAGCTTCTTTCTCTTCTTCGGTCTTAGCTTTTGCTATCTCAGCATCAGAAACAACTAAAATATCAGCTCCATATCCTTTACCTGCAATTCTATCAGCACCAATTCCTTGAGAAACAATATATTTTGCAGAAGATTTCGCACGCTTATCAGATAACGTTTTATTATACGCTTTAGATCCACGGTTATCAGTAAAAGATCTTAATTCAATAACCATCTTTGGATTATCTTTCATAATAGCAACTACCTTATTCAACTCAATAGCAGCATCTGGACGAATATCTGCTTTATTAAAATCAAAGAAGATAGGTTTAATATCAACAATCTCATTTAAGTCAGTTTTACCAACTTCAATTTTAGTTAAATCAATATTTAATAGATCATTTACAACAATTTCTTCTTTCGTATCAAGCATACTGGAAATATCAACTGTTTTAGCTACATAGCCGTCCTTCTCTATCTTAAATCTATAAGACGTTTTATCTTTGTAACCATAAGGTAATTCTTTTGTTTTAAAATCACCTGCAGAAGCAGTTTGTACAGTTTCAAATACTTGATTTTTATCTAAATCAGTTATCGTAACTTTCACATCTTTAATTATTTCTCCATTAGCCTTATCTTTAATAGTTCCCACAAAATAGTAGTTAAGAATTGGCATTAACTTTAAATCTTGAGCATATTCCCCTTTAGATTCATCAAAAGGAATAGATGCAAGCTCTTGATTATATCCATCTTTTTTAGCAATCAATTTAAATTCATCATTAATACCTTCTGCTAAAGATATATTGAATTTACCATCAGGGCTAGATTTAACACTATCTACAACATTACCATTCTTATCTGCTAAGTAAATAGTCCCATTATCTATCTTATTATTTGTAATTAAATCAGTCAAAGAACCGTTTACAACAGCTCTATTTCTAATAACGTACAATTGATTAAATGCATAGATATCATCAGATCCTGAACCACCAGGGCGATTAGAAGAGAAAAATCCATTCGTTTGTGTAGCATTATTTACAAAAGAAAAATCATCGTATGGTCCATTAACAGGAGAACCAAGATTTTCAACATCTTTAGGCATACCAGCTTTATCCATTCTAGAAACAAATACATCTAAGCCCCCTAATCCAAAATGCCCTTCAGAAGCAAAGAAAAGAATTCCTTCTTCACTATTAAAATAAGGGAACATGTCATTCTCAGATGTATTCACTTTAGGTCCTAAATTTACAGGAGAACCTGAAGTGTTTCCTTCACTATCTAAATTTACATAGTAAATATCCATACCTCCCATACCACCAGAACGATTAGAGGCAAAATATAAACGTTTTCCATCTTTTGATACACTTGGGTGTGCACAAGAAAAATCATCCCCATTTATCCCTAGTTCTTTTACATTCTTAAATTTACCATCTTTATAATCAGCTTTGTATAATTTTAGGATAGAAGACTTTTTATTTCCGCTTACAGTATAGAACTCTGCATTTCTACTAAAGTAGATTACATTATTCTTTTCATTAAACGAAACTGGACCATCATTAAATTTTTCATCAATTTTCTTGATAGCTTTCATCTTCTTGCCCACATTTCCAGAAGCATCGATAGTTGCTTTAAAAACACTATAATAATATTGTCCTGTCCAAGAATGTACCTGCATAGAAGATTTTCCTTGTCTTTTAGAGCTAGCAATTAATACATTATCTTTTCCAAAATAAGACAGTCCCATCTCAGAAGCTGGTGTATTTACAGATAATCTAGGCTTTAAATCAAACCATTTCTTATTTTGAAGTTCTGCAATACTTGTTGATGCAGAAACAATACTACTAGCCACATCATTTTGTCCATATTTTTGAACATATGTATCCATTAACTTTTTGGATTCATCATAATTAGATAATTGTCTCTCTAATAAGGCCAAACGTAAAAGTTGTTCTTTATTTAAATTATTATTTCTCTTTAAATAGCGATACCAAGCAGCGGCTTTATTTATATCTCCAAGTTTATCATAGCTATCAGCAAGTTTAACTGCAACGGTTGCAGAATCTGTTTTTCTTGCTAATACATCTTCATAAGCTTCACTAGCATAATAATATCCTTCATTCGCATACATTTTATCAGCATACTTTAATCGAGATTGCTGTGCATATCCTGTCAATGAAAGTGAAGTAGCAATAAATGTAAAAGCCAGCCCTTTCATAATATTTTGATTTCTTTTCATAACGAATTTCATTTTCTTAAGTAATTAGAGTGTTAGTTAGAAGTATCTTGGTGTTGCTAATGATTTATTTTTGAATAATAAATCAAAGGCTAACATGATTTCATGTGTTCCTGCACTATGTGTCCCCATCTTAGTTGTTGAGAATTCAAATGCATAGCCCATTTTAAACTGAGGAGTAAAAGAATATTGTAGATAAAGTCCCGCACTTTCTAGTACTCTATAATTTAATCCCAACCAGAATTTATCATAGAATATAAATGCCAAGCCTGCATCGACAGCTAAAGGAGCATTTTCAGTTATCTTCACCATTGCATTTGGTCGGATTTTAAGCATTCTTCCTGCATTGATATATCCACCAATCATAGCATAATAGTGACGTTGTAAACTGAACTTCTCATTAGCCACTGAAGTAACATCTTTGATATCCTTAATGTTCTCAAGAATTCTAGGAACAGCAACGCCCACAAAGAACTGATCAGAATGATAAAAGATACCAGCTCCAACATTAAACTTAACTTCATTCTTATATCGGACATTTAAAGTCGCATCTTCTTGATCTTCCTTCACTAGGTTTGTTAAATCTCCATTTAGCATATTAACCCCTGCTTTCACACCAAAAGCTAATCTACCATTGTGATTTTTAAATTTTAACGAATAAGATACGTCCCCATTAATCCAAGTGTCATTTGTAGGTCCAAGTCTATCATTTACAAAGCTTAACCCTAAGCCTATATTGTCATAACTCAAAGGTGAATGAAGTGCAAATGTTGTTGACATAGGAGCTCCAGCAAATCCTGCCCATTGTTGGCGGTGTAAAGCGGCAATACTCATTCTGTCATGACTTCCAGCATAACCAGGGTTGTAATAAATCAGATTATCCATATATTGGGTAAACTGAGGTTCCTGCTGCGCAGACACGCCATTAGTCATGCAAGAAATAATTACAGTCGCTAGACTTATTCTTCTAAATAATCTATTCATAAGAGTTGGTTTTATCGTTTAATATATACAAATCCTTTATATTCTTTTCCTGAATTAGAGAGTTCTTTATCTCCTCCCATTTTCACAATATAATAATAAGTTCCTTCGGGTAGTATCTCACTCCCAATATTCAATGCATTTTGGGAAGTTCCATCCCAATCGTTCTTATAATCCTCATTGTGGTAAACTTCTAGACCCCAACGAGTATAAATCCATATTTCAGTTTTTGGATATTCCTCTAAATTATCTATATGAAAGAAATCGTTTGATCCATCTCCATTAGGAGAGAATGACTCAACAATAGTAACAGTCTTAGATTTAGTAATTAATGCATATTCATTCTCATTTACAGGAAAGTTCCAATTACTTTTAGATACTAACTTATAATTTCCTAAAGTAGAAATCGAATTATTGTATGTTTCTTCCCATTTATTACTTGCAACTCCCCAATGTGCAATACTTTCCCATTTTTTTTCAGTATTCCCATCATAAGCAATACTTAAATCCGCATCATTAACTCCGGATAATTGCACTATAGAATGATAATACTTGCTATTTACGTCATCAATATGTGATTCATGATTCCCTACAGTATATCCATTTTGGCTAGGAGTGAAATTATTCATGCGGACTGCATAGCTTTGTGGGTTCGTTGAATAGCTTCCTATCACTACTGGCCTGTATCTTCTAGTTCCATCACTAGAACCTACTGGAAAAATATAGTCATCTGACTGATTGATATTTCTAATTAAATTTCCAGCATCTATACTACTTACAAATCCTTCTTCATTATAAGTTAGTGAATTTAAAACAGCATTTGGACTTGAATTCTCTACAGTAAATATATTTCCTTGTGTATATAATTCTCTATCATTTAAATTAAGCACTCCATTTGTTCCTGTTTTAGAATCTACATCTAAAAGTGTCTTCCTTCTATTATCAGAAGTTCCTATACCTGTTAATGTTAAGTCATTGAAAGTTGTAACAACTCCCGTATTTGAGGTGATAAATTGCTCTGTACTTCCATATAGAATTACTTCACTATTCCCTGAACTAAAATTAGCATCATTTATCCAATCTTGTTCAATACGATAAGTGCCATCACCAGCTACATTTGAATTCATATTAAATTCTAATGTTCCTGGTTGTGCAAGTGTAGAATTCTTTGTAATATCCACTAATCCATCATTTGTAAAATCAGTATTAGACAATAAGACTCCACCATTACAATGAAGAATCCCGCCATTAGTTACATGAATAATCATGCCATTAGAATGCATAACTTGAGCAGATAACCCAAATGGAATAAAAATTAATGCAGAATGTAATAGTTTCTTATTAAGTTTCATAAATGTTAAATCTTTCGTGTTTATTCGTCTCCAAAAATAGAGCTTTTAACTCAATTTTTGAAAATTTCATCTACAAATCTATAAATTAATTTTAAAAATCAAAAGAAAAAAATTCTTTTATTAAATCGTCCTCCACATATTCTTTCGATAATTAGTTAACTTTGTATAAATCAAAGAAATTAACGGAATGACATTTTTGCTTTTAAACTTCAGATTATATACTGTCCACATTATTGAAACTGCCTTTATTCTTCTGGTGTATTTTATTTTGAAATATCTCATACGTAAGGCTACAGTAAATGCAGCAAATAAATTAGATAAGCCTCACACACGAGCAACTGTGATTAATAAAGTAATTCATTTTATCTTATTATCCATCCTAATTTTCATAGTTCTACTAATTTGGGGAGTCGAGCAATCACAACTCGTACTTTTCTTAACGTCTCTACTTACAGTATTAGGCATTGCTTTTTTTGCCCAATGGTCAATCATATCTAACATTACTGCTGCAATCATTGTGTTTTTCAACCATCCAGCTAAAATTGGAGATACTATAGAGATGTTTGATAAAGATTACCCTATAAAAGGCATCGTTCATGATATTGGAATCTTCTTTATATATATAGAAACTGAGAATGGAGAAATTATGACTTGTCCGAGTAATCTATTTATTCAGAAAGTCATTATCCGAAGAGATACAAAAAAAATTGCTGTTAAAGATTCTTCTTTACCTCAGCAATAGCTGCTTCCAAACCATCTGATTTTTTACCTCCAGCAGTTGCAAAGAAAGCTTGTCCTCCTCCACCTCCATCAATAAAAGTTGCAGCATTTTTCACCAAGTTCCCCGCATGATATCCTTTTGATTGCACAATGTTGTCTGCTACGATAATATTCAAGGAACAAGAATCACTTGTCTCCCCTCCAACCACAGCAAAGAGATTATCGACTTCACCCTTTAACTGAAATAAAATATCTTTAATCATTTTACTATCCAAAGGAACGATACCTTCAATAAATTGTATATCACCTTTGTTTTGAATAGTATTCTTTAGCTCTCTTTTTATTTCAGCAGCACGAGATTGTGCCATTTTTTCTAATTCTTTTTTTAATTTTTGATTCTCTAGTAAGAGATCCTCTACTGCCTTGATTGTATCCTTTGGGTTCTTAATAGCAGTTTGAACTAGTTCAAGTTCTTCCAGTTTAGCTTGAATATAACATTCAGCACCTGTACTTGTTTTTGCTTCTATTCTACGTATTCCAGATGCAACAGAACCTTCTGAAATAATTTTAAACCAACCAATTTTACCTGTTTCTCCTACATGTGTTCCTCCGCATAGTTCGATAGAATCACCAAACTGAATTACACGAACCGTTTCTCCATATTTTTCTCCAAAGAGCATCATAGCTCCCAAATTCTTTGCCTCATTAATGGGTACATTTCTTCTCTCGTTCAATATCGAATTCTTACGAATCAATTCATTTACTCTATTTTCTACTTTTTGAAGCTCTTCTTTGGTCATTTTCGCAAAATGAGAAAAATCAAAACGTAAATAATCAGGACTTACTAAAGACCCTTTTTGGGCAACATGAGTACCTAATACTTCTCTTAAGGCAAAATGCAATAAGTGTGTGGCGCTATGATTTGCCATAGCTAATTCTCGTTTTTCTTTTTGAACATTCGCTACAAATATTGCCTGAGGGTTCTCGGGCAACTCGTTCACCAAATGAATAATAAGGTTATTCTCCTTCTTAGTATCTATAATATAGGTTCTTTTTCCGTTTGCCTCAATATATCCTGTATCACCAACTTGCCCTCCTCCTTCCGGATAGAAAGGAGTAAGGTTAAATACTAACTGATAAATATCTTTATTGTTTTGAACCACTCTTCGATAACGGGTAATTTTCACTTGAGCGCTCAATTGATCATATCCAACAAATTCCTCAATATCATCTTCTATTAGCTCTACCCAATCATCTGCTTTAATTGTTGCTGCAATTCTAGAGCGATCTTTTTGCTCTTTCAAAGCAGCCTCAAACCCTACCTCATCCACTTCCATACCCGTTTCTTTAGCCATCAAACGAGTTAAATCATAAGGAAATCCAAAAGTATCATATAATTCAAAAGCTTTCTCTCCTGATATAACCGATTCATTGTGTTGTTTTGTTTGGTTAATAATTATTTCAAGGCGTTTAATTCCATGTTCTAAAGTATGAAAGAAACTCAATTCTTCTTCTCTTACCACATCCTCAATTAATTTTCCATTAGCTATCAATTCAGGGAAGGCATCTCCCATTAATTGTACCAAAACTTTGCTTAGAGGAGACAAAAATGGTTCTTTCATTTGAAGTGTTTGATATCCATATCGGACAGCCCTTCTTAAAATTCTTCGAATCACATATCCCGCACCATTATTAGAAGGCAATTGTCCATCCGCAATAGCAAAAGAGATTGCTCTTATATGGTCAGCAATAACACGGAAAGCTATGTCCAGATTATTTTGTTCTCCATATCTAAACCCAGATTGTTTCTCTATTGAACGAATTAGTCCTTGAAATAAATCAATATCATAATTTGATTGTTTTCCTTGTAAAACCATTGCTAAACGCTCTAACCCCATACCTGTATCTACATGTGTTGCAGGTAATTTCTCTAATGTTCCATCTGCCTTACGGTTAAACTGCATAAACACTAGGTTCCAAATTTCAATAACTTGCGGATGATCTTGATTAACCAAAATCTTACCATTTATTTTCAGTTTTTCCTCAGCTGATCGAATATCAACATGAATCTCAGAACAGGGTCCACAGGGTCCAGTCTCACCCATTTCCCAAAAATTATCCTTTTTACTTGCTTCGATTATTCTATCTTCTGAAATCCATTTTTTCCAGAAATCATACGATTCTGTATCTCTTGGAACTCCATCTTTCTCATCTCCACCAAAGATGGTAACATATAGATTATCCTTATCTATCTTATAAACTTCGGTTAATAATTCCCATGCCCAATCAATTGCTTCTTCTTTAAAATAATCTCCAAAGGACCAATTTCCAAGCATCTCAAACATGGTATGATGATAGGTATCTACTCCTACCTCTTCCAAATCATTATGTTTTCCTGAAACACGCAAACATTTTTGGGTATCTGCAATTCTAGGATACTTAGAAACTGCATTTCCTAAGAAAAATTCTTTAAAAGGATTCATACCCGCATTCGTAAACATTAAAGTTGGGTCATCTTTAATCACCATAGGAGAAGAGGGCACAATCTCATGCTTTTTACTTTCAAAAAATGTCAAATATTGCTTTCTAATTTCTTCGAGTTTCATTTGAAAAACTGTTAATCAACGTTAATAATTTTTGCAAATTTAGATTAAATCCCTAAATTCGTTGACCTTTATACAGAAATAATGTCAAAGTTTAGATTTAATCCCAAGACACTCTCGTATGAGAAAGTCCGTCGTTCATTCGGGGAACGTATATTGCGTGGGTTAATCTTTATTGCTCCAACTGTTGCATTAAGCCTCGTTTTTGGTTTTTTTATTTCGTACCGACTCCCTTCACCAAAGGAAAAATTCTTAAGAATTGAAAATGAAGAATTAAAGCAAGAATTCAAAAATTTACAGAGTAGACTAAATACAATAGACCAAGTGACTGAGATTATCAAGAAACGAGATGAAGACTTATATCGGACTGCTCTCGGGGCAAATGCCTTTCCCGAAGAATTAAGACTTATGGGAGTTGGAGGTGGTGATGCTTACGAAGCATATAAGAATATGAGTAATAGTAAACTGCTTATAACAACAGCTCAAAAATTAGATGAAATTGAGAGAAAATTACACGCACAAAGTATTTCTTTTAAAGATTTAGTAAAACTAGCCAAAGACAGGAAGAACAGATTAGCCTCCTTGCCGGCAATACAGCCAGTTAATAATAAAGACTTAAAACACGTTGCCTCGGGTTATGGATGGCGAACTGATCCTATATATGGAACCAGGAAAATGCATTGGGGACTTGATTTCACAGCCCCTAAAGGTTCGGATGTCTATGCTACTGGGAATGGAGTCGTAGAAGAAGTTAATATAAATAGCTGGGGATATGGAAGGGAGATAGTAATTAATCACGGTTTTGGCTACAAAACACGCTATGCACACTTAAGTGAGTTCTTAGTAAAACGTGGAGATGTAGTAAAACGTGGAGATCGAATTGGATTAGTAGGTAATACAGGTAAATCTACAGGTCCTCACTGCCATTATGAGGTAGAAAGTAACGGAAATAAAGTGAATCCTATTAATTTCTTTCACTCTGACTTGACTCCTGAACAATATGAAGAGATTGTTAAGATTTCAAACAACTCAATGAAATCACTGGATTAATCGAATACAATCTTAGAAATCATCTTCATCTATAGAAAAATCATCTAGAGGAGAATAAAAATCGTCCTCTCCCATTTCATCTGTTTCGAATTCTTCATCCATGCCAGATGTGTCTATTTTACTTGAGCGTAAAACATTTGTTTGGGAGATATTTAATCTGATTTCAGTTTTAATAGTTCCATCTTCTCGCTGAAATGCTTTTGCATAAGGCGTGCCGACTAACTCAACTAATGTTCCACTCTTTAGAAAATCTAAAATTCTCATGTTCCCTCCTTCACGTTTCCAAATAGTACAATTTACCCAAGTGGTTTTTGTACGAGATTCGCCTGTCTTTTTATCTCTCCAATTCTTATTGTGAGCAACAGGAAAGTTAATAGCTACTACTCCTTTTTCCATCTTTCTTATAACGGCATCTTTACCAATGTTTCCTATAAGTCTTGTTTCAAATACTGTTGCCATTTTGTTTGAGTTTAGTTTATTATTGAGATGAAGATAAATATATTTTAATGATGTTGCTACTTTTTAAAGAAAAATTTTAATCGCTTTCTTTACTTTGTTCACATAACTCATTATCAGTTATTTTCATTAAAGTCAAACCTATAAACATAGCTATAAAAGAAACTCCTTGCTGTGTTTCAAGTGTATCTTCTGATAAGAATGAAATAATAGCAATGAGTGTAAAACCAATGCCTATGATATATTTATTTCTTATATTTTTATATAAGAACCAAATCCAAAATAAGATAAATGCTATAAAACCAAGTATTCCAAAACTTATCCAAAAAGTTAAAAATTGATTGTGGGCTCGATACCAATGATCATTATCCAAATTCGTTTTAGTTTCTTCATATACTCTGTTAAAGGCATTCTGGACGTCGCCTGTCCCAACACCTACAATCCAATTTTTTTTAATAATTTCTTTGGCAACATTCCAATGAACAAAGCGCTGACTAACGGTATTCCCATCTGGATCATTCCCTAATGAATACTGTAAAAAAGTATTTTGTAGTTCTCTAAATTCTCTATACAATGAAGGGTATGATTCTAGCACAGAAGTTGTCCCATTTTCAATAAGCTTAATTTCATCTTTTGAGAGTGATTCAATACCTTCCTTATCTTTTCTTATTCCTTTAGAGGTCAAATAGAGAATTAGATTAGTCTTTAGAGTTAATCCATTAGGCATCTCTTGCTCCAAATTCATGTTTGAGTACTTATTCCAAGTACTATCTATTTCGTCTTCTGCAATAAAAACTAATACAGGATTCCCATTCTCTATCCATAAACTAGTTGTATCGTGAAAATATCTTTCGTTATGAGCAGAAAATTGATCTAAATGTTCAAAATTCCAACTCTCCTTATTTGGGCGTAAAGACACTAGGAAGAGAGAGATAAAAAGTATAATTAGACTTAAACATAAAGTAAAGGCAGTAATTCTAATTGATTTTGAGGGGATTCTCCATGTCAATATTAATATGATAACAAACAGGATTACTCCATATACCAAATAACCATTGACTACCTGACTTGCAAACGTATAATAGCTAAACCAGCAGAAAAGGACAAGGAATAACCACCATTTCCTTTTATCTTCTATCCAAAGAGAGAAAGAGATTAAGATACCCATCACGATAAGTAATGCATATCGGATATGAGAACCAAATCTAGAAAATTCCCTATAATCAGTAATCTCTCCCGAAATAATAAAGCTAAAATTAATTAGGGAAGTAATAATTAATGATATAAGAAAACCGTATAAAATATAATTAAAGAATCTCTTTTGTATAGGATAGGCTATCAAGGCTGTCGGAACAACAAATAATGGTAATTTAGCCTTAATATCTTTAAATCCATAGCTAAAATCAGAAGTATAAAAGAGTCCAAGTATATGTAGCAAAAAGAAAGTTAGGATAAACCAGAATGTAGGTTCTTTTCTCCATCGTTCCCAATAGGTTTTAAATTCCATCTTAAGCAACACATTGGAAACTAACCAAATAGCTCCTATAGACATCAAAACCTTACTCAATGGAAGTCCTACTGCAATGATAAATAATCCAAAAGTTTGGAGATAATCTTGAATTTTAAAACCAAATAAACGATCTAGCATTTAATTATTTAGTAGGATTTAAAATGGATTTATATTGCTCCTCATTGTTTAAAATTTCTATTCCTTCCTTTAACGCTTTGTCGTCCTTAAAAGAATTCTCAACTCTACCTTCCTGATAATAATATCTAGAAACAATTTCATTGCTTAACACTTCCTTAATTTCATCTGCAAATAGGTCTAAATCAGAACTTTTAGAAACTTTTAAGACATCATATAAAGCCTGATATTCGCCATTAATTTTTTTATCATACCCTTCCTGTTCTGCTACCCTTAATACTTTTTCTAATTGCTCTTGTGTCGTTGATTTGTATTCAAAATCCTGTTTTAATACATATTCCTTAAACTCCTTATAGATGTCATCGGTAATTATAAAATTCTTAGCAACATCTATAGTAGGATGAGATAACGCAAATTCAGTTGCATAATTAAATATAATATTATCAATTACTAATACTCCTAACAACTTAGAGAAATATTCATCTTCTAACTTAACATCAGGATCTACTCCTCTACCATCAATTACCTCTCTACCATTCTTTGTATGGAAAATTTTAATTAATGAATCTGGAATCTTATCTACCATACCATCTTGCCTATGGTAGTAATCTAACTTTTGTACACATCTACCTGAGGGAGTGTAATATTTTGCTATAGTCAATTTCATTTTAGCTCCATATTCTAAATCCAGGGTACGTTGAACCAAGCCTTTACCAAAAGTGTTTTTCCCAACAACTACTGCTCTATCCAAATCTTGTAGTGAACCTGAAACAATTTCAGAGGCCGAAGCCGAATTTTCATCTACTAAGACTACTAATGGGATATCTATATCAAGTGGCATATTTCTAGTTTTATATGTTCGATTTTCATCTTCAATCCTACCCATTGTCTTTACAATTTCTACATCACGAGGAACAAAGAAGTTAACAATATCAATAGCTTCTATTAAAAGCCCTCCTCCATTTCCTCTCAAATCAAGAATGAGTTTTTTCATTCCTTCATGTGTTAACTTTTCATAAGCCTCCCTTACACTTTTGGAGGCCGTTTGAGTAAAAGATGTCAATTTAATGTATCCGATTTTATTATCTTCATCTACTATTCCTGAATAAGGAACGTCCAATAATTTTATTTCATCACGTGTAATCGTAAATGTCTTTTTTGTTTTATTTGGTCTTTCAACCTCAATGATAAATGTTGATCCTTTCGGCCCTTTTAAAGATTCAGAAACGATATCTGAACTTTTCCCTTTCATATCATTCCCATCAATAGTAAGTATCTTATCTCCTGCCACCAATCCTGCTTTTTGAGCTGGCATACCTTCATAAGGTTCTGCTATTACAATATAATCATCTACTTTTCGAATTAAGGCTCCTATACCCCCATACTGACCTGTAGTCATCAAACGATAATCTTCAATATTTGATTCATGATAATACACAGTATAGGGATCTAATTCTGCTAACATGGCATCAATTCCTGCTTTAGAAATTTCCCCAATTTTTGGATCATCCACATAATATTCATCTAGATTCTTATAAATCAGATCAATTAATTCTAAGTTTTTAATGGTTTCAAACCCCTTAGATTGATTGTAACCTACACTACTCAATCCAATACATAGTAGTATAAACAAAAGATATTTAAAATGCATATAGTATATTTTCAATTTCAAAAGTACGTAAAAACTCTGGTTATTTTAATTCTTTAACTAAACGCAAAAAAAGCACCTCTATTTTATCGCTTATTTTTTGATAGGTTTCTTCTTTTGTTTCCGTATAGACGATAAAGAGGGCTAATTGAAACTCTTGCTTGGATAATTCCGATTCCAATAAATATTTTTTCTTTCTTACACTTTCCCTAATGAGTCGCTTAATACGATTCCTATCTACTGCTTTTTTAAATTTTGCTTTTGGAACAGAAATAACAAGTTGGAAAGTTTTCGGCGTTGACAACTGGGCAGGAAGATATCGCAAAAAGAAGGGATATTCTTTCACCACCTTCCCTTCAGAAAAGATTTGGTCAATAATCTTTTTACTACAAAGTTTATATTCCTTACCAAAACTTTCGTCCATATTTGTCATCTGATTTTAACATGCTCAAATTTACAGTAATTTATCAATTTGAGTTCTTAAATCATTTCGAGATTGGATACCGGCTGCACGCCAGACAATTTCATTCTTGTATAAGAGTATAAAAGTTGGTACACTCTGAATAGAATATTGTTTAGAAATCAATTGATTTGTCTCAATATCAATTTTAACTATTTGTAGTTTATCCCGATACAAATTCTCCATTTCTTTTATTATAGGAATCATAGTCTGGCAAGGTCCACACCAATCTGCATAAAAATCAATTAAGACTGGCTTAACATCACTACTAACAGATTGAAAATCGGGCATTTCTTTATTTCTTTTATTGAACATCCAAATATAATTAATTTCATTCTTTATTTTCTAGTTATTTTTCCTAGACTATTGTGTATTCTAAAATTATCCCGAAATTTGCAGACAGATTTATGAATAAACAAAAAAATATACGAGACTTTAATAAAGAGGAACTCAAAGAAATTCTTAGAGAACTTGGAGAGAAACCTTTCCGTGCACAACAAATCTATGAATGGCTTTGGCAAAAAAATGCTGGCTCTTTTGAAGAAATGACCAATTTGAGTAAACCCCTCCGTGAGAAATTAGAAACAAATTTCTTCATTGATAAGATAAAATTAGAGGAACAGCAAATATCTTCTGACGGAACAATCAAATGTGCTTTTAACGTAGGGCCTGGCAAGGTGGTAGAAGGAGTGTTAATTCCAACCTCATCTCGTATGACAGCATGTATATCTAGTCAAGTAGGTTGTAGCTTAGGCTGTGAGTTTTGTGCTACTGGACAATTGAAGCTATTAAAGAATTTATCTGCAGGAGAGATTTTTGATCAAGTAGTATATTTAAAAAATCTAGCTGAAAAAAAATATCAACAAAACTTAACCAATATTGTATATATGGGGATGGGAGAACCTCTTCTCAATTACAAAAATGTACTAGACAGCATTGACAAAATAACTTCTGAAGAAGGTTTGGGCATGTCTCCCAAAAGAATTACAGTATCAACTTCTGGAATTTCTAAAATGATTAAGAAATTAGGGGCCGATGAAGTGAAATTTAATTTTGCTCTTTCATTACATGCAGCTAATGATAAAAAAAGAAGCAAAATAATGCCTATTAATGATACAAACGATCTAGCCTCGTTAAAAGAATCTTTAACTTATTTTCATGAAAAAACAGGTACGAGAGTCACCTATGAATTTATTGTGTTTAAAGATTTTAATGATAGTATTGAGGATGCACAAGAATTAGCCGAATTTTGTAAAATAGTTCCTTGCAAAGTAAATCTAATTGAATACAATCCTATAGAAGGAGTAGATTTTCAACGTACTAGCTCTGAAAAGATGGATGCATTTGCTAAGTATCTTGAGGATAAAAATATAATTGTAAATGTACGTCGTAGTCGCGGAAAAGACATTGATGCAGCCTGTGGACAATTAGCTAATAAGAATCAAGCTGCGGAACAAGTTATTCATAAAAAATAGACTCAGTTAATATTTTTTTTGTTTCATCAGTCTTTATCTCTATATTTGTAATCAATTAATTTATTTTTTATGAAAAAAACTATTACTTTATTAGGTCTAGCTCTACTAGTTGGATCTTTTGCATTTTCACAAGAAAATGCTCAGACTAAGGCACAAACTGTAGAACAAGAGAAGACTGTTCAGCCGGTGCAAAAGGAAGCTGTAAAAGCAGAAGCTAAAGCTGTAAGAAGATTAGAATCAAGTGAAATCAAGAGTGCTGAACTAAAGGAAGCAAAGATAGTACCTGCTGAGACTTCTCCTGCTGTTGAGCCTAAAACTACAGAATCTGAAAATAATTCAAATAAATAATTTAAAATCTATTATTACTTCCGATGAAAACAATAAATATGCTTGGAATGGCATTAGTTGCTATTCTTTTAACCTATAGTGTCTCATTCTCACAAAGCTGTGATACGCTGAGAAACTTTATTAAACCTGCTAATAATACTTACACCACTTGGACTAGCAATGGCGATGGCTTACTCTTGGGGCAAGATGAAATCTTTGACGGAACTGACACATACGAAACTGATGTATGGGTAGAACCTTATAACATCGGTACACAATCTAACCAAATTCGTGCGGTTAGAATGTTGCCTTGGAAAATCAAAAATGCTAGTAACAATGGTAAAATAACACTTCGTGTTTATAATGCTTCAGGTAATCAACCGGGAACTCAACTATATTCTCAAGTTGTTCCTTTTAGTTCTTTGAAACCTGAAATGTATTGGAGTCAAATAGAATTAACAACTCCTATATCAGTCACAGGTAAATTTTTTGTAGGGTATGAAGTAACTTTCACCTCGCCTGTTGATTCTTTTGCTTTAGCAACAACTCAGCCTACTTCTAATTTTACATTATTCCATTTATCAGGTCCTATAGGTTCATACTTTTACAATCAATGGAAAGGCGTGAATGAGGTTTATTCTTCAAACGGCACTCCAATTAATAGTGCTTTCGCATTTGAAGTATTATTATCAAATGGAACAAAACCCGTTGCTGACTTTAGTATAGATAATGACGAGGTATGTCTAAGTGGACATATTAATGTGGACGCTTCTGCTTCAACTGGAACTATTGACACCTATAATTGGTTGATTACTGATGATGATGTCACACAATTCTATGTGGATTTCTATGGTAACGCAATCGATCAGGTTGGACCTAGTCAAAGTTCTCCTCAAAATCAGTCACTTTTTTTACTTGTCAATGGAGCATGCCATTCAGATGCAACTGGTTACTATATTAAGGTTTATCCGGATGTAACTGCAACAGTTACCCCAACCGATGCTCATTGTGGAAATAATGGGTCGATTACTATAACCAACGCTTCTGGAGGAAAACCTCCTTATTTATATTCTTCTGATGGAGGTGTGAATACACAGTCAGGTAACACATTTAACTTACCTGCTAATTCATATAATACACAAGTCATAGCTGATGGTAATGGTTGCGTTTATTCTCAAACTGTTACTATTAACAATGTTCCAGGAGAAACTTTAACACTTGGTGCAACGCCAGCTCCTATTTGTGCCGGAAATCAAGTTACATTAACCGCTTCTGGTAATGGAACAATCACTTGGTATATTGGGGTAACTCAAGTAGGGACAGGTGCTTCTTATACAGCTTCTCCTGCCACAACTACAACTTATGATGTGAAACTAACAGATGGAAATGGTTGCGTAGATTCAAAACAAATTACAGTTACTGTAAATCCTTCAGCAGATGCAACATTTAATTACAGTTCTAATACATTTTGCAGTGGTGGAAGTAATGTAACTCCAATAATTTCACAATCTGGTGGAGTATTCTCTTCTACTTCAGGACTCGTATTTGTAAATACGGCTACTGGTGAAATTGATGTAACAGCTAGTGCTGATGGTCAGTATACTGTTACTTATACCATTAGTGGAACATGTGGTGATACTAAAACACAAAATATCACTATTACATCTGCTCCTAATGCATCATTTACTTATTCAAACAATGCGTATTGTCAAAATGAAGGAACAGTGAGTCCTATTTTCAACGGAGGAAGTGCGGGTTTATTTAGCTCTACAAATGGTTTAAATATCAATAGTAATACTGGTGTAATTACAACTAATTCTAGTGTTCCAGGTTCATATACTGTAACTAATACAATCGCAGCATCAGGTTCATGTCCACAAGCAGTAGAAACATTTAACATTACAATAAACGGATTACCAGCTGTGGATGCAGGACAAGATCAAACATTATGTACTTATAATAATGCAATTATACTTAATGGTACACCAAATGGAGGAACTTTCTCAGGGCAAGGGGTTACTAATAATAGTTTTGATCCATCCATTGGTATAGGAACATACACTATCACCTATACATATAATGATGGTACTTGCGAAAATTCTGCTACTATGACTATTACAGTAGATGGTTGTGCTTCTGTAGATGCAAATAATTTAAATACAAATGTGACTATTCATCCTAACCCTGCGACAAGTCATGTAGATGTTGTAACAGGTAATCTTATTGTTAAAGAACTTCAAGTAGTTACAACAGATGGAAAAATCATTACTACTGATATCTCGACAATAGATAGTCATACTATTCGAATCAATACTTCTTCTATAGTAAAAGGGATGTATATCATCCAAATCTCAACAGAGAATGGAGTATTATCTAGAAAAGTATTAGTTCAATAAAAAAAACAAAATTACGGTATAAAAAGAGCAGCTTTTAGTTGCTCTTTTTTGTTTAAATAGGACATAACTTCATATTATGATATAGATGTTCAACCATACACATTTTAATTTGTTAGGCTAAAAATGAATATGTGAAAGCAATTATTGTATATGCTAGTTTAACAGGGAACACCGAGGTTGCAGCAAATTTCTTAGCGAATTGTTTACGTTCATTAGAAATACAAGTAGATATCTATGAATGTCAACAAATAAATCCATCAACTTTCCTTGAGGCAGATATTTGTATTGTTGCTTCTTATACTTATGGCTCAGCTGGAAACCTACCAGAAGAGATTCACGGGTTTTATGATGATTTAAAAAGTGTGAATTTAAAAGGAAAGATATACGCCTCGATTGGAACTGGAGAAGAGGATTATGGCTATTTCTGCAAATCTGCTGATGACTTTGCTCAACAATTTGATAATACAGGCGCAATAAGCGGCGGGAAAATTCTTAAAATTGAAGGAGAACCTGATATAGAAAGTAAAAAAGAATTAGCTAAATTGGCAAAAGAGATTGTTCAAAGTTATCAGTTACTTAATAAGTAAATTATTTTTTAGTGTATTCCTTAAATACTTCCTCTAGTGACTTTTCTTCTTTACGAATAGTTAATATAAGATTATTTTCTTCTTTCGCAAATTCGGCTATCACTTTTCGAAGATCTATCTCAGCAGATGTTTTTACAACAAATGTATTATCACTAAGGGCTTCCACTTGCATGATGTGGGGAACCTTAGCCAATCGGTTACGAGCCACCTGCTCTTCAAACTCAACATATACCACTTGCTCATTTCCACCAGATTCTAGTTCTTCTGTCTTAGCATTGGCAACCAGATTCCCATTATTTATGATGATAACTCTATCACACACAGCTTCTACTTCCTGCATAATATGAGTAGAAAGCATCACTGTTTTTTCTTTTCCTATTTTTTTAATTAATCCACGAATCTCTACTAACTGGTTGGGATCTAATCCTGATGTTGGCTCATCTAAGATCAATACTTCCGGATCATGAATAATTGCTTGAGCCAGTCCTACACGTTGTCGGTATCCTTTGGATAAAGCACCAATTATTTTATGTTGCTCTTTTTGTAAACCTACTAAATCAATAACCTCTTCAACTCTTTTATCGATATCCTTTATCTTGTATATTTTCCCTACAAACTTCAAATATTCTTTTACATACATATCCAAATAAATAGGATTATGTTCGGGTAAATATCCAATCTTATCTCTTGCTTTCAGAGGTTCCTTCTTTATGTCAATACCACATACCTCTACATCTCCTTCCGTTGCAGGTATAAAACCTGTAATTATTTTCATAGTGGTAGATTTACCAGCACCATTAGGTCCTAAGAAACCTAATATTTCACCCTTTTTAGCTTCAAATGAAATGTTATTTACGGCAACTTGCTCTCCATAGATTTTAGTAAGATATTTAACAGAAATTGACATGTTTACAATTTTATTTTACGAAGATATTATTTGCCTTTGAAAGCACTGATAGCATTCACAGTAAATTCAGATAACACAAGTTTTCCACTCATAGCAGCTCTTTCTGCCAATAAACTATCCCAATCTTCAGTTCCTCTCCAAATAGTTTCTTTCATTAATTTCATAGCTTCAGGGTTAGACTTTGATAATTGATTAGCTAGTTTATCAACTTCTTTATCCATCTCTTCAATCGTATCGTATATTTCAGCATACAAACCATTATCTCTTGCCCATTCTGCGCTCTTCCAAGTTGTAGCATCAATAGCTAAACGACTCATACCAGAAACCCCAACTTTACGTTCTACTGCTGGACCAACAACAAAAGGGCCAATTCCTACCGCTAATTCTGATAACTTTACAGAAGCTTCACGTGTAGCATAGCAATAATCAACTGCAGATGCTAAACCAACTCCACCTCCTACTGCTTTCCCTTGAACTCTTCCAATAATAAATTTTGGTGCTTTTCGACAGGCATTGATTACATTGGCAAATCCTGAAAAGAATATTTTTCCTGTTTCTAAATCTTTAATAGAAATTAATTCATCAAAACTGGCACCGGCACAAAATGCTTTTTCTCCTTCAGATTTTAATACAATAACTTTTACTTCATTATTATTACCCATTTCTGTAATTGTTTCTGCCAGCTTCTTTAAAACCCTACCAGGTAAAGAATTACTTAATGGATGATGGAAAGTAATCGTTGCAACACCTCTTGAATCTACATCAAAATGAACATCTCCTTGAAGAATAGCATCAGTTGTACTCATAATTTGAATCTATTTAATAATTAGACCACAAATGTACAGATTTAGATCAACTTTTGAAGCTCCTTATCCAAATTTGGTAGATCGTCTATCCTAATTTTAAAATTTTCTTGCAAAACCCTTCGAATTGAAGAAAGATTAGTCAGTTTTTCTTTCACTGATTTTTTACCAAGGTAATGTGTAGAAAGCACGTTATTAAACAAAGTATATCTACATTCTTCTGTTGCTATAGCAGCTTTTAATTGATATGTAAATGAAGAGTCTGGATGTGCAGAGGTGTACCAATTAGCTATTTTAAAATCAGGAGGATATTGCTCTTGCAAATCAAAAAGATAAAGAGATACCCATCTACTTTGAATCATTATTTGTAAAATATAATGATTTCTTTCTTTAATTATTCTAAAATTTTCTTTCGTTGTTTTTTGGATCCGATTGCAAACTAAACGAATTGGACTCGTTGGATCGAACCCTCCAAATCCTACATCGGCAATAAAGTTTTTCCCATCTAAAGAAACAAGTACAATCATGTGAGTCCTTTGTAAATCCTCTATTCTCTTCCCCTTTGCATACACCTTGCCTAATAAACCTCGCACTTCAAAACCAATAGCTTTAAAAACTTCTAATAACAATCTATTATGCTCAAAGCAATATCCTCCCCTATGCTCTACTATAAATTTATGAGCAATAGTTTCTAACTCTAAGGAAACAGGAAGTCCCACCAGAGGATTAAGATTTTCAAATGCAAAAGTCTGGGTGTGTCGTAGGATAATTTGAGAGAGTGTCTTCAAACTTACATCGGGCGTACCTTGAAATTTAATTCTTCTTAAATATTGTAGCAATAGTTTTTGGTTCATCTTGTAATTTCTTCTCGTAGGTATAACAAATTTCAAACCATATAACGCTAAATTATGCAATTCATTGTCATTAATTGCATTCCTATTTTAAGAGATTGATTATCAATATTAAAAGTAGCTGTATGTAAACCTGATATTCTTTGAGCATGTTTATTCCTAACACCAATTCTAAAAAAACAAACTGGAACAACTTGTGCATAAAACGAGAAGTCTTCAGATCCCATACGCATTTCCATATTGGGAATTACATTTTCTGCTCCCAACCAATTTTGAGCATTTTGAATAAACTCTCGTGTAGTAGTTACATCATTTTCCAAGAATGGATAACCATGACTAATTTCAACCTTAGCCTCTGCTCCATGTGCTTGTGCAATTAATTCAGATTGTTTCTGTATTCTCTCTAAAGCCTCAGCTCTCCACCTTTCATTCATTGTTCTAAACGTGCCTTTGAGATGGACTCTTTCTGGAATTACATTTGTTGCGCCCAATCCTTCAAAATGACCAAAAGTAAGAACACAAGGGATATTTGGGTCACAATTTCTACTAACTATTTTTTGTAAGGAGGTAACTATTTCAGCACCCACTAGAATACTATCAACTGCTTGTTGTGGTCTTGCTCCATGCCCTCCTTTACCAATAATATCAATATATATTTCATCACATGAAGCCATAAATAGCCCCTCTTTTGTTCCCACTTTTCCCACTTCGATATCTGGATCCGCATGTAAAGCATACATCTTCATAACAGGCGGATTTGAAAGACAATCTGCCTTAATCATAAGACCGGCTCCTCCTGGATTTTTCTCTTCTCCTGGTTGAAATATCAACTTAACAGGATGCGGAAGGTTTTCTCGTAATTCCCATAAAATCTCAGCCACTCCCAGAAGTATAGAAGTATGCACATCATGCCCACAAGCATGCATTACACCCTGATTCTTAGAAGCAAAAGGGATTTCATTTAACTCTTGAATAGGTAGTGCATCTATATCTGCTCTTAAACCAATACAAGGTTGATTTTCAGAGTGATGTTTTCCTTTAATCAAAGCTACAATACCAGTTTCAGCTACTCCTGTTTGGTGAGGGATTCCAATTTGAGATAATTGTTCAGAAATAAATTTCATAGTATTGTATTCCTGATAAGATAATTCTGGGTATTGATGTAGGTGTTGCCTATATCCGACAACCTTCTCAAATAGTTCTTCAGACTTAGCAATAACAACGGATTTCACATCGATATTCATGAATTGAGAAATTTATAGAGAAATAAATTTTATTTTTGTCAAAGCTAAAAGTAATCAATTTTGCGGATTTGTTGATTGATTTACTACCAAATTTAGATAAGCACTATGAGAATTGTAAAATTCATATTCAATCCCATCCAAGAAAACACATATATTGTGTTTGACGAACAGAAGAATGCAGTAATTATAGATCCAGGTTGTTATTTTCAAGAGGAAAGAGATTTATTAAGGAATTACATCAGTGAAAATCAATTAAATATTTGCGCGATTCTTAATACCCATGCTCATTTAGACCATGTGATGGGAAATGCTTTTATGAAAAGAGAATTTGGTGTTGACTTATATCTTCATCAGGCTGATTTACCTACTTTAGCTATGGGAGAAAAGAGTGCACAATTATATGGCATGTATCAATTTGAACCATCTCCACTACCAGATAAATATCTTGAAGATAAACAAAAACTACAATTTGGCGACATGGAATTTGAAGTGATTTTTGGTCCTGGACACTCTCCAGGACATGTTGCTTTTTATAGTTCAAAAGACAAATTAGTAATTAATGGAGATATCCTTTTCAAGGGAAGTTATGGTAGAGTGGATTTGCCCGGGGGCAATTTTGATGTATTAAAACATACAATCACTCAAAGAATGTTTTTACTTCCGGACGATACTGTTGTATATAGCGGTCATGGCACAGAAACAACCATTGGTGATGAAAGAATGAGCAATCCAATACTTTGGTAGTTTTTATACATACAATAAACTACATATCATTTAATTGTATCGTCCTAAATAAGCGTTACATATTTTAAACAAAAATAATTAAAACTTCTGTGAAGCTAGCTTCACAGAAGTTTTTTTATAAGTTTTTCTTTTTATAGTTCTTTGCATATGCATTTTACTTGGTGTTAACAATTCACATGACAGATGTGGTCTTTGGTTATTATAGATTTCAATAGATTCTTTTACAATTTTTTTCATTGTTTGAATATCAGCTTTATAATTTTCCAATAAAAACTCATCCTTTAATATTCCATTTACTCTTTCAGCTACCGCGTTTGCATACGGATCATAGCTTTCAGTCATACTAGGTCGAATATTTTTCCTTTTAAGACATTCTTGATATTTATTACTACAATATTGTATTCCTCTATCAGAATGATGAATCAAAGGATGATTCTTATATATACGATTTTTACAGGCCATTTTAAGAGCTCTTAAAGCACCTTCTGTTGCAAGGCTATTTGATAAATCATACCCCATTATCCTCTTTGAATAAGCATCCGTTACTAGAGCTAAATAACCATTACCTCTTCCTTCAATATAAGTTATATCTGATACCCATACTTGTTCTGGTTTTGTTATTTCTAAATTCTCTACAATATTTTTATATTTATGAAATCGATGATGAGAATTAGTTGTGATATGATAGTTTTTCCTTGGAATTACTAACATATGATTTGCTCTAAGAATATCAAAAAGTTTATCTCTACCCACATGAAGACCTTTTAATTCTTCTTTTAAAAGAAAATAAAGCTTCTTAGTACCTATTCTAGGCATTTTTATACGTACATTATTAACCATTTCAATAACTTGGCTAGCGACTTCTCGTTTTTCATTTATAAGCCAGAAACTACGATAATAGTATTGTCTATTTATCCCGACCAATCCACAAAGATAGCCTATTGACCTTTGCCTTTCTTTGTTTGTTTCTTTGATTGATCGGGGAAGGAGTTTTTTCTTACAGGAAGCATATATTCTTTTTCTGCTATGTCTATAAGCTTATCCAAAATATAAGCTTTATCCTCGGCTTTCATTAATTGTTCCTCTAAGAAATCATTCTTTGATTCCAATAACCGTAATTTCTGCTCTAACTCTTGGATTCTTTGTTGTGGTGTTTTCATAAATATAGAATTAGAACTGTTTTTTAAATCAAAGATACCAAATTTCCTTCTCCAATTTAAAATTGTACTATGAGATTGTATACCGTACTTTCGCATTACTGCTTCGGTACTAATTTCTCCGCTTTCAACTTCTTTAACTACAGCTAATTTAAAAGACATGCTGTAATCTTTTTGTGTACGTTTAATGTACTGATTTTTAGATTTATCCATAACATTACTTTTTTTAGTGTAACGCTATGTTAGGACAAGACAAATATAGCATAAAAAAAAAGGGTTACCTCGCGGTAACCCTTTCTTATAAGAAAGAATTAATGTGAATTATTTAACGATTGCAGTAAATGCAGCGTTTTCTAAATATTTAATGAATTCTCTATCTGTAGCAGCTTTATTTTTTAGAGAAGCATCTTGAGTAAATGCTTTCTTCAAATTAGATACAATCGCATCTAAATTGCTTTCATGAGCAGCTATGATAGCTTGTAAATAATATCCTTTTGCTGTTTCTACCTCTGGTGCGCTTTCAATTGTAGATTTAGCTTGACCTTCATTTTTATTTAACAAATAAGCCAATGCTTTGTTGAAAGAAGCATCACTTCCAAAATTAGAGATAGCATCATCGTATTTACCATCTTGGATATTCAAGATACCTTTATTATAAGAAACTTCAGATCCTGCACCTTTAGCTTCATCTAATAAAGCTTTTGCTTTATCACGATCACCTTTTACTCCAGCGATTGCAGCTAAGTTATTTTTAGAAATTACGTTTTCTTGAATACTATTAGCTTTATCAAATTGAGTTTTTGCTTGATCAAGATCATTCTGCATGTAGTAAATAACACCTACATTATTAGCTGTTCTATAATCTTGAGGGAATAATCTTTCAGCTTCTTTATATAAACGCATTTTTTCGTTTAAATCTTGAGTTAAAGTAGCTGTAAATAAGATTTCTTCCAATTTAAGCGCATCAATATTTGTTTTAGAAAGTTCTACTAATTCTTCATCAGAGTAACCAGTCAATTTATAATTAACAACGATTTCTGCGCGACGTTGAGCAGGGAAGATGTTCTTATCCAAATATAAATAAGTACTTAAATCTCTAATTGCTTGTTCACGAGCTTCTGAAGACTGTTGCATATCTAAAATACGTAAGATAAGGTCTTTATCACCTTTATCCATAGTTGAAGCAACTAATGCATTTTTGAATCCTACAAAATCTTCTCCTTTTCCAACTGTGGAATAATTTTCTGCAGCTTTAGCTTTTTCATTTGCAACTTTCTTTTGAGAAGCAATCTCTATAGTAGCTTTTTTTGCAGATTCTGCACGGTCAGAAGAAAGTGTATTGTTTTTGTTTTCTTCACCTTCGATAGAAGCAAATGCTTCAATATTGATGTTTTGGATATCAATTTTTGGGTTTGTCTGAGCAGCAGCTAAGAAATCTGCCATTGCTTTCATATCAGCATCTACTTTTTCAGTAGGTCTAACAGCTGCATTTCCCTTTAAGTAATTAATCTCTGCAATTTGTTTTTCATCAGTAACTCGCTGAAATTCATCTTTTGCAATAATTACTTTAAAATCTTTATTTACTAAGAACGGAGTTACAATTGTAGCATCTGCAACTTTTGTTGGCTCTAATTCTTCTTTTACTTTACCTTTTTTATACACTTTACCAGACACTGTAAGTTCAGAAACTTCCATATCAGGAGCGTATGCAATAATATCTTCATATACTACTTTACCACCTGCTTTAAATGGAATTACTGTTCCATTTGCTGTTGCTTTTTCTCCAACAATAGAAATCGGTTTTAAAGCGTGTGATCCAACAGCAGGAGTAACCTCAGCATATACTTTTTTCTTAATTCCTTTTTCAGGAATTGTAATTTCAGCTTTAACTCTTACACTATCCCCATGCATTTCAAGAGGGTTAGGAGTAATAGTATAATCTACATCTTTTAATAAGTCACAACCAGTTGCTAATACACCAACTGTAGCAATTAACGCTAGACTTTTAACACTATTTTTTTTCATGTTCATATGATTATTCTTTCTTAGTTATAAATGCAATATTAATAATTTTTTTCTCTACACAAAAGAAGTTGCTAATTTATTCAAATATTTCTTAGTATTTTTTGTACTAATTCATATTTTTTGCGTTGATTTTCCTTTATTTGAGCAATTGATATTTTTCGAATAGGATCTATAAAGTTAGGGAGAATTTCAGCTAAAGGGATTAACACAAAATCTCTTTGATACAATAAAGGATGAGGAATATTTAATTGCGAGTCATTCACAATTTTATCCCCATAATAAATTATATCAACATCTATTAAACGTGATTCATATTGCCCTTCCAAAGTTTTCTGAGTTCTTCCTAGTTTCTTTTCTATAATTTGAATTCTTTCTAATACATGGAAAGGATCAAGGTTACTTTGAAACACAATGCAGCAATTAATGAAAGTAGAATCCGCTTGAAATCCCCACGGTTCTGTTTCATAGAATGAAGAGCAGGCATCTTCACTACCAAATTCCATTCGTAATAACTCGATAGCATTTCGTATATTTTTTTCCTTATTTCCGAGATTACTTCCTAAACTAAAAATAAGCGTTTGAGAATTTTCACTATTTATATCCCTTCTATACCTCATTCTCCATATGTCACAAAACAATGTTAATTATCAAGCTAATTTAACCGATTAAATAAAAACAAAAACATTTCAATTAAATTAATTTAACTTTCCAGTAAGAATTAATTGATTTAACAAATATTTCATTGATTAAATAAAGAAAAAATAATAATATAATTATACTTGCATTTACTAATGAAGATATAATTCTATATCTATAAAACAAACAACATGAGCGCAACTAACAAAGTTAGGGTTTCTTTTTGGCGAGTTTTTTGGCCAAGTTTAATCGCAGGATGTGTTCTCATCCTACTATTTTTTATTCTATTTACTTCAGTAATAGGTTCTTTAATGAAAAGTAAACCTACTTATGAAGTGAAAAACAAAACAATTCTCCACATGAAATTAGATGGAGCAATAGGAGAAATTAGTCAGAATGAAGTGAATTTCACAGGATTAGGTGTCGATTCAAAAACTGGATTAGCTGATATTCTTTATGGTTTGGAAAAAGCAGCAGATGATGATCATGTAAAAGGAATCTACATTGAACTTGGGAGTCCTTCTTGTGGATTAGCTACAGCAACTGCTATCCGAGATGCAATTCATCAATTTGAAGAGAAATCAGGTAAATTTGTAATTGCTTATCATAAAGGAGAATCTGTAAGTCTAAAGCAATATTATATTGCCTCTGCAGCAACTAAAAATTATGCGTTTCCTACCACAAATTTTGAGTTCTTAGGATTAGGAGCCGAGCTTATGTTCTACAAAGGCCTTTTTGATAAATTAGGCTTAGAAATGCAGGTAGTGAGAGGAAAAGATAATGCTTTTAAAAGTGCGGTTGAGCCTTATTTTCTCTCAGAGATGAGTGATTCGAGTAGATTACAGATTTCTGTCTATATGAATAATTTATGGACTGCCATCAAAAAGAATATCAGTGAAGATAGAGGGATTTCTCTTGATGAATTGGACAATATAGCTAACAATGCACTTGTACGCCGTATGGACCAAGCTCTAGAGCACAAACTTATAGACAGTGTTTTATATAGAGATGAAGTACTTCAGATATTAGCTGATAAAGTAGGAGCTAAAGATTTCAAAGATTTAAATCTTTCAAATTTTGAAAAATATGCTCAAGCAAAATTTGAGAATCAGCAGGAACTGGCTCATGCAAAAACTGCCAATGTAGCTGTAATCATTGCCGAAGGTGAGATTACTGTGGATGGTAATCAGATGGCTAGTAATCGTTTAACAAAATTGATTCGTGAGGCTAGAAAAGACAAAAACATCAAAACAATTGTGCTACGCATTAATTCTCCTGGAGGTAGTGCACTAGCAAGCGAGGAGATTTGGAGAGAAGTAAAGTTAGCTAACGATGAAAAGAAAGTAGTGGTTTCTATGGGAGATGTAGCTGCATCTGGTGGTTATTACATTTCCACTCCAAGTTCCAAAGTATTTGCTGAAAAAACTACTATTACTGGTTCTATCGGTGTATTTGGAGTTATTCCTTTTACAGGTAAAATGCTAGAAGAAAAATTGGGAATCACTTTTGACAGAGTATCCACAAATCCTCATGCTGTACTTTCTCTTAATAAAAAATTCACTCCTGAAGAGTTCGAGATGATTCAGGAGGAGGTGAATTCTACCTATTCTTTATTTCTGCAACGCGTAGCAGATGGAAGGAAAACTACTCCAGATCAAATAAATAAGGTTGCTCGCGGAAGGGTATGGACGGGAGTTGATGCATTGCGTATCGGACTCGTGGATACACTTGGTAGTTTACAGGATGCTATTGATTTTGCTGTTAAACAAGCTGGAATTGAGGACCCTTCTGTTCGCTATTATCCTAAAGTAAAAAAAGATATATGGATGGAAATGGTTGATATAATCAATAGTGATGATGAAGACGATGTAAAAGCTCAAAAAACTATAGTTCCTCAAGAAATATCGAATCTATATTATCAAGTAAAACGTTTGGAAAATCTTTCTGGAGTTCAGGCAAGAATGCCGTATGAGATAAATTGGTAAAGAAAACTGAAAGAAAAGGATAGTAATCAGCTATCCTTTTCTTTTATCTTGCGCGTATGAAAAAAACTATACCTACATATTTACTATCTGCTTTGATTGTTTTAATACTTGTATGGAGTAGTGGGTTCTACCTAGCAAATTCGATACATTATATTGAAAACCCATGGGAGATATGGGGAGTAGGTGTTCTAAATTCTCTTTTTGCTATTGGTTTAATAAGCATCTTATTTTTTCCTCTTCATTTCTTAAAAACACTCTCTCTTCCATTTAAAGCTTTTATTCATTTTATACTATGCTCTATTCTACTATTCGAATTAAGTTCCATTTTTTTCTTTCTTATCACACTCACTCCTATAGATTCAACTGTTTTTGAATTCAATGGCGAACAAATTGGTATCATCTACAAAAGTTACTTTACTGTCAAATGGTATTACTTCTTATTACCAACTCCTATCCTACTCTATTTCTTGTTTTTGAGATTATTAGAAAGACCTAGCAAATCATGGATGATATATTTCTTCCTATTTATAGGAGGCGTTTCTTTTTTCTTTCAACAGCAAATTAGAATAGATAGTGGAAGTTATAGAGGTCTCTCAGAGAATAAAACCATTTATTTTATAAATTCAATACTTAACAAAGATGAAATAAATAATGACTTAACTCTTGATGACATACGTTTGTATCAACAAACTATTAATCATCATCTCGTCAACACTGATTATCCTCTTTATCATCCAAACGACAATAAGAACACCTTAGCTCCATTCTTTAATCTAGGGGATACTCCACCTAATATTGTGTATATTATAGTTGAAAGTCTTTCTTCATCTTTTAGTGGATTACACGCAGATGAAATCAGTTATACCCCTTTCTTAGATTCCCTAGCAAAGCATAGTCTTTATTTCGAGAATTCTTTAGCTACTGCAGAACGATCCTTTGCTTCCCTTCCTAGTGTTTTAGGTAGTTTACCACATGGTCCAAAAGGCTTCATAAATACTCTAGCAGGGTATCCGACTAATAAAACGCCTATTTCTTGGTTTTTACAGAATGGATACACAGGCAATTTCTATTATGGAGGCTACGCCCATTTTGATTACATGGATTTATTCATAGATAATCAAGGATTTAAAAATATCTACGACAAATCTGAATACAACTACGAAGGAACAGGGAAAACAACTAGCGTAGATTCTATTCCTTTTGGAATTCCAGACAGAGCCTTATTTCAAGATATTATAGAAAAAGAAAAACATACACAAAAATCTTCACCCTATATTGATGTGTTAATTACACTATCCATGCATTATCCATATATAGTAGAAAATCCCAATTATTACTATGAAAAGGTACAAGCTAGCATACAAAAGTCTAATGCTCCATCTAATATAAAAAAGAAACACCAGAAGTATATTGCAGAATTTGCTACCTTCTTATACACAGATGACGCACTCAAAATGTATTTTAAAGAACGTGAAAAATTAGCTAGTCATCAAAATACCATTTACGTTATTTTAGGAGACCACATGTTTGGCGATATTCCACAAACAAATCCCATAGAAAAGTATCGTTCAGTTCTCATGATATATTCTCCTTTATTAAACCGTACAAAAAATATTCTCGGTGTAAATTCTCATTTAGACATCGGACCATCTCTTTACCAGCTCATACAACAGAAATATAAACTCCCAAAATTAGATTCTGTCAGCTGGCTAGGAAACTCTTTAGATACATCTGCAACTTTTCAATCAAAATGCGATGTAGCATTTATGCGCAACGATCGGATAATCAAAGACATGCTACACAATGAATATTTCTATTCTGAGGGAGATTTATATAAGATTAGCAATAGACTCCATTTATCAAAAGTCACAAATTTGGATGAAATCACTCACTACAAAAATCTCTTAAAAAGCTCCGATCTTATCCATAAAGAGGTAGTAACTCAAAACATACTCATCCCAAGAGATATAGATTATTCACTCAAAAAGGAGCAAACAAGATCTCTTACCATACATGAAGAAAAAGAATTTTATAATGTACTAGATGACATTTTAAAAGAGTCATACAAAGAACTCTCTTTTGAGTTAAATTTAGTGTTTTCTGGAGATTATGCCAAACTCACCCCAGAAAATGCACCTAACTTAGTCTATACCATAAAGCGTGGAGACTCAACTATTTTTTGGAATACACTAGAATGGTTGCCTAAGGATATGCATCAAACGAATAAAAAATCAATCCAATTCTACATAAAAAACAACCTTCAATTACAATTAACTAAAGATGATAAAATATTGATTTACTTTTGGGATAATAAAAGAAAAGTTTCTAATTATAATATAAATGCTACACTAAAGTTTTCAGCGCTTTAGTTATCCCATTTTAGGGTATTCATAAATTCATATAAGTCTTTCTTTACAAAATTCAATACAGGCTTAATAGAATCGTAATTAGGGCGAGTATTAAAGTAAACAACTCCACTTACAAAGCGGCTAGTGGAATCCGTGAGATAGAACTGAAAAGGCGACGCAACATTTCCTTGTAGTTCAAAGAAAGTACCATACACTTTGTCCTCTTTACGAATAAAAGTGGAATCATAAATCGCAGTAGCCTTAATCTTATGTTCATCAATTTTACCCAAGGCGTAATTAATATATGCTGATAGGCTAGTGTCCATATCCATTCTACTCAGAAACAAAACTCCATTTAGCATTCCAAAATCAATATCGCGGTTACATGGTGAATTATTTGCTTCTTTAATTGTAAAATAACTAGGCTTGGAAAAACTGTAGCCACAGTTATCCTGATAGATAGAATAAGTACGCTCTGGAAATTGGAGCTCAAGATAAGTAGGGGGTTTGGGAATAAATGTTTGTTGTTGCGTACAAGCAGTCATGATAGAAAGTCCAATAATAATAGAGATATGCGCCTTTTTCAGTTGTATCATTTTATTTCTGCTTAATAACTTTAACCAATTTGACTCTTTTCTTATCAGATGATTCTACAACGAATTTAAAATCTCCAAATTTCAAACTTTCATTATTTTTCAGGATTCTACCACTATGTTCTACAAGGAAGCCTCCAATAGAGTCTGATTCTCCTTTTTCATCCTCAAAATCTTTTCCATCAATATCAAGTACTTTATACATGTCAACTAGAGAAGTTTTCCCTTCAAACAGATAGGTAGAATCATCTATTTTCGTATAGATAATATCTTCATCATCAAATTCATCTGTAATTTCTCCCACAATCTCTTCCAAAATATCTTCCATAGTCACAATACCCGAAGCACCTCCATATTCATCAACTACTACGGCCATGTGCATTTTCTTTTCTTGAAATTGTTTTAATAAATCATCAATCTTCTTATTCTCTGGCACAAAGAGGGCAGGTCGTATCAAAGTTGACCACTCAAAATCGGAAGGTGCACTCAAATGCTTAAGTAAATCTTTTACGTATAATATCCCCAATACATTATCAAATTTTTCTTGATATACAGGGATTCGAGAATATCCATGTTCCAAGATAATTTTCATAAGCTCTTCATAATTAACAGTACCATCAATAGATACAGTATCCATACGAGAACGCATAATTTGCTTTACATCCTTATTTCCAAAGTTGACTATTCCTTTTAAAATTTTTTGTTCTTCTTGAGTAACATCATCTTCATTGGTCAATGCAATAGCCGATTCCAATTCCGCAGTTGACACATCTATCTTACGCTTCCTAGCATATTTTAATATGACATCTGTTCCGTTTACCAAGAAGGCTCTCAACCAAGAAAAAGGAGGGATTTTATTAATAATATAAAGTGGTTGTGCCATCAATTTAGCAACTTGTAAAGCATTGCGATTGGCATATACCTTTGGTGTAATCTCGCCTATTAATACCAAAATAAAAGTAATCCCACCAATTTCTATAATAGAGCGTATATAATCTACACCTATATATAGAGGGTCTACAGGATAAATCTGATTAAATATGTAACTTGCTAATATAACAGCCGATACATTTATAAAGTTATTCGATATTAATATAATTGCTAACAAAGTTTTTGGTTTGCCGAGCCAATCCATAATTAATTCAAACTTTCTTCCTTTGCTATCTTTTATCTCTTCACGTTCCTCCGGGCTTAAAGAAAAGAATGCAACTTCAGATGCAGACATCAAAGCCGAGCCTAATAAAAGGAGAAGTAAACATACAACTGAGAACCAAAAACTCATCTCGTTGTTAATCGAATGTGAAAAAAGAAAAAAACTCAGGGGATCCGTATCATCCATTTGGTTATGCATTAAAAGGGTAAATTGTCAATTTCATCCTCCATCATTCCTCCATCAAGGGGGCTTGGTTTTTCAGGAGTATCTCCAGAATCAAATCCAGGATTCTTTTGTGATTCATCTATTGACCTATTAGAAAGCATCATCATATTGTCTGCAATAATTTCAGTAGAATATTTCATATTACCAGCTTCATCTTGCCATGAACGGGTTTTTAACTTCCCTTCAATATACACCTGCTTTCCTTTTGTTAGATATTTTTCAGCAATTTCAGCTAAGCCACGCCAAACAACAATAGTATGCCAGTCGGTTATACTCTTTTTTTCTCCTGTCGTTTTATCGGTAAATGTTTCTGAGGTAGCTAAAGGGAAACGAGCCAATTTAACGCCATGTTCTAAGGTTCTCACTTCAGGATCTTTCCCTAGATTTCCAATTAAGATTACTTTGTTAACGCTACCAGCCATATTTGCAAAAATAGAATTTATAAGATATAAATGTATATAGAATTTTCTAAAAAAGAGAGAAATTACTTTAAAAATAATTTACAATTTTCCTCTAAGAACCGATCTATTAATCTAGGAATAGGGAAATCCTCCATATCCTTTAGTTGAATATTTAATATCTCTGGATGCACAATTGCCGTATCAATTTCCCAAAAGATAGTATGTAAATGTTGATGTGAGAGTATGTGTTTATCTGTACACAGCTTATTTCTTATTTGCACCCCAAAAGCATCCCATACATCCTTTCTAACTTCTTCATCACTTTTCTGATTTTCTTTTTCTAACATAGGAAATTCATACAGGTTTTTCCAGATATCATTCTTTTCACGTTTCTTAAGTTGAAGTTGAGCAGGACAAACTAAATAATGTAAAAAACGGTGTTTTATCTTTACTTTTTGAATCTTCTGAGGTAAATCTATCGGGTTTCCTTCTCTAAATGCCAAACAAGATTCTTGTAAAGGGCATATTATACAGTTTGGAGTAAGGGGAGTACAAACTAAGGCTCCTAACTCCATAATCGCCTGGTTAAACTCAGCAGGATAACTGTCATCAAAAACCTCTGTAATATATTTCTTAAATACCTTTCTACCTTCTGAAGTGTCAATGGGCGTACTATCATTAAAATAACGAGCCAAAACTCGGTATGCATTTCCATCGAGCACAGGATATGGGAGATTGTATGCAAAAGAAGTAATAGCAGCAGCTGTGTACTCCCCCACTCCTTTTAATTTCAGAACGTCATTATAAGTAGAAGGGAATTGACCTTGGAATTCATCCATAACTTGCTTTGCAGCATAATGCAGGTTCCGTGCTCTACTATAATAGCCTAATCCCTGCCATAATTTTAGAATTTCTTGCTCATCGGCCTCTGCTAATTCTTTCACAGTAGGATATGTCTTTATGAATTTTAAATAGTAATTTATCCCTTGCGCAACTCGAGTTTGCTGTAAAATAATCTCAGATAACCATATTTTATAGGGGTTATTTGTCTGTCTCCAAGGCAACTCTCTCGCGTTTTGTCGAAACCAATTACGAATTTGTAGATAAAAATCTTGCATTAGGCAATTTTTATAATTTATTAACCTATTTACAAAGGTAATATGTTTATTCCTATTAACTTTGTAACAAATAAACTAATGATGTTTATAAACTTATTAAATATTTATTATTATGACTAAAGCGGATATTGTAGCAAAAATTTCAGAAGAGACAGGTTTAGAAAAAAACGAAATACAGAAGACAGTTGAAACCTTTATGAAAGAGATTAGAAAATCTCTAGCAAAAGGAGATAATGTTTACCTAAGAGGCTTTGGTAGCTTTGTAATCAAAGAAAGAGCTAAAAAAGTAGGACGTGATATTTCTAGAAAAAAATCAATTGTTATTCCTGCTCATAACATTCCTTCATTCAAGCCTGCAAAGACTTTTGTTGAAGACGTAAAGAAGAAAGTAAAAGTAAAATAATATAATTTTACCCTCTTTTTGGGACTTATTAAAGATATTATTATCTTTGCACTCCTAATTTCAAAAAAGAATTAGGAGTGTTTTTTTAAACACCTTTAAGATATTGAATATTAATATTTAAAAATATATAGATATGCCAAGTGGTAAGAAAAAGAAAAGACATAAAATGTCTACACACAAAAGAAAAAAACGTCTAAGAAAAAATAGACACAAGAAAAAATAATTTTTTAGACGTAAAAAATTAACGCGGAATAGGGCTTTCTTAGGTTTAAGAAAGCATTTCGCATATTATATAACTTTAAAACGGCTTCCGTGAATTACGAATTAGTAGTTGATTCCCGCAAGGGTAGCGTTTGGCTTGCACTACTAAAAGATGGAAAGCTTGTTGAGTTACACGAGGAAAAAGAACAGATTGATTTCGCCGTTGGTGACATTTACCACGGGAAAGTTCGGAAAATAGTACCTAGCCTAAACGCTTGTTTTGTCGATGTAGGATATGAAAAAGATGCTTTTCTACATTATTTAGACTTAGGACCTCAGTTTTTGTCACTCAATAAGTTTACCCAGCAAACATTGCAAGGCAAACAGAATGTGGCCGACTTGTTATACTTCAAGACCGAAAATGATATTGAAAAAGAAGGGAAAATTGCTGATGTAATTTCTTCTTCCCAACATATTATAGTACAGGTTGCAAAGGAACCTATTTCATCAAAAGGTCCTCGTTTAAGTGCAGAAGTAACATTAGCCGGACGCTATTTAGTACTCGTTCCTTTCTCAGATAAAATCTCTGTTTCACAAAAAATAAGAGACTCAAAAGAAAGAGAACGTTTAAAAGATATTATTAGCAATATTAAACCCAAAAATTTTGGGGTTATTATTCGAACTGTAGCTCAAAATAAAAAGATTGAGTTGATTGACCAAGATTTGAAAAGTCTCTTGGAGAAGTGGAAAACTTTGCATAAGAATTTGCAACATTCTACACCTCCTCGTAGAGTTTTAGGTGAGATAAACAAAGCATCTTCTATTCTAAGAGATTTGTTAAATTCTGATTTCACTGATATCCATGTCAATGATGATGATTTATTCGACAAGATGAAATCATTCATATCTTCTTTTGCGCCAGAAAGAGAAAAAATTGTTAAACGCTATAATGGCAAATTACCTATTTTTGAAAAGTTTGGCATCAATAAGCAAATCAAAACTCTTTTTGGTAAGAAGGTGCCACTTCCTAGTGGTGGCTATCTAATTATTGAGCATACTGAGGCTATGCACGTAGTGGACGTGAATAGCGGAAACAGGAAAGATGCTAAAGGTCAAGAAAGCAACGCACTTGCTACCAATCTAGAAGCTGCAGAAGAATTAGCTAGAGTTTTGCAGTTGCGAGATATGGGTGGAATTGTAGCTGTGGATTTCATTGATATGCACGAAAAAGAGAACAACAAGGCTCTTTTTGATGCATTGAAAGAATTTATGAAGCCAGATAGAGCAAAGCATAATATTCTTCCTCCTTCTCGATTTGGAGTAATTGAGATTACACGTCAACGTGTGAGACCTGAAACAGATATTGAAACTTCTGAAAAATGCCCTGTTTGTGACGGAACAGGAGAAATCAGTGCAAGTATTCTTTTTGCAGATGAAATCGAAACAAATCTTGTTTATCTACTAGAAGATAAAAAGATTAAAGGGCTTACTTTAGAGGTTCATCCATATATTGAGTCACACTTTAAACGTGGTATATTCTCAAAGCAAGTAAAATGGTTCTTTAAATACAAGAAATGGATAGCTGTAACTGGCATCACTAATTTCCATTTCATGCAATATCAGTTTAAAGACAAAGACGGGAAGACAATTAAAATATAATGGATCAAAAGGAAATCAGATATTCCTTTCTTGAAGCCAAACAAAAAATTGAGGCTTGGTGTGCTTATCAGGACAGATGCCATAGTGAAGTTTATAAAAAACTCCGCAGTTATGGACTGGATGATGAGGACACCAATGCTTTATTAGCCGACCTAATCGTTAATCGTTTCCTCGATGAACAACGCTTTGCAGATAGTTATGTGTCTGGAAAGTTTCGTATCAAAAAATGGGGGAAAATTAAAATAAAAACCCAGCTCAAATTCAAACAGGTACCTTCATCTTGTATTCAAAGTGCGTTAAATACAATAGATTCTAATGAATATTTTCAAACACTTTATCAATTAGCAGAAAAGAAATGGAAAGAAAAGAAAGGTACCCCGTTTCAAATCAAAGGAAAAGTTGTGCTATATCTACAGAGTAAAGGATATGAAAACGATCTTATCTTCTCAGTATTAGAGGAAATGGAAGGAAATGTCTAATAGGTCCACCTACATTCCAACAACTTATTAAATTAAATTTGTGACTATTATAAGTTTCACATTTTTATTTTCGATAATTTTCTATCTTTGTGAGTGCTTTGCAAAAAAGCAAGAACATTACAAAACGAATTATAGAGTATTAATCAAAAAATAAGGAAGATGATAGTTGGTATCCCAACCGAAGTTTCTAAAGAAGAACGAAGAGTTGCAGCCACTCCTACCACAACCAAGCGATTACTTAAGCAAGGCTTTGAAGTAATTATTGAAGCAGGAGCTGGTAAGAGAGCAAACTTTTCTGACAAAGAATTTGAAGAAGCTGGTGCAAAAATCGTTGGTTCTGCACAAAATATTTATGCAGAGTCTGATATTGTGTTAAAAGTACAGGCTCCTACGTTGGAAGAAGTGGACATGATGAAAGAAGGCTTGGTCCTTTTAAGTTATTTATGGCCAGACCAAAATCCAAGTTTAATGCAAAAACTTGCTGAAAAGAAAGTAAATGCAGTAGCAATGGATGCGGTTCCACGTATTTCAAGAGCTCAAAAGATGGACGTTCGTTCCTCTATGGCAAATATCGATGGATATCGTGCAGTAATTGAAGCTTCTTTTCATTTTGGAAGATTTTTAAATGGACAGATAACTGCCGCAGGTAAGGTTGATCCTGCAAAGGTACTCGTTATCGGAGCCGGAGTTGCAGGTTTGGCAGCTATTGGAACGGCTAACTCATTAGGAGCTATCGTACGTGCATTTGATACACGTAAGGAAGTGGCCGAACAGATTCAGTCTATGGGTGCAGAATTTTTAACTGTAAACATTGATGAAGACGGAGCTACTGATTCAGGGTATTCTAAAGAAATGAGTGATGCCTTTATCAAAGCAGAAATGGAGTTATTCCTAAAACAAGCACAAGAAGTTGATATTATTATCACAACTGCTCAAATTCCAGGAAGACCTGCTCCAAAGTTGGTAATGGATTATCACGTAAAAGCAATGAAGCCAGGTTCTGTTATAGTAGATTTAGCTGCTTCAACTGGAGGTAACTGCGAAGCCACAAAAAACGGAGAGATTTACACAACTGATAATGGGATAACCATTATTGGGAAATTGGATCAGTTACCAACACAAGCTTCTCAACTTTATGGAAACAACTTATGCCACCTACTCGATGACATGGGAAAAGGAGAAAACTTCAAAATCGATATGGAGGATGATGTAGTTTCTAGAGCTATGGTAACATATAATGGTGCTATTAATTGGCCACCAAAACCACTTCCTGTGAGTCCACAAAAACCAAAACCGGTTGTAAAGGAAGTTACACCAGAAGAATTAAGAGCTCAAGAAATTGCAGCTATTAAAAAGAAAACAAAATCTTTATTCATCCAATTAGGTGTTGTAGGTGCAGTATTATTTTTAATGGGACAATTTGCTCCTAGAGAATTTATGCAACATTTTACTGTATTCGTACTAGCAGTATTCGTAGGATGGCAAGTAATTTGGAATGTTTCGCACTCTTTACACACCCCTTTAATGGCTGTAACCAATGCTATTAGTGGTATTATCGTAGTTGGAGGATTACTTCAAGTGTTAAGTCCTGCAAGTAGCTGGGATCATCCACTAACAATTATTGCTTTTCTAGCAATCCTAGTGGCAAGTATCAATATCGTAGGTGGTTTCTTTGTAACTCACCGTATGTTGAATATGTTTAAAAAATAAAAACAAGAAATTATGATTAGTGGAGGAATTCAAACAGCAGCCTATTTATTCGCAAGTATCTTGTTTATATTGAGCTTGGGAGGTTTATCTTCTCAAGAATCTGCCAAAAGAGGTGTTCTTTTTGGAATTGTAGGTATGATTATCGCCGTTTTAGCAACTATCTTAGGAGTTGAAGACGGACAAAATGGATATGTATATATTATTATTGCTCTAGCTATTGCTTCTTTGATTGGAATCATGGTAGCGCGTAAAGTAGAAATGACAGCTATGCCTCAGTTAGTTGCTATCTTACACAGTTTTGTTGGATTAGCAGCAGTATTAGTTGGTTTTGGTTCTTATATAGATCCTCACAGCCAAGCTCTAGAAGGTGTAGAAAAGAATATTCATTTGGTAGAAGTTTTTGCAGGTGTTTTCATCGGTGCATTAACATTCACAGGTTCTATTATTGCTTGGGGTAAGTTAGATGGGAAAATAAGAAGTAAACCTTTATTATATCCTGGAAGACATGCTGTAAATATCATCTTAGTAATAGCTTCCATTGTGTTAGGAGTTCTATTTACTAATGCGCCAGGTACTGAGGGAATGTTGTACTTGATAATCATGACAGCTATCTCTTCTTTTATAGGAGTGATGCTTGTTATGGCAATCGGTGGTGCTGACATGCCTGTAGTTGTTTCTATGTTAAACTCCTATTCAGGATGGGCAGCTGCAGCGGCTGGTTTTATGCTAAGCAATGACCTATTGATTGTAACTGGAGCCTTAGTAGGTAGCTCAGGTGCCATTCTTTCCATCATCATGTGTGAAGCGATGAATCGTTCATTCTTCTCTGTGATTTTTGGAGGTTTCGGGAGCGCACCAGCAGCAACAGGATCACAAGAAATTGAAGGAGAAATCACTTCTGTTACGCATGAAGCTACCGCAGAATTATTGGAAAGTGCAAACTCAGTAGTAATCGTTCCAGGGTACGGAATGGCTGTAGCAAAAGCACAATATCCAATTTTTGAAATGGTTGAGTTTTTACGCGGACAAGGAAAGGAAGTAAGATTTGCTATTCACCCAGTTGCTGGTCGTTTACCTGGTCACATGAATGTATTATTAGCAGAAGCAAAAATTCCTTATGATATCGTATTGGAAATGGATGAAATCAATGATGACCTTCCTAATACCGATGTTGTTATGGTTATCGGTGCTAATGACGTAGTTAATCCAGGTGCAATAGATGATGCTTCTAGTCCGATATATGGAATGCCTGTAATTCACGCATGGGAAGCCAAGAAAGTAATCGTAATGAAGCGCTCGATGGCAGTTGGTTATGCTGGTGTAGAAAATCCTCTTTTCTATAAAGACAATACCGATATGCTTTACGGTGATGCAAAAGATAGCGTAATTAAGATAAACACTTTATTACATAAATAATAAAAAATACAGATTATAATTATAGACCCCGACACTCCTTCGTCTGTCGGGGTGACAATACATGGTGAGGGTAAGGCGGTCGGCTTTGCCGACCGATAGTCTCCCCCCCCTCGATTGTCACCCCGAGAACCTTGGTTGCTCGGGGTCTATTTTAAAATTATTCCTATTTCTTGCATCTTTATAAATTAAATATAATTCATATACAGTAGAAATTATTGATTTTATTTATTTTTGTAAATACTTAACGGTTTAAGAAATAAAATTTCTAGCGGGTTTGGTATGTAATTTGCCAAACCCGTTTTGTTTTATAATAAAAAGGATGATGACAAAAAGAAGTAGAATTGTAATAGCAATCGTAGCAATTGGATTAACTGCTTGTGGGACAAGCAAAAGCATACAGAAAAATTATCAAGATTTAATTCAAGGTACTTGGATAGTTGAATCAATGGAAGGAAAGGAGGTGGATAATGCCGTTAGAAAACCTTATTTCATAGTGGAGGGTAATACAATTTCTGGAAATGGTGGTTGCAATTCTTATTCAAGTAATATAGAGAAACTAACTTCTAAAGAAATTCTATTAGGGAAAACCGTAGCTACTCTCATGGCTTGTTCCGATGAAAATAAAGAAGATATCTATTTTCAATTATTAGATAAAGTGAATGCTTACAAAATTGTGGATGATAAACTCATTATACGAGATGCTAGTGGAAATGAAATTCTGACTTTTAAAAGGGATAACATGGTAGCTATTAAGAAAGAATTAAGTGGAGAATGGAACGTTAAAAGCATCTATGAGAAAGAAGTGACTGATGTAGAAACACGTCCTACAATCAACTTCGATTTTAACGAAGGAAGAGTATTTGGGATAGATGCTTGTAATAACTACTTTGGAGCAATCAAAAACATTACAGGAAAGACATTAGAATTGGGTTTAATTGGCTCTACACGTAAGATGTGTGCAGATATGACCATTCCAGATAGTTTTTCAAAGGCTTTGAATGAGGTAGTTTCTTATCAATTAAAAGAGGAAGAATTAATTCTTATAAATGAAACGGGAAATCACGTCCTAACTTTCATTAGATAATTAGCTTGGTACATATTAAATTTGTGTCTCCCCTATCTAATTAAAAAATCACAAAGTCTCAGGTCTATTAAAGAATAATTCTTGACTTGTTTTGGAATTCTTCATACTTGCGATTTGGAATAGCACAAACAGGCTCTTATATCAATGGCTACTTGCGTTGGCAAGAAAATACGCCGTTTATCATTCAAAGTGCAAGCACAGCAAGTGGTTCTACAGCAACTAGTGGTGAGCGAATGAGAATTACCAGCATTGGGGCTTTAAATAACACTGAGGGCAATTTTGGTGGATTAACTACTCCTGTGTAGAACAAAAGCCTCTTAACCATCAATTTATCTTTAAAATTTATTTTTTCCTTTCGAAAAAAAGATGTAAATTGCTTATATAACAAAAAAACATTATATGGCATAAGTTTACATTTACGGTAATTTTATAAGAAAGAAATTAAAACCACAGGGGAAAACTACTCCCATTTATGAAATTTAAGAAAGTTTTTTTAATACCAACACAATGGAGATTTATTGCAAAGGAGCATAGTATGAAAGAGATGAAAAACATATCCTGTCTTTGTCTTTTAAGAAAGAGTACAATAGACACGTTTCCCCTCCATTGGAGTTAACTAGTTCTATCCAAAGCGATAAGAGGTAAAGATTAAGAACTAAAAAAACAATAATCTTATTCAATTGAATAAAACCGTTTTTTATACTGTCTTTTGTTTGTTATGGATGTCTAAATTGACACTGTCTCAAATCGTACCTGAAAGCGAAAATTTAGTGCCGAATGGAAGTTTTGAGGAGTATGAGGAATGTCCTTTAGGAATTGCAGATTTTTCTGTTTCAGAGTGGTTTTCGGCAACGTGGGGAACTCCTGATTATTTTAATGTATGCAATAGCGATTATTTATCAACAGGGATTCCATTAAATTTTATAGGATATCAATATCCAAAAGATGGTGATGCTTATGTAGGTTTGGGGCTTGATTTTAATGTCAATCCAACATTTCGGGAGTATATCCAAGTTCATTTAAAACATCCGTTAGATTCACAAAAAATATATGAGTTTTCTTGTTTTATAAATAAGGCTGATGACCCTTCCGTATGCACAACAAATTTAGGTTTTTTGTTTTCAGAGGATTCTATAGGGGGGGATGTAAATCAAATTCTACATGAAGTTCAATACACAAATACTAATTCATTTATAACGTGTGACGAAGAAAATTGGAGCAAAATTAATTTTATATTTGAGGCGCAAGGTGGTGAAAAATTCTTAACCATTGGCTTTTTCGATTTAGATAATCATCTAGACACAGTTGTGACAAAATATTCAATATATGGTGTTCAATCATATTATTATATAGATAAAGTCTCCTTAGTGGCAACCAATTTTACAATTCCAAATGTTTATACTCCAAATAATGATGGGGTCAATGATGTGTTAACGATTAAAGGTGTTCCCGAGGGGTTTAATTTTACAATTCTAAACCGATGGGGAAATGTTGTATTTGAAACTAATAATTCAAGTCACGAATTTTGGGATGGAACATACGATGGAAATAGATGTACAGACGGTGTGTATTTTTATACACTTGTAAAAGACGATTTTAAAAAAAGTGGTTTTATTCATTTGGTAAGATAAATTAAATTTCATAACTATCCGAAACTTTTTCAGAAAATCATATTAAAAATTAAAAAACCGAAACAGTCTTCTTAAATTTGAAAATCACGACAAAATTCAAATGAAATGGGACTGTTTCGTAGGAACAAAAATAACAATAAGCCTGTAATTCGTCAAATTATTGACTTAATTCCTCAACATTTATTAGCAAGAGTTATTCAACAGCATAATTCTGACAAGGGATGCCATAAATACAAGACTTATGACCAACTTGTTGCAAATTTGTTCGGACAGCTGTCTCGATGTAGTACTTTAGAGGATATTTCTGTTGGTATTGGTGTGTCGAAAACCTTTATTCGGGACTTAGACTTAAAACAAAGTCCTGCAAAATCAACGATGAGTGATGGGAATAAAAAACGTAGCCACAAAGTCTTTGAGAGTCTGTATATGAGTTTGTTAAGCTACTACGGTAATTTATTGAAAAGACATACTCATCGAAAAGTAGTAGAAGAAGTTAAAAATCAAACTATTCTTCTTCGTGATAGCAGTACAGTTAGCGTGTGTCTAGGGCTTTTTGATTGGGCAAAGTTTCGGACAGCAAAAGGAGGAATTAAAATCCATACGCAATGGGATGAGGCGATGATGATGCCTAACCTTGTGAATATCACTAATGCATCTATTCATGACAGAAAAGGATTTGAAGAAATTGTTTTCCCAAAGGATACGATTATTGTTGAAGATAAAGGATATTGGGATTTTAACATCATTAAAGCTAGGGTGTTGTCCCAAAATGTTTTTGTTACAAGAATAAAAGAAAACACTGTTTATGAAGTAGCTGAAGAATTAGATCTTCCAGAAAATGAGGATCAACATATTTTAATAGACGAGATTATTTATTTGACAGGACAAAAAGCAAAAGAAGTTGGGATAAATCAAATGAAATTCAGAAAGGTTGTAGCCTACCATGAAGAGAAAAATACAACGATAGAAATTATAACTAATAATCTTTCTTGGAAAGCTTCAACAATTGCAGAACTATACAGAAGGCGTTGGGATATAGAAACTTTCTTCAAGCTTTTAAAACAAAATCTCAATGTCAAAACTTTTATAGGAACTTCTGAAAATGCAGTAAAATCACAAATATTTATTGCATTAATTACCTATTTACTACTTGAACTTTTACGAAGAGTTGGGGTGTCAGGGAAAACGGCTTTTTCAAACTTTGTAGAAAAAATAAGAATTTGTCTGCCATTCTATCTTTCCTTAGATTATGTTATAAATACTATCCGACCGATTGTCCAAAAAGCAGAGAAACCTCCTCCAGAAGATGATTTGTGGACAACGGTACAACTCCAAATGTTTTAACTGTTTGACTTTTTTTCTCACATTATGATTATTGACTATTACAAATAGGACGATACAGGATGTTTTGTATCAAATTTTAAAAAACTTTCGGATGAATGTGATTAAATTTTGTCAATTATGAAAAATTTTATTTATTTAGGACTAATTTTGTTTACAATTGGTCATTTAAAAGCACAAAGTACTGATGCTGGGTTAAATGGGAATACTTGGGGCGCAAATAAATATCTTGGTTGGAATACCTCCAACGGAACCAACCCTTTGCTTTTCAAAACCAACAACGTCAACCGTATGAAACTCAACGGTAATTTGAGTTATTCGATTGACGGTTATTCGGCTACACGCAATGGAAATCTGCTAATTGGATGGCAGAATCCAGGAACGTTGTATAATGCTAACAGAGGGGCATATTCTCTTTTACATCTCAATGGAGAGGGAACACTTTTACAGGAAGGAGGGTATCGTTCATGGATGAAAACAGGTATTACCTTTACTGGGAATAATGATTTGAGTTATATTGGTTAACGACAATTGGGAACGGGAACAGATATAACTGAAACCACTATTGCATGGTCAGACAACCAAGGCTCTTCACATCCTGGGCCTGATGATATGGTGTTTCGATTTTTAGCTAGCGGAGGTGGGACAACAGCAATATCCTCTGATTTGGAGTCAGTAAATGATTTCGATGGATTGCATGTTGCACGATTCGCACCAACTGGTGAGTTTGGATTGGGAAATACCTTCGGTATTAATACACCAACTACACCACCCAATCTTTATGTGCGCCCACAATCTCTGATGCATCTAAGTTTAAACGGAAACAGGCAAGTTTGGTCTCAATATACCAACGAATCTACAGGTCAAACCGAATTTGACGGATTGCGATTTGGAATAGCACAAACAGGCTCTTATATCAATGGCTACTTGCGTTGGCAAGAAAATACGCCGTTTATCATTCAAAGTGCAAGCACAGCAAGTGGTTCAACAGCAACTAGTGGTGAGCGAATGAGAATTACCAGCATTGGGGCTTTAAATAACACTGAGGGCAATTTTGGTGGATTAACAACTCCTGTGAATAGAACGAGAGTTGCTATTAGCGCGGATGGTGCTAATCCGATTACCCAACCAAGAAGTTTACTTCATCTTGGCTACAACACTTCATCAATTCCGATAATAGGTACAAGTCTTGATGATGGCTACAGGCCATGGATGGATGTTGGAATGTTTATCAGTGATGATTCAGATAATATGTATGTCGGCTTAAAACGAGAAGACAATGACCGAATGGATGCTGTTATTAACTGGGGAGATAATCAAGTTGCAGGAAATACTCCAAACGGACCCGATAACATGCGCTTTATCTTCACTTCCACAACTACAGCATTGCCACCAGGTAGCGGAACTCCACCAGCTACAAGTATTGACGGCTTAGAAGGAATGCGATTAACCCCAACGTTAGCAACAGGTGTATTTGTAGGTGTAGGAGGTGATCCGAGTGCGAATTTGTATTATGGAGGGTCTATAAATCCAAGCGAAAATTTAGAAGTTAATTCTTGGGGAAGTGTTAGCGATGTAGGAGGAAGTTCAGGTATGCGGTTTACAGATTTGAATACGTCCTCCCCCACGACAACTAATCCAGGGCATGGAGTATTAGCTGTGGATGCAACGGGTAAAGTAATTTATGTAGAAGATGATAGCGGTGTAGGAATTGGAAATTACTGTGGTGATACTCCTAACCCATTGACGGCAGATTACGAAATACCTTTGAATATGAATAATTATTATTTTTCAGATCCCACTGGGAATCTTTTGTATGGAGAAAATAGTGTTGTAATAGGTAAAAACTGTACAACAAGTCCAGAGGCTAAATTAGATGTGTATAGAGATTTGGGATTAAACAACCCATCAGAAGTCGTGGGAGCTAAGGTTGTCAATTCAGACCAAGCAAATTCAGATCCAATGACTGGTGATGCAATAGGAATATTGGGTATTGCTAATAATTATAATAAATGGAGTATAGGTATAAAAGGAATTGCGGAAAATGGCTTTGCAAATGTGGGGGGCTATTTTGAATCTTCTTCTAGTTTTAATGGAATTCAAAACGGGGGTAATGTAGGTGTGATAGCTTTGGCATTTGACGGCAATAATAATTATGCCATCGAGGCAAATGGAGGGGGTGGTATAAGTAGTTATGGTTTAAATTCAGTAGCTTCAGGTTCTTCGTTAGAATCAATAGGGGTACAATCTCGAGCTTTTGGAAGCATCCAAAATTATGGTGTTAAAGCTCTGGCCTTTAACCCAACAGGAGTAAACTATGGAATATACGCCTCTGCAAATAGTCAAGGTGGAAGTGCAATTAGTTATGCAGGCTGGTTTGAAGGAGATATATATGTTAATGGTATGAACTCAGGAACAGGCTATGTTTTAGCTTCTGATGCCCAATTTAAGTCAGACGTTAACACCATTTTAAACCCAATAGAAATAATAACAAACCTGCAACCAAAGTCATATTATTATGACACTTCAAATGTATATGGCATTCATTTTCCAAATGAGAAACAATATGGTTTTATAGCACAAGATGTTGAGCAAATACTTCCTGAATTAGTTAAGGAGATAACAAAACCAGCAACAAGGGATTCTATAGGAAATATTATTACAGAAGAAATAACCTATAAGAATGTAAATTACAATGCCTTTATAAGTATTCTGGCAGCGGCAATTAAAGAGCAACAAGATGAAATTGGCAAGAAAGATTCATTAATCAATAATTTAAATGATCGGTTGAGCCAGTTAGAAAATTGCCTAAGTGGTATATTGCCCCAACTGTGTCAAATTAATCAGTCAATGACAGAAGAAATGCCAAAGGATAACCAAGCAAAATTGTTGGAAGAGATAAAGGTTATTTTGAGCGATAAATCGACTATTATTTTGAACCAAAATATACCGAATCCATTTGCCGAACGAACAATAATTGGTTACACCATTCCTGAAACCGTTAAAGAAGCAGAAATCGTTTTCTACGGTGCAGAGGGTAAAATTATTAAGACTGTTGTAATTGACGAGCGAGGAGAAGGCAGATTAAATGTTTATGCCGACGATTTGAGTACTGGAATTTACATGTACACCTTAATCGCAGATGGTCAAGTGGTGGCTACTAAACGAATGATGAAGAGGTAAAAAGAAGATTTATATGAGGTGATTTATACACAAAGCCGTTTCAGTTTGGAACGGCTTTTTTCTTGGTTTTTTATTTGACTCTAATTGTTGTTGGGATCATCTAATTTCCGTTTCCTATATCTTATAAATGAAACGGGAAATCACGTCCTAACTTTCATTAGATAATTAGCTTGGTACATATTAAATTTGTCGCTCCCCTATCCAAATAAGAAATTACAAAGCCTCAGGTCTATTAAAAAATAATTCCTGACTCGTTTTAGAATTCTTCATAGATGTAATTACAGTATCTAAGGGAGCTATAAATACATTTGGATAGTCTATTTCACCAAATTCAGAGCGGATTGGGTAAGCTAACTGTTCTTTTTCTATAGAGAATTGAGAATTTACACCAGGTTTATTCCCTCTTGGATCTACTCTGAACCAGCCATAATCTTCTAAATAAAGAGCATTTAATCCATGTAAGGCATGACCTGATTCTGGATCTTTAGGATTTCTTAAAACACGTTGATAGCAGAAGCCAGCAGGAATACCCAAACCACGCAATAATGTAGCTAATAAATGTGCTTTAGCAAAGCAAATACCTTCTTTATTTTCTATCACATCTATAGCATTAATGGTAACTATAGGGTCTTTGGTATCAAACGAATGTGCAATTTCATCCCTTGCTATTTCAAAAGCCCATCTAGCCTGATCTATTTTTGAACCAGAACGTTCTTGGATTTCAACTATTCGTTCTTGAATGGAAGGATTGTTAAATTGGATAACAGGTGGAATTTCCTGCAAATAGTCCTGTAAATTTTGAGATTCTAATATAAGTTCCATAAATATATCTTAAGAATTCTTTTAATTCAGTAAAAATAACAGCATTTCTTAAAACTTTGTTCACGATAAACCTTTAATTTTAGATTATTGATTAAATTTGTATAAATTTTAATAGAAATAAAATGATTTTAGGAATAGCAGGCCCATGGCAAATAGTTCTGATTGTTGTCGTTGTTTTACTTTTATTTGGAGGAAAGAAAATTCCTGAATTAATGAAAGGTCTTGGACAAGGAGTAAAAGAATTTAAGGATGCCACAAAAGGTGAGGAAGGAAAAGACTCAAAGAATATTGAAAATAAAGAATCTAACGATCAATAAGATTTTCATTTTTCATGTACAAAACTTTTGCTGAAATAAAAATAGCACTCCAAGCTGGGAAATCGGTAGAGCAAATCGTTCAGAGTTATCTGAATGTGATAGAGCAGCGTAAAGATTTAAATGCTTTTATTGAAGTGTTTACCGATACAGCTATAGCTAATGCTAAAAAAATAGATGAAAAAATCAAAGAAGGAACAGCTGGCAAATTAGCTGGGATGGTGATTGGATTAAAAGACAATATCTGCTATAACGGCCATAAAGTTTCTGCTGCATCCAAAATCTTAGAAAATTTCACATCTATCTATTCAGCTACTGTAGTAGAACGATTATTAGCCGAAGATGCTGTTATTATCGGACGTCTCAATTGTGATGAATTTGCAATGGGAGGTTCCAGCGAAACATCTTACTACGGATCTGTTAAAAATCCGATAAATCAGGAATATGTAGCAGGAGGATCTTCTGGAGGTAGTGCATGTGCAGTTGCTGCTAATTTATGTACTGTTTCATTAGGTACAGATACAGGAGGTTCCATCAGACAACCTGCATCTTTTACTGGAACTATCGGTTTAAAACCAACCTATGGTAGAGTGAGTCGTTATGGAGCCATCGCTTACGCTTCATCTTTTGATCAGATTGGTCCAATTGCTAATTCGATTGAAGATATTGCACTTATTACAGAAGTTATAGCTGGAAAAGATGAATATGATTCTACTTCTTCTAGTAAGGAAGTACCTTCTTATCAACCAATTCCGTTAAACAAAAAGCTTAAAATTGCGTATCTTACAGATACTATAGAACGTGAAGGAATCGATACCGAAGTAAAGTCAAAAATAAAAGAAATTATCAGCAAGTTACAAGTTGAAGGGCATACTGTAGAAGGTGTTGGATTTCCCTATCTCGATGAGATGGTTCCTACCTATTATGTATTGACCACAGCAGAAGCTTCTTCCAACCTAGCCCGATTTGATGGGATTCACTATGGATATAGAAGTCCTTCAGCAGAAGGTGTAGAAGAAATTTATGTGAAAACAAGAAATGAAGGATTCGGGCAAGAAGTCAAACGTAGAATTATGGCTGGTACCTTCGTGCTTTCACATGGCTTCTATGATGCTTACTATTCAAAGGCGCAAAAAGTAAGACGTCTTATTCAAAATAAAACAAATGAAATCTTAAGCAATTACGATATCATTATATTACCTACAACCCCATCTACGGCTTTTAAATTAAATTCTATCAAAGATCCCATACAGATGTATCTACAAGACATCTATACCGTACAAGCAAATTTAGCTGGTAATCCTGCTATTTCCCTTCCTATTGGAACACATAACAACGGAATGCCTTTTGGATTGCAGGTAATTGGCAAATCTTTTGAGGAAAAAATATTAATTGACGCTTCAGCGTATCTCCTGAAATTTGGTGGATGAAAAGAACAATAGGTAAGATAATAATTATAGTGTGCACATCTTTAATAGGATTGCCTTCTTTTGCACAAAACGTTAAATCTACCTCTGATACTACTACAATAGAATGCGATGAATTTATAGAGGTAATTAACAGCACATTACATGATTATTATTTACAATTTTCCTCTACTAAAAAACAAAAAGATTCAATTAAGGCTGCCTTTGGATATGATGAAAAATTTGTTCCTCAATTCTCCGATTCTGAATATTGCAACAGATTAACTGTTTTAGATGCACAAAGTCCTTTTGAATTTGTATGCAATCCAACTACTTTAAGTGTTATCAAATTCTTCAATCAAAGTAGAAGAGGATTTGTAAGTGTTGTATTAGGGAGATCTAAGCTATATTTTCCAATGTTTGAAGAAAAGTTGGCAAAACATGACATGCCGTTAGAACTAAAATATCTCGCCGTCATTGAAAGCGGTTTACGCCCACAAGTAAAGTCAAAAGCAGGAGCGCTAGGCCTATGGCAGTTTATGTATAGAACTGGGAAAATGTATGGAATGGATGAGTCCACATACATTGATGAACGTATGGATCCTAAAATGGCGACAGAGGCTGCCTGTTTATATCTAAAAAAATTATATGAATTATATGGAGATTGGTCTATGGCACTTGCAGCTTATAATGCTGGACCTGGAAACGTAAATAAGGCAATTAAACGATCAGGAGGTGAAATGACTTATTGGGGAGTTCGTCCTTATTTGCCTAAAGAAACTCAAGGGTATGTTCCTAATTTCATTGCTATGGCATATATGATGACCTATTCGGCAGAGCATAATATTTCAGAAAGAGAACCTAAATTTCATGATTTCCAGATTGATACTGTATGTATCAAAAGAGGAATTCACATGGAAACCATCGACTCATTAATAGGCTGGAAAGTAGAAGACATTCAAGCATTGAACCCAATCTACAAAACAACGTACATTCCTTATAGCGAGAAACATGCTTGCATTAATATCCCTAGTACATTTATTAATAAATGGATAGAAATAGAAGATAGTATTTTCAAGATAGATTCTTTGATATATCAAAAAGTAATTGAAGAAAAGATATTGGAAGCTGAAGCATCTCAACCCACTTATATCACACATGTTGTAACAGTAGGACAAACCTTAGGGCATATCGCAGGGAAATACAAAACGACCGTTCAAAAAATTATGGAATGGAATAAGTTACGTTCTACAAATATTGCAATTGGACAACGACTAATCATTTACACGAGTGCTCCACCAGTAAAAAAACCCGCACAAACTACGCCTACTCCAGTAACACCTAAAGTTACAGAAACTCCAACTAATGAAATTGCTGTACAAGACTCTATTTCGAATACACCCGAAAATAATGTGGTAGAAAATCAAGATACTGTGAGTACAGAGAGTAAAACTCATAAAGTTGTTGCAGGAGATACACTGTGGGGTATTGCTAATAAAAATGGTTTGACAGTGGATGAATTACTACAATTAAACCCTGGAATGGATCGCAACGGATTAAAAACTGGTCAAATCATTCGCGTTAAATAAGTGGTATCTTTATTGCACAATCTCTCCATAAAATGAAAATGAAGAAACTCACATATTGGCTTTTCTTTTTGGCGTTAATTACAATATTAGTTTCCTGTTTAGACGGTCATAAAACTACGAATAATGGGAAAAATAAAACCAAGAAAGTTGCCCTTAAAGATCTAAAGAGTGGACGTGATATTATCAATGCTGGTTCTGAAACACAATATACAGGTTCTCCAGGTAAATTAATTGTCGTTACGGAAAACACGGTTTATACAAATGAGATTAAAAATTTGTTCGACTCAATCTTTGCCGCGCCTATTCGTCCTTTTTATCCATATACACCCTATTTTGAGATTCATGAGCGTACGCTCAATCAATTCAACAGTCTTTCTACCAAACTACGTAACATAATTGAATTAACTATTGATAATAAAGTAGAAAAAGGAAAACCAATCATGCATATTTTTGAGAATTATTATGCAAAAACGCAGCTTTATACAAAAATACAGGCGCATGATATCACAGATTTGTATCAAATACTTCAGGAAGAGATTGGATATTTATTTAAACTCTATGACCGCCAAGAGTGGAAACGTGAATTTTATCGCCATAGGAAATATGCAAACACAGAAGTAAGAGAAAAAATTAAGACCAAATTTGGAATAGATTTAACTCTCCCTGATAAGTATAAATATGAGTCTATTGACAATACTTATGGAATTATCCTTTTCCCTGAACGTTCCAAACAAATGGATTTAAAAACTACTGGAAACAGTGCAGTTTCGCGTGTTAATTTCATCGAAAGTGGAGTCATGATTTGGGAATATCCCTTTAAAGATTCCTCTCAACTTATCCCTGAACACCTCATCCAAATGAGAGATTCTATCTTAAAGAAATATGTTAAACATGAAATTCCAGGCGTATATATGGGAACCCAATACCATCCTGCAGTTATTCCGCAATATGAAAAATTTAAAATTGGAGACGTGATAGGCTACCAAATTCGTGGTCTATATAAATTTACTGGAAAGATGGAGCCTTCAGGTGGTAGATTTTGGGAATTTCAATTTAAACATCCACATCGAAACACCATCGTAGCCCTAAGTGGTTATATAGGAGCCCCACCAACAGTATCCCCTAGTCTAGAAATAAATAAGATAAGAGCAATTATCTACTCTATGAAAGTTGTAGAATAGATAATCACTCCATTATTTTCTAATCCTTACTTACTTTTATCTTCCACTCAATAGGTCCAGAAACTAAATATTCCCATTTAAATGGCTCGGTATTTTCTGCTTCAATTTGATAATACAAAGGCTTCGGATCATGATCATTTATAAAAACAAAAGCCTCACCTGATTTTAATTTATCAAATGTATCAAATACCATATCGTGTCTTTGTGCTGGAGGATAAGGGCGTAAATCAAAATTTTCAATGATATTACTCTCTTCTAATTTTTTATCATGCACTTTTACCTTAGTAATATGAGCAATTACTTCTTGAGGTTCTTGCTTTTTATATTTCCAATCAAATTCACCTTGAAATTTAGTATCAAAAATTTCTTTAATCTCATTGGGATAACCCTCTGAAATTAATTCCATGGTATCTCCAACCAACATCATTCCGTAGCGATGAAAAACAGTATGCTTTTTATCTTCTTCTTTTGTTTTACGTAAATCAATCAACGTTGCAGCTCCCTCAAAATCTCGCCCAACAGAATTAGCCAAACGTGTTACTTTAACTTTCCATTCTCTTCCTCCTTGGTTTAAGTACTCCCAACCAACTACATCTCCATGTATGGATTGAAATTCGTAAAACAAAGGTTTTGGATCGTGATCATTAATAAAAATAAAGCTTTCTCCAGCAGGTAATTCATTAAACATTTTGTTTAATAAGGTATGTCTATCCATAGGTACGAGTACACGTACATCTAATTCTTCTTGTGTTTCCATTGTTCTCTTTTTCAATTTAGATATACAAACATACGTCTTTTTCCAAAGGAGAAGAAATAATACAACCAGAAAGAACTCTTTCTGTTTTATTCCGACAAATAGCATAAAAAAATCTACCAAAATGTTAAAAAATTAGTTCAACAGAAATTATTTACCTATCTTGCGCCCCACTAACATTATATTTTAATCACATAATAATTTGGTTTATGAAAAAAGAATTATTTAAAAGTTCCTATCAAAGATATATACTAGGAACACTA